>CAIQBN010000498.1 GCA_903870065.1 uncultured beta proteobacterium | reverse complement strand
TTGGTACCCGCCATCGCCACCCCGCGTCGCCCGCAAATCAGTGCCGCCTAATTTGACACCAAGCGACTTGCCAAAACTGTCGGACGCTTCAACCAACCGGGCCTCGATCATGACCTGACGGATCGCGACGTCTACTTTGGCGATCAGTTCCTGGATCTGTTCCAGTTTGCTTGGAATATCAGTTACAAAAAGCTGATTCGTGCGCTTGACTGCGATCACGCTGCCGCGCGGACTGAGTAAGCGCGCGTTCGGTGTTGAAATGCTCCCCGGTGCCACAACACCTCCAGCGGTTAGCTGCGCAGCAATTTCATCTGCCTTTGCATAGTTAATTTGGAAGAATTGTGTTTTGACAGGTTCAAGTGTTTGTACTGCGGTTAATGATTCAAGATCTTGCTTGTCTTTTGCCGCAATCTCCTCATTTGGGGCTACCCATAAAACGTTCCCGCTCTTGCGTCGTCCGAGATTTTTTGCCTGCAGAATAATGTCCAACGCCTGGTCCCAGGGTACGTCCTGCAAACGCAGAGTGACCGATCCACTAACCGAGTCGGAGGTGACAATATTAAGGTTGGTAAAGTCTGCGATCACTTGCAGGAGCGAGCGGACTTCGATGTTCTGAAAATTCAACGATAGCTTTTGACCGTTGTAACCCACACCTTGCGTCAATTTTTTAGGGTCGACCTTAACCTCTTTGACTTCAATCACAAATTGTTCGTCACTCTGATAGGCGCTGTGTTCCCACTGACCAGTGGGTTCAATCACCATGCGGACTCGGTCGCCTGCCTGCGTTGTTGTAACCAATTTAATGGGAGTGCCGAAATCAGCCACGTCGAGCCGGCGTCGCAAACCTTCGGGAAGTGTCGACTTCATGAAATCAACAACTAAGGTTTGCCCTTGCTGACGAATGTCGACACCGACCTGATTACTCGGCAACGTGACCACCACCCGCCCAGCTCCATCCGTGGTTCTTCTGAAATCCAAATCTTTTAGCGGTGCCGAGTCCCTGCTGCGATTCTCTGCAAAGGTCGTAACTGCGGCGGCGGCTGGTGCGGCGGTTGTGTCCGACTCCAAAACAATCAATAGCGATTTCCCCTGAATTTCAGCCTTGTACGCAGCCGGCTTTTTGAGATTGAGCACAACCCGTGTGCGCTCGCCCGCCTGAACCACGCTAACTGACTTCAGATTGCCCTCGTTCATCTCAACAGTTGATCGTCCCATTGCACTGGAAACGCCTGGAAAGTCCAATGCGATCCGAGCAGGTGCCTGGATGGCGAACCCCGACGGCAACGCTTTCAATTCCTTGCTGAGGTCGATGCGAATGACCTCAGAACCTCCTTGAATGGATCCAGTCACGGACTCGATCGCAGTTTGGGCGTGAACCGTCACGCCCCACAACAATGCGGCCAAAAAATGCACACCGCGCCACATGCGCAACTCTGATCGCTGGTACTTTTCTGTCATTTTTTCACCTCTTGCAACCGTAGTGTCGCGATGCGTTCAATCCATTCACCCGCTGCATCCTGAACGATTTCACGCAGTGTTACCTCGGTCTCTGCAATTTTCATCACCCGACCAAAACTCTGTCCGAGATAGGCACCCAATTTGACTTGGTAAAGCAAGTTATCGACCTTGATGAGGGCGACTGGCTGCCCTGCATCAATAATGTTTCCAACCAGCGTCATGCTGTCGAGCGGGAATGCCTCCAAAGGTTCCTTGCGGCGCGCCAATTCCGGTGCTACCAGCGCACCGTTTGCCGCAACCTGCGCGGAGTCTCGCTTAAGGGCTTGCGTCAATTTTTGATTGCTGAAGGGCTCAATGGACGTGGCGTTGGTGTAGGCCTCAGGCTTGAACTGTTTGGGTGGTGGAATTGGCGCCACCTTGGGTCGGGTCTGGTTTCGCTCTTCAACCATCCACTGGCGAATATCGTCTTCGCTCGATGATCCACAGCCAAACAACATCAACGCCATACTCAGTGCAGCAAACAACTTGCGGAGCGTCATTTCTTGCCACCTTTACCCGCTGCCTTGCTTTGGGACGCGACCTCATCCTTATCCAAGTACCTAAAGGTCTTTGCGGTCGAGTCAAGAACAAGTGAACCATCCTGCCGAGGCACAATGGTCAAATTATTGAGGGTGACAATGCGCGACAGGTTTGCTATGTCGGACGCAAACGCACCGACATCATGGTATTTTCCACTGACCCGGATCGCGATTGGTAATTCTGCATAATAGTCCCGGACAACGATTTGCCCTGGTCGAAACAGGTCGAACTGTAAACTGCGACCTAAGCCAGCCTGGTTGATGTCCGACAGCAAGGCGTCCATTTCAGCTTTACTTGGCAACTGCTTTTCAAGTTGCGTGACGTATTGCTGGACCTGCTCGCGCTGCTTTTTCAGCACATCCAGATTGACAGCTTTGGTCAACTTGGTCTTGTAGTCCTCCCGCAATTTCACCTCTTTGGCTTGTTCTTGAATCAGCACTTCATCCGAGCCACTCAACCAGACAAACCACAGCGCTACAACGACCGCAACGGCGGTCACCGCAAATAGTGAGTATCTGGGGAACGACGGCCAGGACGATGGGTCTTTTGGGTCCAAATCGCGAAACTGCGCCATTAACTGCTCCTGCAGTTGCGCAAAATCTATTGAACCTAATTTGCTAGTGGCCATTCGCAATCCTGCTATTTTGGAGCTGCGGTGGCAGCTCCGATTGGAGCAGAAACCGCTGACGCAGCCCCCGTCGCAAACGCGGTCGCTTTTGCGGCCGCCTTTTCCGCCTCGCTGGCGCGAACCAATCGTACGCGGATAACGAAATTGGAAACCCGACGTTGATCCCGTGGTGACAAAGCGTAATTACCCGAGACAATCTCAACCAGTTCCGGCTTGGTGAACCACGGAGTATTACCAGCCAAATTGCGCAGAAGTTCGGAGACTCGCTCATTGGACTGCGCAACGCCATTAAATGTCACCACCTGATCCGCCTGAGTCATCTTGGAGATGAAAACACCATCCGGCATCTGGTTCACAATCTCCGTGAGTAGGTGAACCGGCAAATTTCGATCAGACTGAAGGTCTTCAACCGCCTGCTGACGTGCACGCAATGCCGCGATTTCCGTCTCCAGGCCAACAATATCTTTGATCTGGCCTTCCAGTTTTTTGATCTCGGTTTCCAACGCGCCGTTGATACCCTGCTGTCCCGCAATGGCTGCCTGGTACCAAAGAAAAACTGCTCCCGCAATCAGCCCCCCCAATATCGCCGATGCGGCCAATGAGATGTTAAAAACATCCCGTCGACGTTTGCGTGCAGCCTCACGGTGCGGCAACAGGTTGATCAGGATCACTGGGCGAACCTCCGCAGGGCCAAACCACATGACGTCAGATAGGATGGTGCTTCACGGGTCATTTTTTTCATGCGGATGCCATCGCCATATTCCATGCCATCAAACGGATTCAAAAGGCTGCACGGAAACGAAGTATGCTGCGTCACGGCAGCGGACAGCCCAGGTAAAGCAGCCGAACCGCCGGCTAGCATGATGTAGTCAACCTTATTGTGCGGAGTACTGGTAAAAAAGAACTGCAGGGCGCGACCCAACTCCTGAACCATGGTTTCAATGAATGGGCGCAGTACTGTTGCGTCGTAGTCATCAGGCAATTCGCCGCTGCGCTTTTTGCTTTCAGCTTCCTCTTGGGAAAAGCCATACTGACGCACAATCAATTGCGTCAACTGCGCCCCACCAAAGGCTTGATCACGGTCATACAGGACTTCTTCATCGCGCAGGACCTGCATGCTGGTGGTAAGTGCTCCCACTTCAAACAGGGCCACAATTAGGCTGGCGCCCTTGTTGGGCAGATTCTCAATCAGACGCCCCGCCGCCAATCGCGATGCGTAAGACTCAACATCGACCACGACCGGCGTCAATCCAGCCGCCTCTGCCAAACCCTGAATGTCCTGTACCTTTTCTTTTCTGGAGGCCGCAATGAGCACCTCAACGTCGCCGGCTGATGTCGCACTTGGACCGATGACGCAAAAATCAAGACTCACTTCATCCAAGGGGAAAGGAATGTACTGATTTGCCTCATTTTCGACTTGCTGCTCCAGTTCCTGATCAGACATACCGCCAGGCAGAACAATCTTCTTGGTAATCACCGCTGAAGGCGGAAGCGCCATGGCAACATTTTTGGTCTTTGTGCCACTTTTCTTGACTAGCCGTTTTAAAGCGTTTGCCACTTCATCGAATTTTTCGATATTTCCGTCCGTGATCCATCCGCGCTCAAGAGGCTCTATGGCGCAATGCTGCAGCGTCAATCGACCGGCTTTATCATGGCCCAACTCCACCAGCTTTACGCTGGAGGAACTGATATCCAGCCCAAACATGGACGGCGGCTGTCGACTGAAAAACGACCCCAATGAGATCAAAACGGTCCCCTGAAACATGCCGGATATGCGCCGGCCAGACTTAAGAAATCACTTCAATGCTATCAGTAAGCTCCTTGTCCCGCAAAGGTTTTTTCTGATTTAGCACAACTCGAACGTTGCCAAAAGCAGACGGTTTTCCCCATTATGGAGCGCCACGTTCAAATTTGGCAGCCAACGCAACATGCAGTAACAATTCGATTACCCACCATCTCCGGTCCCAGCAAATGCCTATTTTTATAATACCGTAGCGCCCATCAACAACTCTTATGACAACCCAACCCAGTTCGCCTGAAAAAGAGATGCCTGCCAAGCACCAGCAAAAGAAGGCCCTTCATTGGCTATTACGCGTTGTATTGTGGTCAATCGGACTTGTTCTTGCCGGGGGATTGTCATTGCTGCTGGTTGTTGCCGTAGCGCTGGCGGTTGCGTATCCGAATTTGCCAGATATTTCCGATTTGTCTGATTACCGACCCAAGCTACCGCTGCGCATCTATTCCGCAGAGGGTGACCTGTTGGCGGAATTTGGCGAAGAACGACGCAATTTGACACCCATTGGCGAGATTCCAAAGGTAATGACGAATGCCGTGCTGGCCATTGAGGATGCGCGTTTTTACCAGCACGGTGGCGTCGATTACCTCGGTGTGCTTCGCGCTGGGTTGGCAAATGTCGGAAAGGCGAAGAGTCAGGGCGCATCTACCATCACGATGCAAGTTGCGCGCAACGTTTACCTGTCTTCTGAAAAAACTTTTACTCGCAAAATTTATGAAATTTTGCTGACCTTCAAACTTGAGCACATGTTGACCAAGGATCAAATCCTTGAAATTTACATGAATCAGATTTTCCTCGGCAACCGCGCATATGGATTTGCGGCCGCGTCGGAAGCATACTTCGCGAAACCTCTCAAAGATATTACGGTCGCTGAGGCCGCAATGTTGGCTGGCTTGCCCAAGGCGCCGTCTGCATATAACCCGATCAGCAACCCCCAACGCGCTCGCATTCGGCAACGACACATCATCGACCGCATGTTTGAAAACGGATTTATTGATGCCAAGCAGCTTGAATTCGCGAAAAACCAGGAATTGAAAATCAAATCCAGTGTTAGCACTCAACTGGTTCATGCCGAATATGTCGCGGAGATGGTTCGCCAACTGGTTTTTTCGCAGTATGGCGATGAAACCTATACCCGTGGCCTTGATGTGCGCACCACGTTGCGCACTGCCGACCAAATTGCAGCGTACAAAGCACTGCGCAAGGGGATCATGGATTTCGAGCGGCGACAAATTTACCGAGGGCCGGAGAAATTTATCAACTTACCTGTTGGCGCCCAAGAAGTGGAGGACGCCGTAGATGAAGCGCTTGATGACCATCCCGACAACGGTGACGTCATGTCGGCTGTTGTGCTTGAGGCTGACCCTAAAAAGATCAAGGCCATGCGTCAGGGTGGGGCAGTTCTGGAGATTATCGGGGACGGGCTCAAGCCCGCACAATCTGGTCTATCCGACAAAGCACCACCAACCACCAAACTGCGCCGTGGAGCCATCATCAGGGTGACCAAGACCCCCAAGGACACGTGGGAAATCACACAGTTGCCCGAAGTGGAAGGCGCATTTGTTGCGATCGACCCGCGCGACGGCTCCATCAAGGCGCTCGTGGGTGGCTTTGACTTTGCAAAAAACAAATTTAACCATGTAACGCAAGCCTGGCGCCAGCCTGGTTCAAGCTTCAAGCCGTTCATTTATTCTGCTTCTCTTGAGAAGGGCTTCACACCATCAACCATCATCAACGATGCGCCGCTTTTCTTTGACGCGGGTGTCACCGGCGGACAACCGTGGGAACCAAAAAATTACGACGGGACTTTTGAGGGTCCAATGACATTGCGGCGCGGATTGGCCAAGTCCAAGAACATGATTTCGATCCAGATCTTGCGTTCAATCGGAACCCAATACGCACAGGAGTGGATTACCCGATTTGGGTTTGAGGCAGACAAGCATCCACCCTACCTCACCATGGCACTGGGTGCAGGCGCCGTCACACCGATGCAAATGGCAGTAGGCTACTCAACATTTGCCAACGGCGGATACCGCATGAACCCGTGGCTGGTGACGCTGGTAAGTGAACAGCGGGGCAAGGTGCTGGTTCAGACCAAGATTCCGGTGCTGGAAGAGGCGGAGAGATCCATCGATGCCAGGAACGCGTTTCTCATGACCAATCTGCTTCAAGAAGTTACCCGTTCCGGCACTGCTGCGCGGGCGCAAGCCACATTGAAGCGTACAGACATTTATGGAAAGACAGGCACGACCAACGACTCTATGGATGCCTGGTTTGCTGGATATCACCCGACTCTCACCGCCGTAACGTGGATCGGGTATGACACGCCCAAGAAGTTGGGTGATCGTGAGACTGGTGGTGGCCTAAGCCTGCCGGTCTGGATTACTTACATGGAGAGCGCGCTCAAAAACGTTCCAATTTCGGAACCGGTGGCTCCTGAGGGCGTGGTCCACGTCGGTGGCGAGTGGTACTACGATGAGTATGTGAAAGCGTCTGGAGTTTCCGGGCTAGGTCTGGATGACAAACCGGAAGCCAATACCATCCCATTGCCACCGGCCGAAGAAAAGAAAAAAATACTTGATCTCTTTCGCAACTAGTCAGGGCAAAAATTGCAATTCCAATCCCGCCTGGGTCGTTGCGTTTTTCGACAGAGCGCTGAAAAACTCACCTTGCCCCTTGGTATCCTGCCAGTGGTCATCCGTCCAGCGAAAGTGGAACCCGCCCGAGCGTGCTGCCAACCAAATTTCATGCAATGGCTTTTGCTGATTGATCACAATTTGACTCCCATTGGCAAAAGTTATGGTAACCATTCCACCAACTCGCTGGTTATCCAGATCCGCATCGAACGCATCATTGATGCGGTCACAGTTGGATTCAACCGCCTTCAATAGCGCATCCGCGCGGTCCATGTATTCAGTTTCAGTCATTTATGCACAATTTCAATAGGATGTATCTCAGGCGGATTCTAACGAGCATGATCGCCATTGGGGCATGTGTGGCAAGTTTGCAAGGCTGTGGGCAAACAGGCTCGCTGTACCTGCCACAACGCACAGCGCCTGCTGGGAAATCCGCCAATCCCGCCGCCCCTCCTTCAACCAAGATGCCGTTTGCGGCACACACCAACGGGCCTCAATTGCTTAAGCAATGTATATGTGCGGATTCACAAGCGTAGTTTGCTGCAATATTTGTAGCAAACTACGCTTATATCACGAGGGCTAGGGTTCATTTTTACTGAATTTTTTTGCAATTCGCCAACCCAGCAGGCTTCCCAGAATTAATGCGTAAACCGCAACATCGGTAAAGTTATTCTTGCCCGCCCGCATCCAAAAAAAGTGGACCAAGGCCAGTAGCGCAACCGCATATACCGTCCGATGCAGGGCTTGCCACCGCCGCGCACCAAGCGCACGTATTGCACGGTTGAACGATGTCAAAGCCAGAGCGGCAAGCAGTACAAGCGCCATAAAACCAACCAAAACAAACGGGCGTTTTCCGATGTCTGCGGCGATGTCCGCCAAATCGAATCCCATATCAAACCAGCTGTAGGCCAGCATATGCAGCGCGGCATAAAAAAAGACAAACAAACCCAACATCCGTCGCAACCGCGCCAGCGCAGGCAAATGTGCAACCGTTCTCAAAGGAGTTACTGCCAGGACACAACACAACATCCGCAGTGTCCAGTCGCCGGTCGACCGCTCCAAGGCTTCGGCCGGATTGGCGCCCAGCCAGTCCATGCTGGCAGCGAGCACCAGCCAGAGAAATGGTACCAGCGCCACGCCAAAGACTGCGGGCTTGGCAAACCCACTGCCAAGCCACCGATTAACTGTCACCCGCATATGCCCCTCAAAACAGCTTTTTGAGATCCATGCCTGCGTACAGTTGCCCCACCTGTGCTTCGTACCCGTTAAACATCAGCGTCTTGCGTTTGCGCGCCAGCAACCCATCCTCGCCGATACGGCGTTCACTGGCTTGACTCCATCGGGGGTGGTCAACATTAGGGTTAACGTTTGAAAAAAACCCGTATTCATTGGGCGCGGCCTTGTTCCAGGCCGTAGCCGGCTGCTTGTCCGTAAAGCGAATCTTCACAATGCTTTTGCTGCTCTTGAAGCCGTACTTCCACGGCACAACCAAGCGCACTGGAGCACCACTTTGATTTGGCAAAACTTCGCCATACATGCCAAAGGCCAACAAAGTTAATGGGTGCAGCGCTTCGTCCATGCGAAGGGCTTCAACATAGGGCCAGTCCAACACGCGTGACCCAACGCCCGGCATGGTTCTGGGATCTGCCAACGTGACAAACTCCACGTACTTGGCATTGCCGCTCGGCTCGACCTGTTTGATCAGGTCAGCCAATGAATACCCTACCCAAGGAATCACCATAGACCAGCCTTCTACGCAACGCAGTCGATAGATTCTCTCCTCCAACGCACTGAGCTTGAGCAGCTGCTCCAACCCGATCTTTCCTGGTTTCTTGACCAGCCCTTCAATTTCCACACTCCAGGGTTGGGTCTTGAGCGTGTGCGCATTGGCGGCAGGATCGGATTTGTCAGTTCCAAATTCGTAGAAATTGTTGTAAGTGCTGGCATCTTTGTAGGACGTCGCTTTTTCCATGGTTGCAGCCCCACTGATCGTCGACGGCCGTGACGCAAGTGCAGGTAACTTGCCAGGGCGCACGGTAGCGCTACCATTTTGCGCCCGTGCCTGGCGCGATGCCCAACCCGCCATGGCGCCTCCGGCGACGCCAGTCGCCATGAGCTTGAGCAGTTCGCGTCGCCGTTCATAGACATCGCGGTCGGTAATTTCGCTACTAACCGGATGGTTAAAGCCGCTTGTCTGGGTTTTTATCAACATGGGTACGTCCTCGTTAGCTGGTTGGTCGGACTTTGGCGCGAATTCTTACGATCCTTGCGCAGAAATTTTGACCTCAAAGGCGCAAAGTTACATTTCGCCTGATCCGAAATGCAATTGGGGCAGATTGATCACTCGATCAGTCTGCCCCATCCGGAACACTCTTGCCAAACCAGCCCGCAAAGGAACCAGTGGCGAAATGGTTTGAGTTTTAGCGCAAACCAGCAAT
The DNA here is from genome assembly GCA_903870065.1 of uncultured beta proteobacterium. Classification (GTDB taxonomy): domain Bacteria; phylum Pseudomonadota; class Gammaproteobacteria; order Burkholderiales; family Burkholderiaceae_C; genus Allorhodoferax. The sequence goes on along the minus strand of CAIQBN010000498.1, from coordinate 24,425 downwards.
GTAGTCAGATACCGCCTTGATCTCGCGATCGTTGAGCTTGGCTGCAACCTGACTCATTTGAAGGCTGTTCTTGCGCACTCCGTCGCGAAATGCCGTGAGCTGAACGACAGCGTACTCGGCATGCTGGCCGCTCAAACGCGGATACTGAGCAGGTATGCCGGCTCCGTTGGGGCTGTGGCAACCTGCGCAGGCAGCGATCTGACGGTCGGCAATGCCGCCACGGTAAATGCGCTCACCCAGAAGAACCATTTCTTTGTCACTTGATGCACCAGGTTTCGCCTTTTTCGCGGCAACCCAATAGGCTACATTCTTCATGTCTTCATCCGACAACATGGAGGAAAAACCCTTCATGATGGGATTGACCCGTTTATCTGATTTGAATTCCTGCAGTTGCTTGATCAGGTATTCCGGATGCTGCTGTGCAAGCTTGGGGTAGGCTGGTGCACCCGAGTTGCCGTCTGCGCCATGGCAACCTGCACACACTGCTGCAAAAGTTGCCTCTCCTTTTGCCAAATCGGGCTTGGCAGGCTTGGCTGCGGCGGCCTCGGGCTTGGCGTCAGCCGCCTGAGCAATAAAGGGCAGGGCCAGCGCGGACGCGGCGAGGATCAATTGGGCAATCAACTTCATGGTGCTGCAGTGTCTCTAGTGGGCAAAACAGCGTCATTCTACAATGGCAGCTCGGGTCCGTTCCCGCCATCAATGACTACCAACACCAATACCCACACGATTTCACGAACCGATGCGCTCCCCGGATCAGGCGAAAAGAGCGAGGCAAGCATCGCTTTGGGCTGGTTACACACAGCCAAATTCTTAACTACAGCACCGGAACTGCATTTTTTGCCAGCATTGGAAGTGCCGGAGATCGCATTCGTCGGGCGCTCCAACGCCGGCAAATCGACTTGCATCAACACGTTGACGCAACAAAAGCAACTCGCGTTTGCGTCGAAAAAGCCAGGCAGAACCCAACACATCAACCTGTTTTCGCTCGGGAAGCAAGGGCTCATGGATGCGGTGCTGACCGACTTGCCAGGCTATGGCTACGCAGCCGTACCGAAGCAAGACAAGATTCGCTGGCAGCAAGTTATGGCCAACTATTTGGTGACCCGCAAAAACCTGATGGGTATTGTGCTGATGTGCGATCCCCGCCACGGCCTGACCGAGCTGGATGAAATTTTGCTTGACGTTATTCGACCACGTGTGCAGGAGGGATTGAAGTTTCTCATCGTGCTGACCAAGTCCGACAAACTCACCCGCAGCGAGGCGACAAAAATTCTGTCCATCACCAAATTGCAAGCCGGAGGCGGTGACGTGATGCTGTTTTCAGCGACAAAGCGCAAAGGCATTGACGATGTAGCCAAACTGCTGTGGAAATGGGCCCACCCACCCACCGACACAACCGTGCTGCCAGCGCCGGCACCAATCCAGCCGCCCTTGGCGGAATAATTGGATCCAGTAACAGGTGGTTGTGTAGTTTGATCGGTAAAGCGTGTCCGGCCTCAATACGGTGGACTTGCTCCGTCAGGGCGGTCCTTGAAACGTTTATGTACCCAATAATATTGGCTGGGCATGCTGTCGATATACTCTTGCAGGCGAACGTTCATCAGCGCAGCATCGGACAGCAGATTAGCAGACGGAAAATTCTTCCAGGCCGGCAAAATCTCAATCTCGTAACCCCTGTCCGTCATGCGTGAAATGACGGGCACGACCTTTGCGCGACCGAGTTTCGCAAACCGCGCCAATGATGGCACGGTGGCGGCGGGCACACCGTAAAACGGAACAAACACTGAATCCTCCGGACCAAAATTCATATCTGGCAGCAAGTACAGCATTTCACCTTCCTTCAAACCCCTCACGATTTCCTTCACCCCATCGACCCGACCGAACAGGTGGGAAGTTCCAAATCGACGTCTGCCCGCCATGATCCAGGCGTCCGAAATCGGATTGGCTTGGTCGGTGTAAATAGTTGAGAACCGCCTTGGAATTTGCTGGGTCAGTGCAGTCCAGCCAGCATCAAGTCCCATGAAATGCGGGGCAAACAGCACGGTTGGGTCGTCCCCAAGAAGTTCATGGACTGCCCCCGTCACTTTCAACCGCTCTTGGGTACGACCCGGAGGACCGGCCCAGAGCCAACCCCGGTCGAGCCAGCTTTGTGCGAAACATACAAAGACCTGGACGGCGGTAGCCCTAACCACCTGATCGGACCACTGTGGAAAACAAAGCCGCAAATTGATCAGTACCACTCGACGGCGCGAACCCACTGCAGCGTATAAAAGCCAGCCCAGCATGCGTCCGAGACTGCGCAGCAACGGCAATGGCAGCCACGCAAGCAGACGCACCAAACCCAACACGGCTTGGGTCAACATGCGGCAAGACCCCCACGAACCAACCTGAATCCCGGCCCTGCGGACGCAAGCACAGGTTCCGCGCCAGCGCAGCACCCGTTTGAATAGAAAAGTTGATTTGCCAAACTTCGCACTGTGTCTGAGATAAAATCGCGCGAGTCGCTGAGTTACGGAACTACTTGCAGGGCGACCACACGATGGTAATTCATGTAACGGGTTGCCATTGTGCCTTGTCATAAATGACTAATCTGCTAAAGCGTTCGCTAGAGCCCCAAAAGCCCAAGCAACGCGACTTGATGTTTTTTTGGAGCAATAACCATGGCGAACGATTTTCTTTTCACGTCCGAATCTGTTTCTGAAGGCCACCCCGACAAGGTCGCTGACCAAATTTCCGATGCAATTCTGGATGCCATTTTCAAGCAGGATCCCAAATCCCGCGTGGCGGCTGAAACCCTGACCAACACCGGGTTGGTGGTTCTGGCAGGTGAAATCACCACCAACGCGCATGTGGACTACATCCAGGTGGCGCGTGACACCATCAAGCGCATCGGCTATGACAACACGGAATATGGCATCGATTACAAGGGCTGCGCCGTATTGGTAGCCTATGACAAGCAATCCAACGATATCGCCCAGGGTGTCGACCACGCCAGTGACGACCACTTGAATACCGGCGCTGGCGACCAGGGATTGATGTTTGGCTACGCCTGCAACGAAACCCCCGAACTGATGCCGGCGCCGATCTATTACGCGCACCGCCTGATGGAACGCCAGGCCCAATTGCGTAAGGATGGTCGCCTACCCTTTCTGCGTCCGGATGCCAAGAGCCAGGTCACGATGCGTTATGTGGATGGCAAGCCCCACAGCATTGACACGGTTGTGATCTCCAGCCAACACAGCCCCGAGATGAGCGACGGCGCAAAAATGAAGCCGGCATTTGTGGAAGCGGTAATTGAGGACATCATCAAGCCGGTATTGCCCAAGGAATGGCTGACGGCAGACACCAAGTACCTGATCAACCCGACGGGCCGTTTTGTCATCGGCGGACCCCAGGGCGATTGCGGTCTGACCGGGCGCAAGATTATTGTTGACACCTATGGTGGCGCCTGCCCACACGGCGGGGGCGCATTCTCTGGCAAGGACCCCAGCAAAGTGGACCGCTCGGCTGCCTATGCTGCACGCTACGTCGCCAAGAATATTGTGGCCGCTGGCCTGGCGCGCCAGTGCCAAATCCAGGTTGCCTATGCAATTGGCGTTGCAAAACCCATGAACGTGACGGTCTACACCGAAGGTACCGGAGTGATCCCAGACGATCAGATTGCCGAACTCGTGAACGCCCACTTTGATTTGCGCCCCAAGGGCATCATCCAGATGCTCGACTTGCTGCGTCCGATTTACGAGAAGACCGCTGCCTATGGCCACTTTGGGCGTGAGGAACCCGAGTTCACCTGGGAACGCACGGACAAGGCGCACGCACTGCGGGCGGCTGCCGGCCTGAAGTAGGCTTTGCGTAGGGCAGACGCATCCATGAAACTGCAAACACAACGCTTCATTGACCGCTGGCTTGGCCAGCTTCTGTGCAGCGTCGTGTCGCTTTGGGTGCGCTTGACCAGCCTATTCAGTGCACCCGCCCAACTGGGCAAAACCCCAAAAAACATCCTGATCATCTTGCTGTCCGAGATGGGCAGTATCGTGCTGGCTGGCCCCATGTTTGCCGAACTGCGGCGTCGATATCCGGGAGCCGCAATTCACATCCTGCAACTCAAGAAGAATCAGGAAGTCTCCAAGCTGCTGCAACTGACCCAATCCGGGCATATGCACAGCTTGGATGACAGTTCGGGCGGCACGCTTATTCGCGACATCCTTGCGGTCAGCGTGCAGATGCGGCGATTGGGACTGGACGCCGTGATCGACTGCGAGCTGTTCTCCCGAGTCAGCGCCTTGCTGTCATTTTCCACCGGGGCGCCGGTTCGCGTAGGTTTCACACCGCATACGCAAGAGGGTTTGTACCGCGGAAGTTTTATCAACCACGCCATTCCCTACAACCCCTATCAGCACATCAGCAAGCAATTTTTGTCCTTGGTGGACGCGCTGGAGCCCGGCACCAGCGCGCCTCGCAACAAAGCAGCTCCAATCCGTTCGCTACCCGCTGAAACTGAGTTGTCGGTCGCCTTTTCAGATGGGGAAATACCGGCTTACCGCGCCATATTGACAGTCGATCACCCGGTGGTGGCTAATCGCAAGCTGGTTCTGATGTATGCCGGCGGCGGCATCTTGCCGGAGCGCGCATGGCCTGCAGACCACTACGCTGGCGTGGCCCAGGGCCTGTGCGCAGCGGGTTTTGCTGTCGGCCTGATTGGCCTCAAGGATGATGCCCAACTCGCCAAGGACCTGATGTCCAAGATCCATAGCGATGCCTGTATCGATCTCACCGGCTACACCCGCAGCATCCGCGAATTGCTGATGCTATTCCACTGCGCACAGTTGCTGATCACCAACGACGGCGGCCCTGGCCATTTCGCCACACTGACGCCCATTCAAACCATGGTGTTTTTTGGGCCGGAAACGGGCAAGTTGTACGGCCCGTTGGGCAGTCGCAATACCGTGCTCGAAAGCGGTATCGCCTGCTCGCCGTGCTTGTCGGCCTACAACCACCGCCTTAGCTTTTGTGATGGCGACAACCAGTGCCTCAAGCGAATAGCACCCGACCCGGTACTGGAACAGGCACTGCACTTCTTGCGCGCCACGCGTGCTGCATCGGCTGGTGCCTCACCCTTATGAGCGAACGTTCCTGGCTGCAGCGTACCGTGCTGTGGGGATTGGCCTGGATTGAACGGTACCGCTATCTCAAGTTCGGCATCGTGGGTGCCAGCGGAACCGTGGTCAATCTGGTGGTCTTGTATCTGGGTCATGAGTACCTGTTCAACGCAATTGAGGCCAGTTACAAAAAGCCCTATCTTTCGCTGGCCCTCGCGATCACGTTGGCAACCATCAACAACTTTACCTGGAACAGGTTATGGACCTGGTCGGATCGGGTGCGCACCCTCGAAGCGCAAGAGCCCCAGCCAATTAGCCTGCATGTGCTGGGCATGGAGTTTGGCCAGTACGTGACGGCATCGGCGTTTGGTAGTGCATTGCAGTATGTGCTGACTTTGCTTTTGTCAGGCAGCATGGACTACCGACTGGCCAACATCGTGGCGATTGTGGCTGCCAGCGTGAGCAATTTCCTCGCCAACGACCGCTGGACCTTCAAGCGCCACAAAGACTAGTAGCATGTTGCCCCCACGGTCGCCCACTGCGAGTGGCTCCCTGCCCCCAGGCTCCGATATGCCCTGGCCCTGGATTGCGCTGGTGGTGCTGGCCGCTGCACTGTACCTGTTGGGACTGGGCAGCGCGTACGCTCCGACCAATGGCGACGAAATGGTCTACATCCATATCGCCCGTATGACGGCCGAATCGGGCCAGTGGCTGCCCCTGCAGTCCGAGATTGTGGACACGCGAAACACCAAGCCACCCTTGCTGTTTTGGCAGGCACTGGTAGCCGGTGACTGGGGTCAGCACTGGAGTCTGTTTGCACTTCGCCTGCCCAGCGTCATCTACACGTTGCTGACGACGGCGCTGCTGGCCTTTTTCACGCAACGTATTAGCGGGCAATTGCGAACCGCCTGCCTGGCAGCGGCGCTGTACCTGCTGTTTTTTTCAACCTTTCGCTACGGACGGGTATACCTTACGTCAGCGCCTGAAACCTTTTGGCTGGCTTTGCCGATGTGGTGGCTCCTGTGGACCCGGCTTCAGCCCACGGGGCAGGGTCTGACGGCCGCGCGTTGGGGAATTGGAAGTTACACCCTGATCGGAATTGCCATGGGCATCGGTTGTGCCTACAAGTCGTTCGCACTGGCTGCACCAGCCGCAGCAACCCTTTGGTGCGCTCTGTTGGCAAGTGAAAGCACTTTGCGCTGGCCCGGGTTGCTGCGGGCTACTTTGGGCATGCTCTGGAGCACTGTGCTGGCGCTCAGCCTATTCGCCCTCTGGTTTGTACTCGACCCCGACCCTGCGTCTGTCTGGCAAGAGTTTGTATTGGCCGAAAATGCCGCAAAGATGTCGAACACCAAGGGTTATTGGCACGCCGCTCTGTTTGGTGCGTATCCCATGTGGACCCAATTGCTGGCTTATCCGGCCAACGCCGGCCTGCTGTTTTTTGCCGTTCTGGGCCTGGGGTGGGTCGCCCTGAGACATGCATTCAGGCGCCAAAACGATGTCCAACTCAGCGCGGCGTCCCGGATCTTGCTGGTCTGGTTGGTGGTGTGGCTAGTCATCTTTACTATTCCCAGTCAGCGATCAGAGCGCTACGTCATTCCCGCAATGCCCGCGTTGGCCATAGTCATGGCCCTGGCCTGGGAAAAAATTCCGAAGTGGGGCTTCTGGATCACGCTGGCTATTGCTACACCGGTCTTGATCGTGCTGGCGCGCATTGACTGGGTCATGGGGGAACTGCACATTGCCGATTCCTCTCAAATTGCTATGACTTTTATAGCTGCAAGTATAGGTTTTTCGGGGGCTACCGGCGGATTCTTTATAAAAAGGTGGTGCAAAGCCGCCACTTTGGTAACCTGCCTGGCGGTTTACGCCACCTTTGGTCTTATGGTGCAGCCACTGAGCAGCGATTCGTCCGGGTATAGCGACTCAGTCAAGCGCCGCCTGCAAGGTCAGCGCATTGCCGTACCCAACGGTTTTACGGGCCAGTACGAACGCTTTCATTTCGTGCTGCCGGGCACCCGAATCACACCCTATGACGCCGAAGGCCGCAATACCGGCGCATTGAAGCCAGACCTGCCGCCCGCAGAGCGCCTGGCATTTTTACTGGCACAGTTCGACGCCGTGGTTTGGCTGCAAGAACGCCCAGACCAGGATGCACCCAGTTGCGCACCGCAGTGCATTGTGCTGGGCAGCCGTTGGCATGTGAAGAGCCGGCACAAGGAAGGCGAGATCACGCTCAACAACCTTTGGCAGCCCCAGGCGTGGCTTTTCAGACGCGAGTGGCTTATTGCGCCACTTCAGTCCCAACCGCTTTGAACATATTGATATTGGTGGCCTCAAAACCAAGCTGTCGGTACAAGGCCTGTGCAGCCGCATTGTGACCAAAAACATGCAGCGCAATGCCGCTTAGCCCCTGACTTAGCGCAGCGTCTTCCATTGCCGCCAATGCACGCTTGGCATGGCCTTGTCGCTGGTGCTCCGGCACGATATAGACATCGTAAATAAAAGCAATCTGCCTGCCGGCGCGCGCCTGGGCCGCAAACCAGACCATGCCGACGGCAGCGCCCGTGGCCTGATTGCGAACTGTATAAAGGAAGTGCCCAGGCGTTGCAAGACCTTGCGGCAACAACTCGTCGTACCCTTGGCGCGCCAGTTCCAGTGCCTCGTCAGTCGACCACTGGCCGGCATTGACTTTGTCCGCCGCAAAATCGGGAATCGCAAACTCCAGATAATCCGCAAACTCAGGCTCGGACATGGGAGACAGCAAGGTTGATGCGTTTGAAGCCTCTGTGGTAACCATCGTTTGACTCCTATAGACCGTGATTTTGAGAATTAATTTTATGAAAACAGCCCTTAGCCCTCGGCAAATAAGCGCAATCAGCTACTATTTTTATAGCGAATCCAGAAGGCCTTGACTGCATAGACCTGCAAGCCGAGCCACAGCCATGGATCCAGCAGGGAATCCCAGACATTGCCAGTCGGTAAACGCCAGAGCCCAAACGCAACCACTGCGGCAGGTGCAACCCAAAGACCCAGTCGCCCCACGCAACCGCTGGCTGAATTGCCCGAAATAATCCATGGCAACAAAACCACCAGCAACGCCAGCCCGGTTGCTGCCGGGCTGAAACCAAAAGAATACAGTTGCGCTGGCAGCAGCGCAAAGGTATCGAGCAACAAGGCCCAACCCAGCATGGTGCCCAATACCGCAAGCGTCAACAACAGGCGACTATCCCCGGATGCGACAGGCATTTGATCAGCGCCAGTGCGCCGTTCACTGACCATCGCGTCCACCAGCAGCAGCATGCACAACAAAACCGCAACCAGGCTCGGCATCTGAAACGCCAGGCCCAGCCAATAGGCAGCGGAATACGATTCTGGCAACCAAACCCATAACGCCAACAAAAGTGCCCCCGCCCATCGCCACCGCGGATGCCATGCAGACTTGCGCAGCGCGCGACCCAATCCTGCAACGCCCGCCCAGGCCAGCAACACACTCCAACCTATGCGCAGCCATAGGTGCATGGCGGTGCCGGTGGGCAGGGCCGGTGTATTGGTGGCGCTCCATGCTGCCAGCCAGGCCAACAGTGCCTCCGTCATGGCTTGCCGCCCGCAGGAACAGCAGGGGCCGCAAGCCGCTGCCATGCAATTCGCTGTCGCTCAACCGTGTAGCTCAACCAAAGGCTGTCATCGACCCAGGCCATGGCCGGGTAGGAAAATTCATCATGGTGTGCGCCTCGCTCCAATGTCCTCATCCGCTCCCACTGTCTGCCATCCGTGGATCGGCTGAGTTCGAGGCTGCCGCGGGAACTGGTTGACGGATTGTGTGCCAGCAGCATGTGCCCCGCAGCCAGGCCCAATCCAGCCACGGAAGCGTCCGGATTGTCCAGCGCAAGGTCGGGCAGGTCCGTCCAGTGCAGCCCGCCATCCTCGGTGCGGGATACGCCCACTTTCCCCTGCGGGCGCTCATCGCGCAACAGGGCCAGCCAGGCCGTGGGCGATTGCATCACCAGGCTGGGTTGCAATAGAAAGGGCCGCCGGGACAGACGAACCATCCCTTGAAAATCACCATTTGAACCAAAGCGCGCAGACGCGGGGTACTTGGAGCCCAATTCAAAATGCACCGGCAGCACCATGCCGCCGTCGGCCAGCGCAAGCGGCGCGTTGCGTACCAGAAAACTGGTGTTCCACAGCCACGACACGGGCAGCACGCGTATGGGCTCAAAACTCAACTCTGCCAACGCGCTGCCTACACTGTTCTGGCGCAAGTGCAACACGCGCGATGCGGCCCAGCCGCCCCAACCAGTGGCTACTACAAACAAGTTGATGCGCCCGCGCCCGTCCAACCAGGCTACCGGGTTGCCTAAACGGCGCAGGCCAAAACCCAGCTGATTTCCCACAACAAAACGGTTCACCACAAATCGCGCCGGACTCCACTGTTGCGTAGCCCGCTGGTACTCCGATGCGGCGATCTGTACATTGGGGCCACTCTCCCTGTCCCCCGAAAACCAGAACACTAACAACTGTGCGGTGTGACCAATCGGCATGGGTAGCAGGGTGCTGGCGTGCGCTGCAGCCATGCCCTCGGGCATCGGAATCTGGCCTCGCCCAGCAACCTGCAGGTACTGAAAATCCGGAAGAGAGCGGGTCACTGGCCAGACTGCTTGTGCCTGAGCGGGCGATGGCGGTCGCTGCGCTTGATCCAACACCATCACGGCGCACGCCCCTGCCAGCGCGAGCAAGCAGCGCACAAAGACGGATCGAGCAGATTGCAACAGCAACAAAACAGCAATGCCTGTGGGTTAAAACACCAGTATCTTAGATGCAGCCACCTGCGCATCCCCGGGACGGCCAACGAATGCAACAACTATTGCCATTGCTGCGAAAATCGGCCAATGCAGACACACACCATCCTTTCAATCCAACCCCTTGGCTTTCCCTGGCAGACCTTGGATCCATTCCTCTTTTGCGTGCACCACAACGATGCCTACCCACACGGCAATGCAGCCATGGGCCCGGCGATCGAATCCTTGACGGGACGCAACCTGGGGCAGGACTTTTCTGGCAAAGACGGCTGGAGCATGTACCACGGGCAGACCGTTCCCGGCTTTCCCTCGCACCCGCACCGGGGATTTGAGACCGTCACCATAACCCGGCAGGGTTTGATTGACCACTCCGACTCACTCGGTGCCACAGCCCGGTTTGGCGGTGGAGACGTGCAATGGCTCACAGCGGGTAAGGGTATTGTGCACAGTGAGATGTTTCCACTGCTGCAAGCCGAGCAACCCAACCCGGCCGAACTGTTTCAGATCTGGCTCAACCTGCCGTCCAAAAACAAAATGGTTTCTCCGCACTTCACGATGTTCTGGCGCGAAGACCTCGCCCGCGTGCAGGTGACAGACGCGTTGGGTCAGACCACCGAGATAACCTGCATTGCCGGCAGCGTTGGCGACGCCCGCGGCCTGCCACCGCCACCGGATTCATGGGCCTCACACGCCCAATCGGATCTTGCGATCTGGACCGTAAAGATGGAGCCAGGAGCGCGCTGGACTCTCCCAGCGGCCAAGGGCCTGGGAACGCGCCGCATGCTCTATTTTTTCCGCGGAAATGCGATCACGGTTGCCGAACAAGTGGTGCCCGCTTCTTCAGCGGTGGAACTGGCGGCGCAGCACGATGTTGAACTGCTCAACGGCGCAGACACTTCTGAAGTTTTGATTTTGCAAGGCCAACCCATAGGTGAACCGGTTGCACAATACGGCCCGTTTGTCATGAACACCCAGGCTGAAATCCACCAGGCATTTACTGACTACCGAGCCACGGAATTCGGCGGCTGGCCATGGACTGCTAGCGACCCGGTGCACCCCCGGGAAAAGGGACGCTTTGCCCGGCATGCCGATGGACGATTGGAGATCCGTGACGGGCGCTTCATTGGGGCGCAGTGAAATCCAGATCGGTCAGCGCCCCTTTGTCTTCGGAATACTGCTCCTTTATTTTCAACATATCCGGCATGGCTTGGCGAAAAGCAGGCATCAGGCCTGGATCAAAATGCCGGCCTGCGCCTTCTTCGATCATTTGAAGAGCGGCCTCGACGGTCCATGCTTTCTTGTAGGGTCGCTCTGAGGTCAAGGCGTCAAATACGTCTGCGATCGCCACAATCCGACCGTAAATTGGAATTTCCTCGCCTTTCAACCCCTTCGGGTAGCCCGTACCGTCCCACTTTTCATGGTGTGTTATCGCGACACAGTGCGCCGCTTGCAATAACTCGTCCTTATGGTCACCGATGATCTCTGCGCCCATTGCCGGGTGCTGGTGCATGACCTCCCACTCTAGCTCATCGAGCTTGCCGGGCTTGAGCAGAATGTTGTCCGGAATGCCAATTTTCCCCACATCATGCATGGGCGCGGCATGAAACAAGATATCGACAGCACCTGACGAGAGTCCGGCGGCTTGCGCCGTTAAACGGGCGTAATGACTCATGCGAATGACGTGATTGCCCGTCTCGTTGTCCTTGAACTCGGCCGCTCGTCCCAGGCGGCGAATGATCTGGCTGCGGGTCTTTTCCAACTCTGCAGTTCGCAGCGCCACAAGCCGCTCCAATTCACGGGTCTGGTCGTATAACGCCAAATGGGTGCGTACACGTGCCAGCACAATCGCCGGGCTGATGGGCTTGGTGATGTAATCCACTGCACCCAACGCCAGCCCCTTTTGCTCATCCTCGATCTCGTTCATTGCGGTCACAAAGATCACCGGAATGCCCTGGGTGCTGGAGTTTCGCTTCAGTCGCTGGCACACATCGTAGCCACTGATGCCGGGCATCATGATGTCGAGCAAGATGATGTCCGGCTTGTTGTCACCCGCCGCAATCTTGAGCGCCCGTTCACCGTTGAGTGCCACTTTGGTGAGGTAATGGGGCGACAAGACCTCCGTCATGACGTCAATATTGTCCGGTGTATCGTCCACGATCAACACGGTCTGCCGGGACGAGCCAGAATGGGATGCTTGCATGGTTTGTCCTATTCCAATCAGTGCAGTGCGATGTCCAACGCCTGCGCGGTTTCATGGAGTGTCTGCAATGCGTCCTGGTACTCATATTTGGCCACCAATTTTTGCAATTGGCTGCCCAAAACTCCCTGCCCGCACGCGCGCAGTTTATCGATCAAATTGTCCACCATGCGAGCCGCACGGGAATCATCGTCTGCCAGCAATGTGGCCAACTCGCCCAATTCGCTGGCCAGCAGCACACGGTCGACCTCCACTGATTGAGTCACTGGCACCACTCCAGCGTTTGCCTCGACCAGTGCAGCGGCGATATTTGCCAACACAACATTTAATTCGTGCTCCATGGCCGCCAGCGCCGACTGCAGTGCATCGCCCGGCCCCAGCTTCAGCGCGCCTTCGACAGCCCCCGCCAATGCCATCAACTCGGTGGCACCAATATTCCCCGCCAATCCCTTGGTGGTATGCGCATCCCTCCGGGCAGTTTCCCAATCACCATCAGCGATTGCGCGATGAATGCGGGCCATGGCGTCGGCCTGGGTCTGCGCAAAGCGATTTACCAATTTGCGCATCAGTCGGTTGTTGCCACCCATGCGCCGGCTCGCCTGCACCAGATTCAACCCGACTACAGCGGGCAGGTCGGACTCCTGAGGTGCCATTGCTGCTTCGAAACTCGTTAACCCGGCAGAGTCTGGATTCTTGGGCCTGACCCAGCGCGCCAGGGTAACAAACAACTGATCAACATCGATGGGCTTGCCAATGTGATCGTTCATCCCCGCAGCCAGACACAATTCGCGGTCGCCGCTCATCGCATTGGCAGTCATAGCCAGGATCGGCAAGTCCGCAAACCGGTTGTCGGAACGAATGAGGCGCGTCGCCTGAAATCCGTCCATCACGGGCATCTGGCAATCCATCAACACACCGTCGTATGGTGCGCGAGCGACCTTAGCAACCGCTTCCGCGCCATTGCTGGCCACATCGACCTGAATTCCAGCCCCCTGCAGAATCTCTAGCGCCAATTCCTGGTTGACCAAGTTGTCCTCTACCAAAAGAATATGGGCACCGCGAACAGCCTGCAGCGCGTCCTGGTTGGCTTCCCGCCGCTGTTTGCGCCGTCCGGTGCTGACGACCTCCTTGCCCAAAACACACAAAATGCTATCAAGCAGCGTTGACGGGTTCACAGGCTTCAGGAGCAGCCCGTCAATACGCGTCCCGTCAGCTTGTTCAACGAATTCCTCGCGACTGTGTGCCGTAACCATGACCAAGGTTGGAATGCTGCTGAACCGGGCTTCGGCCCGGATGCGCTGGACGGTTGCCAGTCCATCCATTTCCGGCATCATCCAGTCCATCAGGACCAACCCAAAAGGTCGTCCACAATCTTGCGCCGATTCCAACGCCACCATCGCCTCGGATCCACTGGCGACGGCGACCGCGTCAAATTTCTGGGAAACCAGGATGGCCAGCATGATTTCGCGGGCCCGCGCATTGTCATCGACCATCAAAATGCGCAAATCCTGTGCATCAGCTACGTCGACTTGCCCCCTCGAATGCTGATGCATTTGAAGCGCAAAGCGCGCGGTGAAAGTAAAGGTGCTGCCGGCGCCCTGCTGGCTTTGAACGTCGATGTGACCATCCATCAGCTCGACCAATCGTTTGCTGATCGTGAGTCCTAGCCCAGTACCGCCATACTTACGCGTCGTAGAGGCATCCGCCTGCGAAAAAGCACTGAACAATTTCTCGCGCTGTTCGCCGCTGAGGCCAACACCGGTGTCACTGACATCAAAGCGGAGTCGGACCTCGGTGTCTGAAGTTGTTGCATCATCGAGTACATGAATACCAACGGTGATCTCGCCGCGTTCAGTGAACTTGATCGCGTTGCCCACCAAATTGATCAGCACCTGCCCCAGGCGCAAGGGATCACCCACCAGCGAGGTTGGCACTTCGGCACCAATATCAAACAACAACTCCAGCCCTTTGTCCTGGGCTTTCAAAATCGACACGTCCGCCAGCGTTTCCATGACATCTTCGAGGTGGAACTCGGTCAGCTCGAAGCGCAGCTTTCCAGCCTCGATTTTTGAAAAATCCAAAATATCATTGATGATTCCCAGCAAGTTGCGTCCTGCCGAGTCCACTTTTTCGATGTAATTGCGCTGCCTCGCGTTGAGATCGGTCTGCAACGCCAGATGCGCCATGCCAATAATCGCGTTCATGGGTGTGCGGATTTCGTGACTCATATTGGCCAAAAAATCAGACTTCATTCGGGTCGCATCTTCAGCCAGTTCTTTGGCTTTTCGCATGAGTTCCGAGGCCCGACGCTCAGCAGTGACATCGTCAAACATCCAGACAGTCCCGCGATTCAAGTCATGCGGGTCGATCGCGCTTCCACTTAGGCGGCACCAGAAAAGCGATCCGTCCTTTCGGACAAGTTGCTGGGTACTGTTGTGGATTTCCCCACGCTTGATGTCCTCATAGGGGCCTTCACCCATTGCAGCTGCGTCGGGGTACCAGATACGCGGTGATTGCCCCAGAATCTCGGCTAATTCCCAACCGAAAAGTTCTGCCAACCGATGATTGGCACGCACAATTTGCCATTCCTTGATGAAGGCAATGCCCATCGTCGCTGATTCAAAAATCGCGCCTTGTTCGTCATTGGCTTGGCGAATTTCGACTTCGGAACGTTTTCGCTCGGTGATGTCGATCATCCATCCCAGGACCCCCGGCCGACCTTCATAATCCGTGGGCAAATAGGTCACCAGGAGATCACGCACGGTGTGGCGCGGACAGTACATCTGGATTTCCATGTTGGTCACCGCTCCATGCGCTTTCAACTCGGCAACAATCCTGTCTCGTGTTTGCGGTGTGACCAGAGCATTGGACGCGGGATCCCCCGTCTTGATGTCCAGCAGCTCGGTGAGTCGCGGATTGGCATAGCGAATGGTGCCTCCGGTGCTGACCGCGACACCAACGGGCGCCGTATCCAGAATGGTCTGCAATCTGCGCGCCTGATCGTTGATCTTTTTGAATAACGCATACAAGGTTTGCCCAATCAAGGACGCATTGATCAGAAGGAACACCACAATTTGGGTCCACAGCTCAAATTTGATAGACAGGTTATTAGCCTGCAACGCTGCATTGGGCGATGGGGGGCCAATGGTCTGATCAAAGACCCGCAAAATGAAGAGTGCGCCAACCGCTGCGAAGGGTCCGGTCAGCAGCACGCTCGTCACGCGGCCAATGGTTTTTCTCAAATGGCGACCAGCTTCATAAAAACCGAGCAGGCACAAGCCACCGGCCGTCAAAAACACAGCCACCATGGCCGGGCTACGGAGGCCAATAACTTCCCCACAAATCCAAACCAGTAAAACAAGAACACAGGTCAACAAGGCATCACGCCAAAAACGACAGTGCACACCGTGCAACTCCTGCATTCCGGAGCGAAACAGCAGCGACACACCAAGAAACATCACGACCGAGGCGCTGGGTGAGTGGTAGAAGTCAAAAAGGCTGACATCAGGTCCGCGAAATTGGGATGCGATTTCGCCCCCTACCACCAACAAATTAGCGGCACAAAACGACAGTGTGGCCGTGCGCGAAATATTGAGACTCATGCCAAGCAGAGCCCACCCCAGGGCTGCCAGGCCGGCAACCATTGACAGGACCCGTGTCAGAGTTTCAATTTCGCCCAGGGGAAGCTGCATCTATTGCTCTCCCTCAGCGAAGCGAAGCCGACCGTTCTGATTTGATCATTCAGGCAGCCCTACATGCAGTGCAAATGGAAGCGTTACAGCCACGGTGGTGCTGTGATGCTCATCAGACGTTTCCATTGCAATATCACCGTTTTGGGTTCGGGCCATCAATCGCGCTGAAAAGGTGCCCATACCACTGCCACCCTGTTTGCCAGAGGTGGAGAATTTCTCGAAAAATGTGGCACGTATTTCCTGCGGAACGATCCCATCATTGGTCATGCTGATGCGCAACTGATCTTCCTGCGCCTGCCAATCAATCTGTATGACCGTGCCCATTGCAGCCGCTTCAATTGCGTTCTTCAGAAGATTGCCAAACAAGGAGTAACACAGCATTTCGTCTGCCAAAACAGGCAACACCTCGACGGCGGGCGCGTCGGGCACTAGCGCCAACCACTGTACCGTCAACCTGTGCGATGTGATCAGCGACTCCTGCTCCCTGACGATGCGCTCCAACAGTACGCAGACGTCAACTGAACCTGGGTTGTACTCATAGGAACCCTGCTCCATCTTGTACAAGTCAAGCGACAGATTAACCATGTTCAGCACACTGTAGGCCGCTTGTTCAATGTAGCGAACAACTTCCTTGTGTTCGTTGGAAACATGCACATCGCTGAGCAAATTCCCTGAAAACCCAATAATTCCCGCAACCGGACTCTTCAAGTCATGTTGGGCAATGCGCTCGAATTCATCACGCAGACGCAGGTTTTCCTGGAGCACCGCATTTTGCTCAATCAAGGCAACGCGGTTGCGCTTGAGTTCGGAGAATGAACGCAAGAGCCTCAAATGGGTGCTTATGCGGGCGCGCAGAATAGGTGGGTCTGCCGGTTTGGTCACGAAGTCGACAGCGCCCAGTGCAAATCCTTTGGCAACATCGGTCGCCTCACTCATGGCAGTCAAAAAAATGATCGGAATATCCGATGTCAGAGGATTGGCCTTAATGCGTCGGCAAACCTCAAACCCATCCATTTCCGGCATCATCACGTCCAGCAAAATAAGGTCAGGAATCTTGCCCGACTCCAGTATTTTCAGGGCACGGTCACCACCATTGGCCACCCGAACCAGATAGTCGTCGCTCAACAGTTCAACCAGAACATCCAAATTGTCGGCAACATCATCGACCGCCAAAAGCACCGGCTTGGCGCCGTCCTTGCCACCGTTGTGCACAGGTTTTGCGGCCTCTAAGGTCTGCCCGGCGTCCGGTGATGCCAGGGCTCTACGCTGACGCATTACCACCGGCACATTTCGATTGGCCGCCAGGCCGCCAGGACGTGGTTGCTGCAGCGCCTTGCGAATCTTGGCTTCGAGCGCCCCCACATTAAAGGGCTTAACCATGTATTCCGAAACGCCTGCCTCAATTGCCACTTGCACCTGATGGCGTTCTGTCTCTGCGGTCATCATCACGACCGGCAGCTGCATGTACAAAGGGTGGGAACGCACCTTCTTGAGCAGCTCAAGGCCCGACATCACCGGCATATTCCAGTCGGAGATCACCACATCAAAGGATTGCGCCTGAATGAGCTTCCAAGCCTCTGCGCCATGGATAGCGGTGACGACGTTCTTGATGCCCATCTGGTTCAGACTATTGGTCAGGATGCGTCGCATTCCCTCCATATCGTCGACCACGAGAAAGACCATGTTGTCGTTCATTGTGTTTCGCCATCAGTCAATGCAAATAATTGCCTCTAGCCCTCGTCAATACTATGCAAGAAGCTATGAATACGATAGCATCTAAGGTGCAATAACACGCACACGAATAACATGCTCTGTGGCCTCAATGGCGCTCACGGCCGCAGCGCTGGGGGCATTCTCGACATCAATGATATTAAATGCCAGTTCTGCGCGGCTCTTGTTCATCATGTCCACCACATTCACCTGCTGCTGAGCCAATACAGACAGAACGTGCCCCAGAACACCGGGCACATTGTCGTTAGCAAATGTGATGCGCCATGTCTGCGGAGTGCGCGCCATAGCGACGCCAGGATAGTTGACTGAGTTGACAATGTTTCCGTTTTCAAGAAAATCCATCAGCTGGTTGGCGGCCATCACCGCACAATTTTCTTCTGACTCTTCGGTACTCGCTCCAATGTGCGGCATCGCGATCACGTCAGCTCGGCCTAACATGGCCGGCTCCGGAAAGTCACACACGTAGCGCCCCAACCTGCCCTGATCCAAATTGCGCAATACGGCCATCGGATCAACGATTGACTCTCTCGCAAAATTCAGTAGCACAGCACCTTTCTTGCAGGAGGCCAACGCATCGTCATTGATCAAGTGCCTGGTTGCATCGATAGCGGGAACATGCAGTGAGACATAGTCGGATCGCGCTAACAGAGATTGCAAGTTTTCCATCCGACTCACCGCGTTGGACAGTCGCCATGCTGCGTCGATCGACAAAGCCGGATCAAAACCGACGACCTTCATACCCATGGCAAGCGCCATGTCTGCCACCATGGAGCCAATGGCTCCCAGACCCACCACACCCAGTGTCTTCCCCTTTATTTCGCCCCCCGCAAAACGGGCTTTTTCTTTTTCGAGCAGTTGGGACATTTCCGCCGCGTCGGCAATGTGGGTGAGTGACTGCACAAAATCCAGGCCCGGCAGGATGCCACGCGTGGCAAGCAACATGCCCGCCATCACCAGTTCTTTAACAGCATTGGCGTTGGCTCCGGGCGTATTAAAAACGACTATGCCACGCTTACTGTAGTCCGCGATAGGCACATTATTGACACCCGCTCCAGCGCGCGCCACCGCGAGCAACGTCTGCGGCACCTCCAAGCCCTGCAACTTCTGGCTGCGCAGCAAAAATGCATCCGGATGCCCAATGTCGCTACCGACTTCGTACAACTGGCGTGGAAAGCGTTCGAGTCCTCGAACTGAAATCTGGTTGTAGGTTCGAACCTTGAACATGGCGCTAACTCCGGGTTGTGATGAAAGTGGATGCGGGACAGGCCGATTCAATCGGCAACAACTTGGGCGTGAGCCCAGGTCAACCAAGGCAAAAGCGCCTGCAGGTCGCGCGAATCAACGGTCGCCCCGCACCAAATGCGAATGCCGGCCGGTGCGTCTTTATAGGCACCAATGTCAAAGGCAGCCCCCTGGGCTTCAAGCAGCTTAACGAACTTCTTGACCTGTTCCTCACTGACGGCGAGGGTTAGGCAGACGCTGGTGTTGGAACGGGTGGCTGGATCCCGAGCCAAAAAGGAGATCCATTCGTTCGACTCAACAAAGTCAGTCAGAACCTTCAGGTTGGCTTCACTGCGTGCAATGGTCGCTTTCACGCCACCGATGCGCTCGACCCAGGCCAGTGCGTCCAGATAGTCGGATACACACAACATGGATGGGGTGTTAATGGTCTCACCCTTGAAAAGCCCTTCTGTCAGCTTTCCGCCCGAGGTCATTCTAAAAATCTTGGGCATCGGCCATGACGGCGTATACCCCTCCAGCCGCGCAACGGCACGTGGGCTCAGAATCAGCATGCCGTGCCCACCCTCGCCGCCCAGCACCTTCTGCCACGAATAGGTCACCACGTCCAACTTGTCCCAAGGCAACTCCATGGCAAACACTGCTGAAGTCGCATCACAAATTGTCAGCCCTGCCCGTTCAGCTGCGATCCAATTTCCGTCGGGCACTTTAACGCCCGACGTTGTGCCGTTCCAAGTGAATACAACGTCATTGTCAAAATTGACCTTGGAGAAATCGGCAATATCACCGTAGCCCGCTTCAATTTTGTTGACATTGGACAATTTGAGCTGCTTGACGATGTCAGTGACCCATCCGGAGCCAAAGGATTCCCATGCCAGCACATCGACCCCGCGCGGCCCCAATAGCGACCACATGGCCATTTCCATTGCGCCCGTGTCAGATGCAGGCACAACGGCCACCCGGTAGCCATCAGGCAAGCCCAAGATGCGGGCAGTTTCCGAGCAGGCCAGACCCAGCGCCTTTTTGCCCAGCGCCGATCGGTGTGAACGGCCCAGGGTGTCGAGCTGAAGGTCGGCGACGTTGTACCCAGGCCGCTTGGCACAGGGACCTGAAGAAAAATTGGGACTTTGGGGCTTGACTGTAGGTTGTTGCATCATGTGCTCGCTTGAAGGAAATAAGGAAAGTATGACGTAGGCCGCAAATGGCCTATTTTTTGGAAATAGTGTCCGGGTTGTTCAGACCTCGTTCACAGTCAGGTCCGGTAATGCGATTCGCGCTGAAAAATATATCCATTAACTTTAAAAAATGAAGGCGCTGCCCGCATTTTGCGGTTGTGGCATTGAAAAAAGGCAGTGGAAGCGCAACCCCGGATACAGAAAACACCAGCTTCCTTTTTAGCACAATGAACTCCCCGAAAAGTGGGGTCAACTGCAATGACGATAACGCCATGGCGTTCACAGCCACTCCTACAAAGGATTTGCAATCACACCACCAATCGAGGTTGTGCGAAACCGATCACCGATCCGTTTGCCGAGTCGCATGCCAGGCTTTTCGATAAGGAGGTAGCTTATGGTGGAGACGACAATGGTTGCAGCCAATGCCAACATCATTCCCCAGTACCCCATCAGTGCATATTTACTATTCAAATACAAAATGATTGGAAAGTGACACAAATAAAACGAGTAGGAGATTTCTGACAAGAAAACGATCACTGTGTTGGCGATCGACCGCGACGCAACGCCCGCGATCAAAAAACACATCAGTCCAAGCCCCGTTACCAACATCGGATTGAACACAAAATAGAACGGCTTCAGCAGAAAAATAAACAAGCCCAAGGTCACCATGCCGACTGCATTGAACTTCGAAAAGTAGGCTTGCCGCTCAAATACATAGGCGCCGAGTATAAAAAACTGCAATTGAACGAGGAAATGGTTGCTTACAAACAAGTACCGGAATGCAACGTTTTGTGAAATGACAGCCTGGTAGACGAAGTCGAGACCGCCAAGGTTGGCGATAAATGAAAGCCCATTGGATAGCAAAATCACAACCACCAACATCAATGTCGATATCCCCTTAAAAAAGAAAAGCAGGATTGGTAGTGTCGCGTACCATAAGACTTCGACCGTCAGCGTCCAAGTTACGTGCAGGACATCGTAGTCAATCAAATCCGTTGGGAACAACTGTTGTAAAAGTCCCAAGTTCGACAAAAGACCCGACGGGTTACTCAGCACCCGCGCGGAGGTTAAAACATTGGTGAGAACACCAATTCCAATAAAGTAGAACCAGTAAGCGGGGAAAATTCTAAAAAACCGATGCGTAACATATTGCTTCAGGTTGTAGGTTCGACAGCTCGCAGTGATCAGATACCCGCTGATCAAAAAGAACAACTGCGGGCCGAACTGCCCACCGTACTCCCCAAAAAATGGAATCGAACTGGCAAAAACGTGCTGCGCATGGTGCGCAAAAACCGACAACACGGCCAGAGCCCGCAGGAAATCAATATTATTGTGTTGTGATCTGAGTGCGAACATGGATTGCGAGTTATTGGGCTGAGCTATTTGAGCGTGTGAGGATGCCGCACGCCAATATTCGAGTATCGCAGTCTGCCTCCATATGACGATATCACTTCATGCGCCTAAGCGCCATGGAACCGTTTGAATGCTGTCGACAGTCTACGATCGGGATGTCAGATCAATTTCTCCTGGGGAGTCGTAATTTTTTTCAATGGCAGACTGCGGGCCGATCCTACCAGCAACGGAATAGTTGTTTGTCCGCCGTTCCACAGCGGATCTTCAATGCTGTCGA
Source organism: uncultured beta proteobacterium (assembly GCA_903870065.1). Lineage (GTDB taxonomy): Bacteria > Pseudomonadota > Gammaproteobacteria > Burkholderiales > Burkholderiaceae_C > Allorhodoferax. The sequence continues at coordinate 2,860 of CAIQBN010000498.1, read as the reverse complement.
ATACTTCCCGCAGTTTTTGTCCCCAACTGTCATGCAGCATTTTAAAATAGGGGTTGTTTTCGTCGATGCAAACAATGCGGTCAGTCTCGAACTGATTGGCCTCGTATACAACCATATCAAGCGGTAGTCCTACTGAAAGGTTGGACTTAAGGGTCGAGTCCATTGATACCAGTGCGCATTTGGCCGCTTCATCCAGTGGAGTCGTCGGAGTAATCACGCGGTCAAGTACGGGCTTTCCGTACTTCGATTCACCCACCTGAAAATACGGTGTCTCTGGTGTGGCCTCAATGAAATTACCCGCTGAGTAGACTTGGAACAAGCGCATCGCTTCACCCTGAATCTGTCCACCAAAGATCAATGACACATTGAAATCAACGCCGGCGTTTTGAAGTGATGCCGCATCACGATCATGCACCTTGCGAATGGCAGATCCCAACACGCGTGCCGCGTCAAACATGCTCTTTGCATTCCAGATGGTGATCCCCTCATCGCCTTCGTGGTCCTTCAATTTTTCAATCTGCAAAATCTCGCGCACTGATTGCGAAATACTCAGGTTTCCAGCGGACAGCAGAACCATGAACCGTTCGCCAGGTTTTTCGTACACGATCATTTTGCGAAACGTGCTGATCTGGTCTAAGCCGGCGTTGGTCCGTGAATCAGAGAGAAATACCAGACCGGCATTGAGTTTAATGGCTACACAGTAAGTCATTTTCTGGTGGGTTGTAACGTAACCGATAGAGTGTATCGGGGGTTTGTTGGCACAATGCACCGGATGCCGTTGAACTGCTTGCGCCTTCCATGAAAATTCTGATAGTCGAAGATGAGCAAAAGACTGGGGACTATTTGCGCCAGGGGCTGGCCGAATCGGGCTTTGTCACCGAACTGGCTACCACCGGGATAGATGGCCTTCATTTGGCCCAGACCGGCAATTTTGACTTGCTGGTGCTCGATGTCATGCTTCCCGGAATCGACGGATGGCAAATTTTGCGGCGCCTGCGCCAGGTCGGCAAGGAGACACCGGTACTTTTTTTGACCGCGCGCGACCAAGTCGACGACCGGGTCAAGGGCCTGGAGCTTGGAGCTGACGACTATCTGGTAAAACCGTTTGCCTTTTCCGAATTGCTGGCGCGCGTTCGCTCGCTGCTGCGCCGCGGAAGGGCCAGTATCGAGCCAGCGGTATTGCGCGCTGCCGATCTCGAGCTGGACTTGCTCCGACGGAGGGTGAGCCGTTCTGGCAGTCGCATCGAGCTAACCGGCAAGGAGTTTTCCTTGTTGGAACTATTGTTGCGCCGTCAGGGAGAGGTTCTACCCCGCGCGATGATCGCCTCCCAAGTGTGGGACATTAACTTTGATAGTGATACCAATATCATCGATGTCGCCATTCGCAGACTGCGCGCCAAGGTGGATGACCCTTTCGAACCCAAATTGATCCGGACGGTGCGCGGCCTAGGCTATGTGCTGGAGGCGCCGGCAGACTTGGCCGAATAGGTTGAAGGTCAATGTCCGCTTGCTTCAATCAACTTCGCAGTCATGCCAACCCTTTTCCGTAAGAACCCAATTCAGTTATCCTTGACCGCGCGCATCGCTCTGCTTTTCGTTGCCGGTTCCAGTTCTGTATTGCTTGCGCTGGGCTGGCTGATTGGTGCATCGATTGAACAGCATTTTGAAGAGCTCGATCGCGATACGCTGCGCAGTAAACTGCAACAAGCCCGTCATGTGGTATCAGCGGTCTCCGCAGCCGACGACTTGCACAATTTACCATCGCATTTGTCAGTCTCGGCAACCGGGCACCATGATTTACTCATTCACATCACCGGAAGCGACCAACGCGTGCTGATGGAGGAACCAAGCGGTGTTTTTTCAGACGACTGGAAGCGAGCGATGGAAGGACGCGATGAAACGCGTCTTCTGTTGTGGTCTCGGGGTGGTCGCAGCTTTCGTGGCATGTCCGCAACAATGCCGACAGGCATTTCCGGTGCCCCGCCGGTTAAGGTGGCCGTTGCGATTGACATAGCCCACCATCAACTTTTCATGCAGATATTCATGCGGACCCTTTGGGCTTTTGTAGCTTGCGCTGCGCTGGCAACTGGACTGTTGGGTTGGTTTGCCGCCCGCCGCGGCCTTGCACCACTGAAAACTATGCGTGTCCGCGCGGCAAGTGTCACAGCGCAAAAATTGGATCAACGCCTTCCGACCGACGCAGTGCCCACTGAGTTGGCGGACCTGGCCGTCACCCTCAATGAGATGTTGGCGCGCCTGGAAGAAGCATTTCGTCGCCTCTCCAACTTCTCTTCCGACATTGCGCATGAATTGCGCACTCCGGTCAGCAACTTAATGACGCAGACCCAGGTTTCGCTCTCGCGCCCTCGCGACGCAAACGCCTACCGGGCAATTCTTGAATCAAATGCGGAAGAGTTTGAACGCCTGGGTCGCATGATCTCCGACATGCTCTTCTTGGCAAAATCGGATAACGCGCTGGCAGCACCAAAGTTACTGGCGCAAAGTGAGTTTGTTGATATTGGGACCGAAGTGCAGGCATTGTTTGAGTTTTACGAAGGATTGGCGGATGACAATGGGATACAGTTGGAATTGACCGGACAAGCCAGCGTCATTGGTGATCGATTGATGCTGCGCCGCGCCATCAGCAATCTCTTGTCAAATGCACTCCGCTACACACCGCGCGGAAGCAATGTGCAAGTGCAACTTGCTGAAGCGCATGATCATGTGCAAGTATCAATTGAAAACCCAGGCGAGACGATTGCTGCCCATCATTTGGCGCACCTGTTTGAGCGCTTCTACCGCGTCGACCCTTCGCGCAACCACGCCAGTGGCGAAGGAACCGGCTTGGGGCTTGCAATTA
>CAIQBN010000497.1 GCA_903870065.1 uncultured beta proteobacterium | reverse complement strand
CTGTGCAAACACGGGGCCAATCAGCGTGCCGATCAATGGCATCACCATCAAGAACAAAAGCAGTGCAAGTGCATCATTGGATGCGGTCAAGTTGGGTACCACACCCAAACCGGTAAAGAACCACAACTGCTGGCTTGCCCAGCCCAATGCAAAAAAACCAGCCAAGCTGATGGCAAACGTGGCGATCAGCCGCTTTACCACATGCCGATGTTTGAAATGTCCAAGTTCATGCGCCAAAACGGCATCGACTTCGGCCGGACTCAACTGCGCAAGCAGCGTGTCATAAAAGACCACCCGCTTGGAGGCGCCAAAACCTGTGAAATAGGCGTTGGCGTGGGCGCTTCGTTTACTGCCGTCCATGACAAAGAAGCCATTTGATGTGAAGCCGCAGCGCGTCATTAATTGCGAGACGCGGTTCCTGACCTCCGGGTCATCGAGCGGCTTGAATTGGTTGAAAAGGGGCGCAATCCAGGTCGGGTAGATCAGTAGTGCGAGCAGATTGAAGGCCATCCAGACACTCCACACCCACATCCACCACCAGGTCCCCGTGGCACCCATCATCCAGATGAAAAGGGTCACCAAGGGCAGTCCGATTAGTGCAGACAGTAAAGCCGATTTAGCAAGGTCCTGCAGCCACAGCGCCAGAGTAGTCTTGTTGAAGCCAAACCGTTGCTCAATAACAAACGTCTGGTACAGCGAGAAGGGTAAATCTATCGCGCTGCCAATGGCAACAAACACAACAGTTAGCGCCACTTGTTGCGCAAGGCTGTGGCCTATTATGTTGACCAATAGTTCGTTGAGAGCGGACAAGCCCCCCAACAGAGTCCATGCCACCACAACTACTGCGCCCCAGGCCAGTTCGACCATACCAAACCGTGTCTTGGCAATGGTGTAATCGGCGGCCTTACGATGCGCCGCCAATGTAACCTTTCCGGTAAATGCAAGCGGTACCGATGCGCGCATCTGTGAAACGTGCTGAATTTGCCGTCCGGCAAGCCAGAATTTCAACATCAAGGTGTCACACAGTGCGAAGGCAAAGACGACGGTCATTGCCAGGGAGGCGGAAAAGCTGCTGAAAAAGTCGATCATGGCGCCTGAGTTTAGGTCATCGGCGACAATTCGAGGCATGGCTGACAACAACACCCCTTTAAGTAAATCCGATAAAAATCTTGTATGGCTCGATTGTGAGATGACGGGGCTTGATCCCGACGTGGACCGCATTATCGAAATTGCAGTGATTGTCACCGGACCTAATCTTTCGCCGCGGATGGAGGGACCGGTCTTGGTGATACACCAAAGTGAGGAGCAACTCGGCAAGATGGATGCCTGGAACAAGGGTACCCATGGGAAAAGCGGACTCATTGACAAGGTCAAGCTGTCAACCACGTCTGAGGCGCAAGCACAGGAGCAGTTGATCGCGTTCCTGAGTCAGTTCGTTCCTTCCGGCGGGTCACCGATGTGTGGCAACTCGATTGGGCAGGACCGTCGATTTCTTGTGAAATACATGCCCCGGCTGGAAGCTTTTTTTCACTACCGTAATCTGGATGTGAGCACGCTCAAGGAATTGTCCAAGCGCTGGCGGCCGGAGGTATATGCTTCGTTTAAAAAGCAGCAACGCCACACCGCGCTAGCTGACGTGCAT
>CAIQBN010000496.1 GCA_903870065.1 uncultured beta proteobacterium | reverse complement strand
GCCACCGGCACGGGCAGTGGCACGTTCACCCCCACCATGCCAACCAGGATGTTGTCCGAGAAGTAGCGTGCCGCTTCGCCGTCGCGGGTGAAGATGCAGGTGCCGTTGCCGTACTCGTGGGCGTCGATCAGGTCCATCGCCTCTTGCAGCGTCTGCACCCGTACGATGCCGAGCACCGGGCCAAAGATTTCTTCCTGGTAAATCACCATGCCGGGCTTGACGTTGTCAAACAAGCAGGGGCCGAGGTAATAGCCGTCTTCATGGCCGGCCACCGTCAGGCCGCGGCCGTCCACCACCAGCGTGGCGCCCTCGGCCACGCCCTGGTCCACATAGCCTTTGACCTTGTCAAAATGCGGTTTGGTAACCAGCGGGCCCATGTCCATGCCCGGTGCGGTGCCGGGGCCGACTTTCATCTTGCTGATCTCGGTCTTGAGGCCGGCAATCATGGCGTCGGCGGTGGCATCGCCCACCGCCACGACCAGCGGGATGGCCATGCAGCGCTCGCCGCAGGAGCCATAGGCCGCGCCCATCAGGGCACTCACTGCATTGGCGATGTCGGCGTCGGGCATGACGACAGCGTGGTTCTTGGCACCACCCAGTGCCTGCACGCGCTTGCCGTGGGCGCAGCCGGTGGTGTAGATGGTCTCGGCAATCGGGGTCGAGCCAACAAAGCTCACGGCCTTGACGCGTGGGTCGGTCAGCAGCGTGTCCACAGCTTCCTTGTCGCCATTGACCACGTTCAGCACGCCCGGTGGCAGCCCCGCTTCCAATGCCAGTTCGGCAATGCGCAGGGTGCTGCTGGGGTCGCGCTCAGAGGGTTTCAGGATGAAGGTGTTGCCGCAGGCCACGGCCATCGGCCACATCCACAGCGGCACCATGGCCGGGAAGTTGAACGGGGTAATGCCGGCGGTCACGCCCAGCGGTTGGAACTCGCTCCAGCTGTCCATGGACGGACCCACGTTCTTGCTGTGCTCGCCCTTGAGCAGTTCGGGCGCATAGCTGGCGTATTCCACGTTTTCAATGCCGCGCTGCAACTCGCCGGCCGAGTCGGCCAGCACCTTGCCGTGCTCGGCGGTGATCAGGGCGCACAACTCGTCGGAGTGCTGTTCCAGCAAGACTTTCAGGTTGCCCATGACGCGGGCACGCTTGAGCGCAGGCGTGTTGCGCCAGGCCGGGTAGGCGGCTTGTGCACTGGCAATGGCCTCTTCGACCGTGGATTTACTCGCCAGCAGCACACGTTTTTCAGCCTGGCCAGTGGCGGGGTTGAAAACGTCCTGGGAACGGGTGCCGGGTGTGACGATCTTGCCGTCTATGAGGTGACCGACGATGGGGAGTTGTGACATGGGTTTTTGCGAAAAAGTTTAATGAAATAAGGCTCTAGCCCTCATCAATAGTGCGTTAGCAGCTATGAAATCAGGAGTGATTTTAGTTAGGACGTTGCGTTCAGCGCTTCGCCCAATGCATTGATCAGGCTGTCAATCTCTGCCTTCTCAATGATGAAGGGCGGCGCCAGCTGGATAGTGTCGCCACCATAGCGCACATAGAAGCCTTTTTCCAGGCAGCGCATGGCAATCTCGTAGGGGCGTTTGGCCGGCTCGCCTGGCAAGCTGGCAATGGTGATGCCCGCGGCCAGGCCATAGTTGCGGATGTCGGCCACGTGTTTGGCGCCCCTGAGGCTGTGCACCGCTTGTTCGAAAGCGGGTGCCAAGGTTGCCACGCGCTCGACCATGTTCTCCTTGACCAGCACATCCAGCGCAGCAATGCCGGCCGCACAGGCCACGGGGTGAGCCGAGTAGGTGTAGCCGTGGGGAAACTCCAGCATGTAGTCCGGCCCGCCCTGGGCCATGAACGTGTCGTAAATATCTTTTTTGGCCACCACCGCGCCCAGCGGTTGCGCACCATTGGTGATCTGCTTGGCCACGTTCATGATGTCGGGCGTCACGCCAAAGGCCGCCGCGCCGGTATAGGCGCCCATGCGGCCAAAGCCGGTAATCACTTCGTCAAAAATCAGCAGGATGTTGTTGGCCGTGCAGATTTCGCGCAGGCGGGCCAAGTAGCCCACAGGCGGAATCACCACGCCGGCCGAGCCCGACATGGGCTCCACTATGACAGCCGCAATGTTGGACGCGTCGTGCAGCGCAATCAGCTTGAGCAACTCGTCGGCCAGCTCCGCACCCGTGGGTGGCATGCCCTTGAGAAAAGAACCGGCGGCGGGCTGGGTGTGGGGCAGGTGGTCGGATTCGATGCCCTGGCCGAAGGTCTTGCGGTTGCCCAAAATGCCACCCACCGAGATGCCGCCGAAATTGACACCGTGGTAGCCTTTTTCCCGCCCGATCAGGCGGGTTTTGGTGCCCTGGCCTTTGGCACGCCAGTAGGCGCGCGCCATTTTGAGTGACGTGTCGGCAGACTCCGAGCCCGAGCCGGTGAAAAACACATGGTCCAGTCCATCTGGCGTCAGCGCGGCAATCTTGTTGGCCAACTCGAACGACAACGGGTGGCCAAACTGGAACGCGGGCGAGTAGTCCATCGTGCCGATCTGGCGGCTCACCGCCTCGGTGATTTCTGCCCGGCCATGACCCAGCCCGCAACACCACAGACCTGACAGGCCGTCCAGAATCTTGCGGCCGCTGCTGTCGGTGTAATAGGCGCCCTGGGCACTGACCATCATGCGGGGGCTTGCCTTGAAGTTGCGGTTGGCTGTGAAGGGCATCCAATGCGCCTCCATCCAGGCGGCGTCGCCCGGGTAGGGGCTGGTGCTGGTGACGGCGGTCGAAGTGGCGTTGTCGTTGAGGTTCATGGCGATCCTAATCACAAGGTTTTCACGGAGGTTTCGCATTGTGGACACCTCTGTTACTCTTACAAAGTATCAAATATCACTATTCAGTTGCAGGTATATGCAAGTAAACAATATTACCCCCACGCTCCCCCGCTTTGTGTGGCCCGCTTCCCGCAATGGGGGTGCATTTGGCAAAACCCCAAGTCCACATTTTGGGACGACCTCGCGATGAAAAAAGCCGTTCTAGGCCAGATCAGCGACATGGACTTACGCCTGCTGCGCGTGTTTCGCGCGGTGGTGGACTGTGGCGGCATGGCGGCTGCGGAGTTGGAGCTCAATATTGGCACCTCCACCGTGAGCCGCCACATCAAGGACCTGGAAACGCGACTGGGCCTGACCCTGTGCCGACGCGGACGAGCCGGTTTTGCTTTGACGCCAGAGGGGGAAAAGATTTATGTACAGACCGCCCAGTTACTGGCCGCCACCGACGCATTTCGCTCCGGGTTGGACGATATTCACCAGCGCATGGGTGGCCAGTTGCAGGTGGCCATGTTCGACAAGACCGTGAGCAACCCGCAGGCACATATTGCCCAGGCGATTGCGATGTTCACGATGCAGGCACCTGATGTGGCGCTGCAATTGCACGTGGGCACCCTGACGGCAATCGAGCGTGGTGTGCTGGACGGCCAATACCAGATTGGCATCATCCCGGGCCACCGCAGTTCAGATGCGCTGGAATACGCTGAACTGTTTGACGAGACCATGCTGCTGTATGGGGGCGCCAATCACCCGCTGATGGGTGCCGATCGAAAGACCCTGGATTGGGACAGCTTGCGCGCCTACCCGTTTGCCGGTTTGGGCTACCACTCGCCGAATATGG
>CAIQBN010000495.1 GCA_903870065.1 uncultured beta proteobacterium | reverse complement strand
TGATTGGCACTTATCGGGTGTTGACCCCGGTGCAGGCTCAGCGTGTGGGAAGCACGTATAGCGACACCGAGTTTGACCTGACCCGACTGCGCAGCCTGCGAGACCGGATGGTGGAGTTGGGCCGCAGTTGCGTCCACCGGGACCACCGCCATGGCGGCGTGATCATGGCGCTATGGAGCGCATTGGGAGCCTTCATGGTGCGCAATCGGCTTGACACCATGATCGGCTGTGCCAGCATCCCCATGATGCACCAAGGTGCGGTAAGTGGAGACCTCGCGGCCAGCATCTGGACCCAGGTTCAGGTTAGTCACCTCGCGCCAATTGAGTACCGGGTCCGTCCTCGCCTGCCATTGCCGGTCGAGCAACTCAATGGGTCGCTGGATGTGGAGCCGCCGGCATTGATAAAGGGCTACCTGAGACTGGGCGCCAAGGTGTTGGGCGCACCGGCCTGGGACCCCGATTTCAATTCGGCCGATTTGCCAATGATGATGCGCATTGACGAGCTACCGGCACGGTATCGCAAACACTTCCTGGGTGCCTGATGCGATTCGACCCGCACACCTCTGGCCCAATGTTGCGGGGCTTATTGGGTGGTGCAGTGCCGGATGAAGATGATGAGCCAAGTGCCTCACGATACCGGGCGATCTTTATCTCTGACATTCACCTCGGCACCGCCGGTTGCCAGGCGCAGGCACTATTGGGTTTTCTCAAGGCGTATCCCAGCGAGCACCTGTATCTTGTGGGTGACATCGTCGATGGCTGGCAGTTGCGCCGGCGCTGGTTCTGGCCTCAGGCGCACAATGATGTCGTTCAGAAGCTGTTGCGCCGGGCCCGCAAAGGTTGCAAAGTGGTATTCATACCGGGCAACCATGATGAATTCGCCAGAGGATTCCTGGGGCATGAGTTCGGTGGCATTGCGGTGCGCAACGATGCAGTGCATATCACGGCCGATGGCCGCAGCTTGTGGGTTACGCACGGCGACTACTTTGACGGTGTCATTCAGTGTGCAAAGTGGTTGGCATTTTTGGGGGATAACCTGTACGAATTCACGCTAAAGCTCAACCGCTACCTCAATGGTTTGCGCGGGCGCATGGGATTGCCCTATTGGTCACTCTCGGCCTACCTCAAGCACAAGGTCAAGTCGGCCCTTAACTACGTAACTGACTTCGAGGTGGCGGTTGCGCAGGCAGCCCGTGCGCAAGGGCACGATGGTGTGGTATGCGGCCACATCCACCGTGCGGAAATGCGCGACATCCATGGAACGCTGTCTTGCAACGATGGTGATTGGGTAGAGAGCAGAAGCGCGCTGGTCGAGCACCAGGACGGTCGTCTGGAGTTGGTCTATTGGGATGAAAAGCGAAGTGTGCCGATTCAGTCGATGGCACCGGTAGCGCAAGGAGTCATGGCATGAAGCTGGTGCTGGTCACGGACGCGTGGCAACCTCAGGTCAACGGTGTGGTCACTACCTTGGTTGAGTTGGTTGGTGAGATGCACAGGTTGGGGCATCAGGTCGAGGTGATCCACCCCGGTTTGTTTGCTACACGCCCCTGTCCCGGGTATGCCGGAATCGATCTGGCGGTACGACC
>CAIQBN010000494.1 GCA_903870065.1 uncultured beta proteobacterium | reverse complement strand
GGATCACCGTGACCGGCCCAATGCCCATCAGCATCAAGGACGCGGATGGGGTGGTCCTGTTCACCACCACGCTCACGGTTATGCAGCCGCAAGTCACGCTCGTCACTTCCGAGGGCAGTTTGGTGATGGAACTGTACCCGGACGTGGTGCCCGGCACGGTGAACAACTTTTTAAGTTATGTAAACAAAGGCTTCTATGCCACGACGATTTTTCACCGGGTGATTGCAGGCTTTGTCATTCAAGCGGGTGGCTATACCAAGGGAGTGGTTACCAGGGAGGGGCAAACTGCCCCCATCGTGCTGGAGTCCAATGAAGGGCTGTCCAACACCCGCGGCTCGGTTGCGATGGCCCGCGCGTCTGAAGCCAATTCGGCCACCTCCCAATTCTTCATCAATTTGGTGGACAACCCATTTTTGGACTTTGCCAGTGCGGCCTCACCCGGGTATGCCGTCTTTGGCAAGGTGCTCAGTGGCCTGGCAGTGGTGGACGCCATTGCAGGCAAGCCCACCGGTGCCAGTGCCGGTTTGGTCGATGTGCCGCTGGCGGATGTAACAATTCTTTCCGCTACCCAAACCCAATAGGAGTGCAATAAATATGACGGATTGGACCGACGGCTATGTGGCCGAAATTGGCTACACCTTTGGCTACTACCCGGAACTAAACCCTTTGCGGGTGAAGATGGCGCTATTGAATGCCAACCTGGCGGTGCCGCTGCCTGCCGGCGCCACCATATGCGCCTGCGAGTTGGGCTTTGGTCAGGGTTTGAGCGCCAATATGCACGCTGCTGCGTCTGATGTGCAGTGGTATGGCACGGACTTCAATCCGGCGCAGGCGGGTTTTGCGCAGGAGTTGGCGCATGTGGCGGGTGCCGGGGCACAACTGCTGGACCAGGGGTTTGAGCAATTTTGCGTGCGCACCGATTTGCCTGAATTTGACTTTATTGGCTTGCATGGAATTTGGAGCTGGGTGTCCGACGCCAATCGCGCGGTGATTGTTGACTTTGTGCGCCGCAAGCTCAAGGTGGGTGGAGTTTTGTACATCAGTTACAACACCCAACCTGGGTGGGCACCCATTGTGCCGCTGCGTCATTTGTTGACTCAGCATGCAGACATCATGGGTGCGCCCGGGCAAGGCATGGTGGCACGGGTTGATGGTGCGTTGGAGTTTGCCGAAAAATTGCTCGCTGCCAACGCAGGTTATGGGCGCGCCAACGTCAAAGTGGGTGAGCGCCTGACCCGCCTGAAGGGGCAAAACCGCAATTACCTGGCGCACGAATATTTCAATCGTGACTGGGCGCCAATGCATTTTGCCGAGATGGCGGATTGGCTGGCACCTGCCAAGTTGAGCTATGCCGCGTCCGCGCACTATCTCGACAGTCTGGATGCCATCAACTTGACCGCAGAGCAGCAAACGCTTTTGAAGGAAATCCCCGATGCGATGTTTCGCGAAACAGTGCGGGACTTTTTGGTTAATCAGCAGTTTCGCCGTGACTATTGGGTCAAGGGCCCACGCACACTTGCTGCGTCGCAAGCGGCAGCTGCCAAGCGTGCCCAACGTGTGGTGCTGGTGAATCCTCGCGCGGCAGTCACCATGAAAGTGACCGGGCACGTAGGCGAGGCCGCGTTGACAGAAAAGATTTACGCACCCATTCTGGATGTGCTGGCGGATAACCTACCGCACAGCCTGGGCGAGTTGGAGCAGGCATTGGCCGGTAAGGGAGTTGCGTTTGCGCACCTCTGTGAGGCGATCACGATGTACATCGGCAAGGGCGATGTTCAGGCCGCGCAAGACGAGACACTGGTGCACAGGGTCAAGCCAAGAACTGACCGCCTGAACCGCCACCTCATGGAGCAGGCGCGAGTGAGTGCAGACCTGAACTACTTGGTGAGCCCGGTGACAGCAGGGGGTGTTACGGTGGGGCGTTTTGAACAATTGTTCTTGTTGGCCCAAATCCAAAACTTGGCCGATCCACAGGGCTGGGCGACCTTTGTGTGGAAAATTTTACAGTCCGAGGGGCAGCGCATAGTCAAAGAGGGTAAGCAGTTGACGACGCCCGAAGAAAATATGGCCGAGTTGTTGCGACAGGCTCAAGAATTTGCTGCGACGCGCAGACCGCTGTTGCAGTGTCTGCAAATTGCATAACGTTTTTTTGTTGCGGTTGACATCTGGCCTGCCGTCAGCGTTGCCATGACACCGTAATCAACACAGACGCCACGTGAAAATCCTTTTTATTCATCAAAACTTTCCCGGACAGTTCAAGTTTCTGGCCCCGGCATTGGCAGCGAGCCCTGCTAACACGGTGGTCGCAATGACCATGCAAAAGGTGCAGGCCGCGGACTGGAAAGGAGTCAAGTTGGTTCCCTACACCGCCAGTCGGGGCACCACTCCCCAAGTGCACCCCTGGGTGAGCGACTTTGAGACCAAGGTGATTCGGGCTGAGGCGTGTTTTAGGGCCGCCTTGCAGTTGCGTGAGCAGGGGTTCGAGCCAGACGTGATCATTGCGCACCCGGGTTGGGGTGAAAGTCTTTTTCTGAAGGAGGTCTGGCCTAAAGCAAAACTCGGTATTTATTGTGAGTTTTTCTACCATTCACAAGGGGCAGATGTTGGTTTCGACCCGGAGTTTCCAGAGTCCGATCCTGGAGATGTTTGCCGTTTGCGATTGAAGAACCAAAACAATTTGCTGCACTTTGAAACTGCAGATGCTGGAATTTCCCCCACGTTTTGGCAAGCCAGCACTTTTCCTGAACCATTTCGTAGCCGCATCACTGTTGTGCATGACGGGATTGATACCGACTCGCTAGTATCGAGTGAACAGGTTGCTCTTACCCTGAATGGTAATGTCACGCTCAACAAGAAAGACGAAGTCATCACCTTTGTAAATCGGAATTTAGAACCATACAGGGGTTACCACATTTTCATGCGTTCGTTGCCGGCGATATTGCGCCAGCGGCCAAAGGCGCGCGTGCTCATTGTGGGTGGCGATGGTGTGAGCTATGGTGCAAAACCGGAGCTGCACGGTAAGTGGAAGGATATTTTTCTCAATGAGGTTCGGCCACAGATACCAGCTTCCGATTGGGCGCGAGTGCATTTTTTTGGCAACGTGCCCTACGAGCACTTCATACCACTTTTGCAGCTATCTACGGTTCACGTCTACCTCACGTATCCATTTGTACTGAGCTGGAGTTTGCTCGAATCAATGAGCATCGGTTGTGCCATTGTTGCCAGCGACACACAGCCGCTGCACGAGGCCATCAAACACAACGAGACCGGGCGCCTGGTGGATTTTTTCGATCCGGCGGCGCTGGCGGCAGAAGTGTGTGGTTTGCTCGATAACCCAACGGAAAGAGCCCGCCTTGGTGCCAATGCCCGCGAATTTGCGCGTGCCAATTACGACCTCAAGCAGGTATGCCTGCCCAGGCAGCTGCAGTGGGTGCAGCAATTGGCAGGGCAAAAGTCGCTTTAAAAATAGTCCATCCCGTTTTGTGCCAGGCCCACCAAATTGACGTTGGCTTGGTTGACCGGTAACTCCGCGATGGCCGCCAGCATGCTAGCCTGGGTGTAAATGCCTTGGGCAATAAAGCTTTGCAAAGTGGATGCTGTGCTGCTGTCAGGAAATACACCCACCACATTGTGGAACAGCCAGCGGACAAAATGCAGGTTGTCAGCGCCACCGGCCAGGCTGGCCGTGATTCCGCTGCTGACCATAAATCCGGCGGCGGTGTCCATGGACATTCCATCATCAAAGAAGGTTAAAAACTGTCCAACCAGGGATTTGTCTGTCAGTCCTGCCGGGCCGAGCAGCGCACCAAGTAACAGAGCCGATTTTCCACCGCCTTCGGTGATTCCCATGTCCAGGGCGATGCCAATGTCGGTGAACTCCAGGCGTTCAATGCTGACCAGGGAATCAGTCCCGTCCCGGCTGAGCGTGTCGCGCACTGACAGTCCGGTGCTGGTGCGGCTTATTGCATATTCGGTACTGGCGCCGGTGTAGGCAGCGTGGTCGATGCCGGAGCCGCCGTCCAGAACGTCATTGGCGCCGTTACCGGTTAGCCAATCATTGCCGGCCAGCCCAGACAGGGTGTCGATACCACTTGTTCCGACCAGGCGATCTGCGCCGTTGGTGCCAGCGGTGGAAGGTGTGGCGCTGCCCGTGCGGGCAGCCACGGTGTATGCGCCGATGCCGGTGCCATAGTCCATCGCGCCCAGGTAATAGGTGCCGCTGATGGTGGCCGTGAAGCTGATGCTGGAATTGCCGCTGCCGCCGTTGTCGTCGTCATAGGCCAGCTCGATCAGGTCGGGGCTGTACAGGTACAAATAGGGGTCTTCCAGGCCGCCTGTGGCGCGATTCAGGTCAAAGACATAACTGGTGCCGGCAACCAGTGTCACCTTGAACAGGTCCGCATCGCCCTGGGTATTGACCACGCCGCTGGTTGCTGCGCCATTGATGTTTAGCACACCAGTGGTGGCAGTGTCCCAGGAGAAGTCGTCCAGGTTCGTGCCTGCGGTGACGCTGTAGCGTCCGGTGCCCGATCCAGCGTCGTAGACGCCCAGGAAATAGGTCGCTGTTTCCAGTGCGGTGTAGCTGATTTGCGCATTCAGGTTGCCTGCCGAGTCGTCGTCAAATGTCAGCAAGCCACCAGTTTTGTTGAACAACTGCAAATAGGGGTCAGGCAAACCGCTGGCGGTGCTGGATGCGCCAAATACATAACTTTGACCCTTGACCAGATTGACTTGAAACAGATCACCGTCGTCGACAAAGTCGATATTGGCGGAGGTGGCCGCACCGTTGACCACTACGACGCCACTGGTGGTAATGGACATGGGGTAGTCGTCAGACGCAACGGGGCTGGCGACGGTGAAATTGAGCGCTGTGCTGTTGCTAATGCCCGCATAGGCATTGCCAGCTGTGTCCTTAATGACGCCGCTTGCCAGGTTGATGTAGTAGCTGCTGCCGCCCGCCAGGTCTGCTGCCGGGTTGATGGTGACCGTGCTTCCGGCAATGCTGACCTGGCTGCTGTCGCTAACAGCAATAGTGCGCGCCACGGTGCCGTTGCTGTTGTATATCACGATGCTGCCGCTGCCCGCTTGCACCGCTTCGTTAAAGGTCAAAACCAGGTTAGCGCCGGCAGCCACGGCGGTCGCGTTGTCGGTAGGGCTGCTGCTGGACAGCAAGGGCGCAGTGCTGTCAGCGGTGCGCGCAGACAAGGTGTAGGCGCCCACCCCGGTGCTGAAATCGCGCGCTCCAAGGAAATAGGTGCCGCTGCTCGTGGCCGTAAAAGAAATGCTTGCATTGCTGTTGCCACCGCTTTCATCGTCCGAGGCCAGCTGAACCACATCCGGGCTATAGAGGTACAGGTAGGGGTCACTCAAGCCGCCGGTGGTGCGGGTCAAGTTAAAGACATAGGCCGTGCCGGCGGTCAGCGTCACCTTGAACAAATCGGCGTCATTGGCGACCTCGATCACGCCGGTGCTGGCCGCCGCGTTGACGCTCACCAAACCCGTGGTTGCTGTGTTCCAGGGGTAGTCATCGGTGGCCGTTGCGGTGCTGGCAGTGCTGAAATTGAGTACGGTGGTGGAGCTGATGCCGGCAAATGCGTTGCCTGTCAGGTCTTTGATGACACCGCTGCCCAAGTTGACGTAATAGCTGCTGCCACTGGCAAGGTCGGTTGCCGGGTTGATTGTGACGCTGGAGCCAGATATGCTGACCTGGGTGGAGTCGGTCACGGCAATGGTGCGGGCGACCGTTCCGTTGCTGTTGAAGATGACGACACTACCGGTGCCGGCTTGAACAGCCTCACTGAAGGTCAGCACCAAATTGGCGCTGGCGGCAACGCCCGTTGCGTTGTCTGCGGGTGAATTACTCGAGAGCGTGGGCGCAGTGGTGTCACCCACCACGGCGGCGGCCGTGTTGAAGTTGTAGGTGGTGTTGGCACTGATACCGGTGTAGGCGTTGCCGGCCACGTCCTTGATGACGCCGCTGGACATGGTGATGTAGTAGCCCGAGCCGGCAAGCAAGTTGGTGCTGGGGTTGATGGTGACGCTGCTGCCTGAAAACGCGACCTGGCTGGTGTCGGTCACATCGATCCGGCTAAACGCGGTGCCATCACTGTTGTGGATTTCGATATTGCCGGCACCGGCTACGACTGATTCGCTAAAGGTCAACACCAGGTTGGCACTCACAGCTACTGCGGTGGAATTGTCAGCAGGGTTGCTGCTGGTCAACGTGGGTGCGATCAAATCGCCCGAAATAAGCTGGCTCGCGGCACGCAGCACATCGGCGAACTGGAAAAACTCGACCCGGGTAAAGGTGTCGGTGCCTGATGATGCGCCCACCACGGTGTAGAGGTCAGCCACCGAGCTGTAGCTAAATGTGTAGCTTGCCAGGGAGCCGCTGAGTACGGCCGTGTCGGTGCCGGTGCCACCATCAACCTGGTCATTGCCCAACCCACCGGTCAGGCTGTCATCACCGTCCAGGCCAGACAACACGTCGTTGCCTGCGCCGCCATCGAGCTGGTTGCCCACGGCATTGCCAGTCAGGGTGTCGTTGCCGGCGCCGCCCACTGCGTTTTCAATGACCGCACTGTAGGCAATGACCAAGTTGTTGGTCATGT
>CAIQBN010000493.1 GCA_903870065.1 uncultured beta proteobacterium | reverse complement strand
ATTGGCCGTTTTGCTCAAAGGTCCGGTGCTGCAGGCCTCTGCCATGCAAAGGCACCAACTGGACTTGGTGCAGCGCCTGGGCAAGCTGCCGCCGCCGCCGGTACTGGAGAGCCTGACCACGCTGGCTGGCATCAGCCCAACGGCGTGTTTGCATCTATCCCCGAACCCGGCTGATCTCACCCGCTACCGGGGTCTCATCCAAGCACAGTTGCAGTTTGACTACCGGGGGCATCTTGGCTGGTGGGCCGGCCAGGGCACTACCGTATTGGTGGAAGGCACATCCGGCCGGATGCTGTTACACCGCGATACCGAGGCCGAACTGGAAGCCATTACCCGCCTGATGGAAATCGGGTTGATGTCGGCAGAGGGTGGTATTTTTGGCATCCCGGGCGATGCGTCCCAACAAACTTGGCTCCACTGGGCGGACAACGACTACCAAGTACTGCGCAATGCAGGTTTTGCAGTGACGCTGGATGAGCGCCTGGTTCAGTGGATCAGCCACGCGGATGCACTCAGCGTCCGGCTGCAACCCCAAGACGAGCAGGCTGGCGATGACCACAACGCGGCTACTTCTCCCTGGTTTGACTTGTCACTGGGGATGGAAATTGATGGCCAGCGCCACAATATCCTGCCCTGGCTGCCCGAACTGATTGCTGCGGCTGCCAATTCGCCGGTTGACGCAAACACGGGCCAACCGGACATCCCGCCCTTCGTTTATTTAGCCAATCCGCAAGGTCAGGGCTTTCTTCGCCTGCCCACGGATGCACTCAAACCCTGGATGGCCGCGTTGCTGGAACTGGTGGGGGACCGCAACCACGATTTTTCTGGCGAAAGCCTGACCCTCTCGCGTATGGATGCGTTGCGCACTGGCGCCGCGCTGGGAGACGGCGTGGCCTGGGAGGGCGCACAGACCTTGCGCGAGATGGTGCGCCAACTGAGCGGACGGGCTGAAATCGCTGAAACACCCGTGCCCTCCAGCGTCAATGCCACCCTTCGACCCTATCAGCAACAGGGCGTGAATTGGCTGCAGTTCATGCGTCAATACGGACTCGCCGGCATTTTGGCCGATGACATGGGCCTGGGCAAAACCCTGCAAACACTGGTACACATTCAAATCGAGAAAGATGCTGGTCGGCTGACACAGCCTGCTCTCATCGTGGCACCGGTTAGCCTGATGGGCAACTGGCAACGCGAGGCGGCACGATTTTGCCCACAACTGCGTACGCTGGTGTTACACGGCAAAGATCGCCACGCGGTCGCCGACACCATCCATCAGCACGACATTGTGATTGCACCCTATTCCCTGCTGCAACGCGACCGCGAGCGCTGGCTGGAACAAAGCTGGCACCTGGTCGTACTGGACGAAGCGCAAAACATTAAAAACGCCAGCACCCATGCCGCCCAGGTGGTGGGTCAATTGCAGACGCACCATCGCCTGTGCCTTTCGGGTACGCCCATGGAAAACCATTTGGGCGAGATCTGGAGTCTGTTCCATTTTCTGATGCCGGGTTTCCTGGGCAGCCAGACCCGCTTCAAGGAACTGTTTCGCACGCCCATCGAGAAGCTGGGCGACCCTGAACGTTTGCGTCAATTGCGCGCCCGGATTACGCCCTTCATGTTGCGCCGCACCAAGGCGCTGGTGGCGCATGAGCTTCCGCCCAAAGTCGAGACCATCATGCGGGTCGAGCTTTCGGGCAAGCAGGCCGACCTGTACGAGACGATACGTCTGGGCATGGAGAAGTCGGTTCGCGAAGCGCTGAACACCCGGGGCCTGGCGAAGTCACACATCACGATTCTGGACGCGTTACTCAAGCTGCGTCAGGTGTGCTGTGATCCTTCACTGGTCAAACTAGCTGCCGCACAAAAAGTAAAGTCTTCGGCCAAGCTGGAGCGGTTGATGGAATTGCTGCCCGAAATGGTGGCCGAAGGACGGCGAATTTTGTTGTTTTCGCAATTCACCAGCATGCTCACCCTGATTGAAGTTGAACTGAAAAAGCGCAAGATGGAATGGGTCAAACTGACCGGTCAAAGCCAGAAACGAGACGACATCATCGGCCAATTCACCAGCGGGCGGGTGCCCATCTTTTTGATCAGCCTGAAGGCCGGTGGTGTGGGGCTGAACTTGCCGCAAGCCGATACCGTCATCCACTACGACCCTTGGTGGAACCCCGCAGTCGAGACCCAGGCTACCGACCGCGCCCACCGAATCGGCCAAACCCATAGTGTGTGGGTGGTCAAACTCGTCGCGCAGGGCACCATCGAAGAACGAATTTTGACGCTACAAGAGCGCAAAGCCAGTTTGAGCGAGAGTATGTACAGTGGCGCCACCGGTCGCAAGGAGCCGCTATTCACCGAAGGTGATTTGACAGAACTGCTGAAGCCACTATCGGTATGAAGCAGTTGCTACGTTTTTTATAGCTTACAACCCAATAGCCAAGGGGGCTACAAGCCAAAATACCTTAGCACATTGTTGATTTTGCTTGCCAACTCACCGTCGCCCGATACCGTTGGCCACCCGACGTGCGTGCTACATACCCAGCGACTTCAGCAGATCGTCGTGGTTGTTTTCATCCACCGGGGCGTGGACTGCAATAGCATGTTGCTCCGCGTTGGTCTGGGCGATAACTTCATCCGGATTGGGTGCCTCGTTGGCTTCAAATTCATGCAGCTTGATGAACTCGGTTCGGTCAATCGCCAACTCCAGATAGAAAATGTTGTTGCGACCGGTGTAAAACGTCACCCGACGCGCCTCGGGCTTATCCAGGTGGGTATCCACGCTGAGCACCACCTGTTTGTTGAGTACCAACATCTTGGGCTGGTTCTGCGTGATATGGGTCTGCAGTTCACGCCGAACCTTGCCCGTGAAGTCGCCAACAATTTGGTTCATCAACTCACCCATGATGTTGCTGACCTCGTCTGAAGTATGTGAGTTCGCCAATTCGTCTTTGGGCATACCCATGTTGAGCATGTAACTCTCATACAGTTCCATGGCCGTCTCGGCGGAAAAATTCAGGACCACCAGGCCGGAAAATCCGCCGTCAAACAGCACAAAGCAACCAATATCGGGCTTTAGGCAGGTTTTCGTAATTCGCTGAACCATTCCGGAATACTGGATCTGGCACTGGGTTGCCACGGTCAAGACCCGACTCACTGAATTGCAAAGACTAGTCAGGAGGTCTTCGGTGCCGTACACCACAGCTGATTCTTGCCACGTTTTGGCCATGTCATCTCTCTTTGGTGAAAATTGCAACTGTACAGCACCCCCCGGCACAACACCACCAGCAATCGGTTGACTGGCTACTAGAATTGCCCAGTGCCACCCTTTTGCCCCCCCTCTTAAGCCATGACCACCCAGCGGACGGGTACTTGGTTGGCATTGGGCGCCATCGGCTTGTGGGGCACGCTGGCACCGCTGGGTGTGATGCTGCAACACGTGCCACCCTTTTTACTGACGGGCCTGGGGCTGATTGTGGGCAGCTTGATTGCGCTGCCGCTGTCCGGTGGCAAGGTGTCTGCGTTGCGGGTTGCGCCGCGCACGGTGCTGCTCGGCGTCTACGGATTGTTCGGATTTCACTTCCTGTTATTTGTCGCCCTGCGGCATGCACCACCGGTTCAGGCTAATTTGGTGAACTATTTGTGGCCGCTGGGCATGGTGCTGATGGCGCCACTGTTTTTGCCCGGGTTGCGCTTGCGAGGCTCCCACGTTGTTGCAGCATT
>CAIQBN010000492.1 GCA_903870065.1 uncultured beta proteobacterium | reverse complement strand
TTTTTATTTATGGGACGCCAAGGTCGATTGCCCGGCGAAGAAGAGCAGTACCAGGCCTATAAACGCGCTGTAGAGGGTATGCAGGGGCTGCCGGTGACCATTCGAACCGTGGATGTGGGTGCTGACAAGCCGCTCGATGCATCATTGCGCGATGACGCACACCTGAACCCGGCGTTGGGTTTGCGTGCGATTCGGTGGAGTCTGGCTGATCCGGCGATGTTTTTGACACAACTGCGTGCCATTCTGCGGGCCGCCTCGCACGGCAAGGTGCATTTGCTGATTCCCATGTTGGCCCATGCCAGTGAGATCCGCCAGACACTGGCGCATCTGGATCATGCGCGGGCCATGCTGGACAACCGCGGTGTGGCGTACGGTCCGGTCAAGTTGGGCGCAATGATCGAGATTCCGGCTGCAGCGTTGAGTCTGCGCCTGTTTTTGAAGTATTTTGACTTTCTGTCCATTGGAACCAATGACCTGATCCAGTACACATTGGCAATTGACCGCGCTGACGAGTCGGTTGCCCATTTGTACGATCCACTGCATCCTGCGGTCCTGCGTTTGGTGGCAGATACCATCGCCGAATGTCGGGCGCAAGGCAAAGATGTGGCGGTGTGCGGAGAAATGGCCGGAGATGTGACGCTGACGCGCCTATTGCTAGGTCTGGGTCTGCGCAGCTTTTCAATGCACCCGGCGCAAATTTTGGCAGTGAAACAAGAGATCCTGCGCGCCGATGCGGCCAAACTGGCCCCATGGGCCCGCCGTGTGATGAATGCCGAAGACCCGGCCCGCGAAATGGCAGCACCTTGATGTGCTACTAAATAGATAGCGCAATATGCTTATTCAACGAGGGCTACAGGTCAAATTTACTTTCATAGTTGGGCCCATCAGGCCCTTGAACCTAGCACTGCTGCGCCAATGATCATCGCGGCAGCCAGCACAATGGCCGCGCTTGGCGCTTCACCCCGAACTGCCAACAACCCTAGCGTCGAAAGTAGTGGCGTGAGGAAGGACAAAACACCAATGTGGCGCGCGTCGGCGCGTTTTAACGCGGCATCCCACAAATAAAACGCGGCACCCAGAGGCCCCAACCCCATCAGCAAGATCAATCCCCAGTCCGCTGTACTCAAGATGGCACGTGGTTCGAGGGCCGCGTGGCACAACAAGGACAGACCGCCCGACACCAGTCCAAAAACACCAATCGCAGCGCTTGGAAATGCTGCCACACGCTGGGTCATCAGTGAATAACTCGACCAGACCAGTGCCGAGCCAAGCGCTGCAAGATAACCCCACCCAACGCCGCTTGGCGACCGGCTCATCGTGGCTGTGCCACTCCCACCCAGTATCGCCACCGCGGCACCCGCAAACCCGATTAATGCTGCAACAACGTGGGAGCCTCGCAAGCGCAACCCGGGCAAAAACAGTGGCGCCATCAGCACCATGCCCAGCGGCCACAAATAGTTCACCAAATTAGCCTGAACCGGTGGTGCATGCCGCAGGGCGACAAATAACAGG
>CAIQBN010000491.1 GCA_903870065.1 uncultured beta proteobacterium | reverse complement strand
ACGCATGGCGCGGTCCATGCTGTCACGGTTCAAGTGGTCACGCGCCTGCAAAATGGCAGAAGCGGTATTGCCCAGCACTTTGGAACCCAGTTCAAGCATCGAGTCATCACTGGTGACCTGAATGTGCGTGATCGGAATCGTGCCAGTGAGGCCCGATGCCAGGCGCAACTTGAAATCCGACAGACCTTCGCAACCCAGCGAGCGGCAAAATCGGATCACGGTTGGCTGACTGACATCAGCTGAACGGGCGATCTGCGCAATGGGGTCATTCAGTGCCGACCGGGGTTGTGCCAGCACATGTTGCGCCACGCGTTGCTCTGCCGGCGAAAGGCTGGGCAAGGCACGGCGTATTTGCCCCAGAATGGCAGATCCATTAGCCCCATCGAGTTCACGCAATTGTGCCGCCAGAATCACCGAGGCACCGAGCAAGGTGCCGTTGGTCGCAGTGATGACAAAGCTGGGAATACCGCTCATGTAGTCGGAGAAACGGCCCTTGTCCTCAAACCGCTGGCGAAAGGGAGATTGGTCAAAATACAGGCCCAGGCGCGGCACGATGCCGCCACCAATATAGATGCCGCCAAACGCACCCTGGCTGACGGCCAAATTGGCCGCTGCCGTGCCCAAAATAGCGCAAAAAACATCAATCGTCTCTTTGCACAGTGCGTCGCTGCCATCGAGCGCCCGTCGCGTGATTTCCGGCGCGTCAAGTTCACCTACCGGCAAGCCGGCACGGTCGGTCAGGGCGCAGTGCATGAGCTCAATGCCGGGGCCCGAGAGCAAACGCTCAAACGACACATGCCTGAAGGACCGCCAAGCATATTGCAAAATCGCGACTTCGCGCTCGTCGTGGGGTGAAAAACTGGTGTGACCGCCCTCGGTACCCAGCGCAATCCAACCCTCACCTGAGGGAATCAATCCGGAAACACCCAGCCCCGTTCCTGCACCGATCAGGCCCATCACGCTGCGCGGCAGGGCAGCACCACCGCCTACCTGTCGGCGCTGCTGTGATGACAAGCCGGGCAAAGCCATGGCCAGCGCCGTAAAGTCGTTAACCACTACCAAGTTATCAAAGTGCAAACGCTCGCGCATCTGTTCAATGGAAAACTGCCAGTGGTAATTGGTCATACGGACTTCGTCACCAGCCACCGGGTTGGCAATGGCCACTGCGGCATGCTTGATGTCGCGGTGCGACACACCGCCACTCAGACCCGACAAATACGCGGTGATGGCAGCATGAAAGTCTGGAAAATCTGCACAGCGCAGCGACACATTTTGCTCAAACACATGGGGCGCAACTTCCAGCGCGAAACGGGCAAATGTCCCGCCAATATCGGCAATTAAACGGGGGTGATCAAAGCGCGTATCAGACATGCGCAAGTGTATCAAGGGCCTGGCTTGCGCCTATGAGTGCCGGCGCGGATGCGGTGATGAGCCAGACCGGAATGGACGACAGCATGGTCTGGTAACGCCCTTTCCTCACAAACGCCTGGCGAAACTCAGCCACATCAAAGGCAGCACCCAGGCGGGGCACAATACCGCCGCCTACGTAGACGCCGCCAAAGGAGCCCAAGGTCAATGCCAGGTTACCCGCAAAACTGCCCAGAAAACGGGTAAAGAACCGAACCGCTGCAACACACTGCGGATCCGTCCCGTCCAACGCTGCCGCCGAGACTTCAGAGGGCTGCAGCGCTCGCTGCGGCGCACCTTCCATGCTGCAGACAGCGCGGTACAGGTTCACCAAACCGGCCCCCGACAAAACCCGCTCGGCACTGACATGGTCAAAATCACGCCGCAAAGTGGCGAGCAACTCAGCCTCCAGCTGATCACAGCCAGCCAGCGTAGCGTGCCCCCCTTCGCCGCTGAGTGCAGAATAGCGCCCCGCCGCATCCGGAATCAGACCGGAGACACCCAATCCGGTACCCGGCCCTAGCAGCGCAACGGCAGCACCCTTGGTAGGAGCGCCACCACAAATTTGGCGCAAATCTGCGGGCTGCAAGACCGGCAGACTCAGCGCAAGTGCCGTGAAATCGTTGATGACCAGACAGCGCTCCAGCGCCAATGCCTGCTTGAACTCGGCAATGGAAAACCGCCAGGCGTTATTGGTCATCCGAACCTCATCGCCCGTGATCGCGGTCGCAATGCCAATGCCGGCCCAACGCGGATTGGCGCGACCATGCGCCTTTAAATAGCTGAATGCCGAATCCTGCAAGGACGCGCTGTCCAAACAGGGTTGCACGGATACGTCTTCGAGCATGGCGCCAGCAGATTGCTGCCATGCCCAGCGTGCATTGGTGCCACCAATATCTCCCAGCAACCTCGGGTAGCCATTGTTCATCCGCATCACCCCTTTTTTTGGCTCACAGAATGTCGCCATGTAGTCAAACAACATTTAGTCTACACCAAGGCTTTCGACAACATGCCTAGGGAAAACAATGATTTTTATAGAAAAACCTTTACGAATTGAGGTTTTCCAAACAATAAATTAGTAAAACAACAGGGTTTAATTTTTTACACCGTGACCATACTTGGGTTGCCATCGCGCAACCAAAGCGTCGTGGTCGGCAACCGCAACTGAACAGACTTCAGCGTTGCGGTGAAACTCGAGAAAAAGCACCATAAAAAAACCCCGCAAGCCGAAGCCAGCAGGGTCCGTGCGCTACAACCTCGCCCCCAAAGCACAGAGTTTGGGGGCGATGTGCAGCAAAGTTCTTTAGAACTTGTAATTCGCCCCGAACAAAACGGAGCTGCCGTACTTGATGTACTCCAGTGGGCGATCCTTGGTTCCAGCATAGGTCTGGTAAGCCTTGTCACCCAGATTGTTCACTTGCAGCAGCAAGCCCAGACCCTTGAGCGAGCCTTCGGTGAAGTTGTAGCCGATTTGGGCATCCACAATGCTTTCGCCAACCACATAGCGCAGCGTGCGGTTGCCGTTGAAGTTTCCGATCTCGCCAATGAAGTCGGACCGGTTGCGCTGGCTGATACGTGCCTCAAAACCACCGGACTCGTAATAGAAGGTCAGATTGCTGGTGGTCTTTGACAGGCCTGGCAGTTCAATATTGCCCTTACCCACGCTGGACTCGCTATCTGGATCTTTCACAGCGATATTGCTGTTATTAAAGCTGGCGCTGGCCTGAATGCCAAAGCCACTCAATGCCGGTGCCAGCATTCCCAGTGGCAGGGATGCTGCCAGTTCCACGCCCGACAAAGAGCCGCCGCCACCATTGAATGGCGCCGAGAAGGTTCCAAGGTTGGTAGTGGCAGTGGAACCTGCTGTGAACTTGGACAGATCGTAGGTATCGCGGGACTGCTTGTAAATGTAGGTGGTCAAGTCCTTGTAAAACGCGGCGGCTGATACATAAGCTTTAGTGCCAAAATATTTCTCATACGAAATATCGAGGGCATTGGCGCGCCATGGGTCCAGCTTGGGATTGCCACCGCTCGCGCCAGGTTTGCCTGTGGCCTTGTCCACGCCAAAGTCCACCGAAGCGGCCAGGTCAGCCATCTTGGGGCGTGCCATTTGTTGGGCCAAACCGAAGCGAACGGTTTGATCGTTGCCCAGATTGAATGCAAGATTCAAAGCTGGCAGCACATCGGTGTAAGTCTTGCCGTCGTCAATCGGCTTGACCTCACGGCCGGCAGGAGCAGAGCCGTCAAAATAGTTGGCTTGCGACGACTGGTCAGTGTTGACCACTTGCAAGCCAACGTTTCCGCGCACCGGAATGGAGCCAACCTGGGAGTCGATTGTGGCCTTGGCATAGGCCGTCGCAATTTTTTCCTTGACTGTCCATGCTTTGGCAATCAGGTAGCCGGCCGAGGTTTCACTCGGTGCAAAAGTCATGTACCTGGCCACAGCGCCTGGCACGTCCCACGAAGGAATGCTGCCCAGGCCCGCAAATCCCAAACTCACATTACCATATTGCAAATTCGAAGCAATGGTGGTGTCACCTTGCTTGCCTACATTGATGTTGGCTTCAGGCTGATGCTTTTCTTTGGCTCTGTCCGCATAGTTCAATCCAAATTCCAGTTCGGAGAAGGCTCCCTCCAGCGGGATGCTTCCACTAACCTTGAAACCCTTCAGAACGTCCTCGACGGATGGCACTTTTCCATAACCCGAACCATAAATGGTGCCGCGCAAAAACAGCTTGGACGGATCGGAGTAGTTCATACCCGGATTGATGGTCGAGAAGCCGTCCTGATTGATCGCCAAGCGGACCGTATCGAGTTGTGGTGCGGGAGCGAGTTGGGTGTTGTTCTCGAGGCTCAACTCGTCGCGTTTGGCTTTGGAGTAATTCACATCAACCAACATGGATACGCCACCGAGTTTGAACTTGTTGTTCCAACCCAATGCATCAATCTTGTCTTCGCGGTTGTTGTACATGCCGCGCACCAGCGGGTACAGTCCGCTAGCGCTTCCCGAGGTCAGTGTGCCGTTGGCGTTAACCGTCGCACCGCTGTACAGCAGTCCTGGCTTGTAACCGCCGTTGTAATCACCCAAGTTCACCTCAAACTGGTTGGCAGTGTCTTCCTGCTTGGCCTTGGAGGTGAACAGGTCGAGCGTGCTGGACCAGTCTTTGGATGGCTTGTATTCAACGGTCGCCATCACGCCATCGCGCTTGGTGACACCGGTGCGGCGCAAGGCCTTAATACCGTCAGAACCCCAGGCGCCGGCGGGCAAGCCTGCGCGTGAATCAGTCTTCCATGGCTCATAGAGACCCACCTGGTTCTCCGCCACAGGCGTTTCCTGGTGCGCAAAACCAATGGCAAATCCCAGCTTGCGGTCGGCAGACTGATCGATGTAGGTGGCGCTCAGCCGATTTCCAGTTTGCTTGGCATTGGCCGCAGCATCCAGACTGTTTTGGCTACCACGTACGTTCACGGTGACGACACGCTTGCCAAAATTGAGGGGGCGCACCGTCTGCATGTCCAGGGTGCCCGAGAGACCTTGTCCGATCAGGCCGGCGTCGGGCGTCTTGTACACCGTCACACCACTCAACAGCTCGGAGGGGTACTGATCAAACTCGACGCTGCGGTTGTCACCGGTGCTCACAATCTCGCGACCATTGAGCAAGGTCGTCGCGAAGTCGGGTGACAGTCCGCGCACACTAATCACTTGCGCGCGACCCGCTACACGCTGGGCGGCAAGACCGGGAAGCCTGGAGATGGACTCGGCAATGCTGTTATCGGGCAACTTACCGATGTCTTCGGCCGAAATCGACTCGACAATCGAATCCGAGTTGCGTTTCACCGAAATCGCGTCTTCAATACCCTTGCGGATACCGGTCACGGTTACAGTCCCGAGCGCCGGACTAACTTGCGCGTAGGCTGCCGTGGTCGACATGATTAACACGGCGCAACCTGCGGCAATCGGACCCAGTTTGAACAGCGCACGCTGAGTGGGGTGGTTCTTCATCAATATTCTCCTGAACACGTTGTTTTGCACATTCTTTGATGGGGGGCGTCAAAGGCATTACCGAGGGTCAAATAGTCTTCGGTCGCCCCTAGTTTGTACCAAAACAAGAAATATTCAGACATAGGCATAAACCCTAAAATGGAGCATTTCCGCACGATTCATGACCACCAAGTGTGCATTTCACAACGATTTCGCATTAAACTGGTGCTGAAACTACAGGATGTGGATTCATTCAAGGCAACAAATGTATTCAAACTACATTCCTGTTTCCATGTGATGGGTTGAAGATTCTGGCGCTGGCCACGGTTCAATAGCCCGATGCCGCAGGGTTTCAAAGTAGTCGGGAAATCAAAAAGGGTTAGCCCCACCGCTTGCGCGGTGGGGCTTTTTTTTTGTGGCCTACCGCAGCAAGATCAGCGTGAAAGATTCACTGAACGCGTTTAAACACCGAATAGCCACCGGCGGGACGCACGTCAGGCGCCACAACACCCAAGCCCCCCGCCGCGATGGTCACTGTCACCATAGAAGCCAACACCCGCAGCGGCTTGGCTTTTGCGTTGAGCAAATCCACCAGTGACGACCCGTTCATCAGCTTGGAGTTGGCAATCAGCACGCGCTCAGTGACGGCCGTTTTGCCGGGGTTGACCAGCACCACCACGGTGTCTTGCACACGGTCGGTGTAACGCTCAAACGCCAGCAGCTTGCCGCTGGTCACCAGCCTGAAATTACCAACACGCAAGGCGCGGTGGTCCTTGCGCAACTGGATCAGCTTCCTGGTCCACTGCAAGCTGGGGTTGTCGTCGCGCACCAGGTCCCAACGCATGGGCGAGCGGTTGGCCGGGTCTTCGCCACCGGTCATGCCCAACTCTCCACCGTAGTACAGATTAGGCGCACCGGGCAGCGTGAATTGCAGCAATTGCGCCAGCCTCTGCTGGAACATCTTGGGCAACACATGGGTCAACCGGTCGTTGTCATGGTTGTCCAGGAGCAACCACGACTTCAACATGGGCTCGATTCCAGACTCCCGTACGGTGCGGTCGATCATGGTAGCGGCCGTGGGTGGCGCAATCAGGCCGGTGACGGTGTTCAGAATCACATCGCGCAGTGTGAAGTTCATCACCGCATCCACGGCGGGAAACCACTCTTTGGGGAAATTGGGGATCTCGCCAACCACCAGCGAACCCGGCTTGGCGCTGTGCGCAGCGGCGGTGAGTTCCGCCAGGTATTTGGGGCCAATGTCCGGTGCCACATCCAGACGCCAGCCATCAATGCCGTTCCTCAACCAAGTTTGCACCACCGAATCGGGCCTGGCATAGATGTAATCGCGCACTGCTGGGTTTTCCAGCTTCAATTCTGGCAGATTGGTCGCCTGAAACCAGCCCCGCGCGCCGCCCGGATAAGGGTCACCAAAGAAAAACCAGTCGCGATACGGGCTGTTCGGATCGGCCTGCGCGTCCTTGAACTTCTGCGAATTGCGACCCATGTGGTTAAACACCCCATCGAGCACCACTTTCATGCCCTTGGCATGGCTCTCGTCAATGAGCCGGGTCATGTCCGCTTCGGTTCCAAACTCGGGCGAGATCTTCAAATAGTCCAGCGCGTCGTATTTGTGGTTGGTGTAGGCCAGATGGATCGGGTTGAGGTACAGCACATCGACGCCCAACGCCTGCAAGTAGCCGAGCTTGGACGTCACGCCGAGCAGGTCACCGCCCCAAAAGTCCAGTTCATGACTCCACACATTGGTGGCCGACAAGTATTTTCCGCGCCGTGCGTGCCTCCTCGCTCCAGCGGTGCAGCACTTTGGGCGCCGGGTACAAGGCGCGTTTGGCATCCAGATTGGCGGGCGGCACAAATCGATCCACCAGCACCTGGTAAACGATAGCACCGTTGCGCCAGTCTTGCTCGCGCGCCTCGAAGACGCCGCGCAATGCCTCATCGTGTTGGCTGGCATAGGCCGACGCACTGTCCTGACCGAACGCCGGGGTGACAAACAGTGCACAAGCAACGGCAAACGCGTGCGTGGCGCGAGCAGCAAATGGTGGAATCATGCGATAGGCTTTTTGCAAGGGTTCTCGGTGCACTGGCGTCTACCGCAGCACAATGTCAACAACCAATGGAAAGTGGTCTGAGGGATAGAGGCCGTTGTACAAATCGGTTACGACACGGTGCGTTTTCACTTCCACGCCGGGGCTGACAAAAATGTAGTCAATCTTGTTGTCAGTTTGTAGGTCCGTGCCAAAGCCATTGAAGGTGATGTTGCCCCCAGTCGCTGGAGCTTGCGAGGCAGTCGCCGCATCCTGCAATTGCCGTGTCAGGCTTTGGTATCCCCCGAAATCCGATCTGGCGTTGAGGTCACCGGTCAAGATCACCGCTTGGCTGACACCAAGGGGCTGCACCAAAGTTTCAATCAAGTTGGCACTTTCATTGCGGGCGACCACACCTGCATGGTCGAAGTGTGTGTTGAGAAAATTCAGGCCCCGACCTGTGGCGCGGCTTTTAAGCGCGACCAAGGCCACGGTGCGTTTTAGCATCGCGTCCCAGCCTCTGGACACAGTTTGCGGGGTCTCGGAAAGCCACAGCGTATTCTGCGAAACGATGGCCAGCGCCGAGCGGCGTACCATCACCGCGTTGATTTCCCCGTTCTCTTTCCCATCGTCACGCCCTACGCCCACCCAGTCGAAATCGCCGAGCATGGAAACCAGGTCGTGTACCTGAAACAGTTCTGCCTCCTGCAAGCCAATCACGTCAGCGTGCGCGCTTTTGATGACATCCGCCACCAGGTGCTTGCGTCGACTCCAATGGTTGACATCGCTCTCCCGCTCGCAGGAGCCGCAGCGGATGTTGTAGCTCATCACCCGCATCGCTTCCGGCGGCTGGGCCGCAACGGTGACCACGGTACCGAACAACACGGCTCCAAAGAGCGGGGGTAGAGTCACAGACAATTCCCCCTTGGAAACGGAAAACTTCGTGGAACCCAAACCGTCGTGCCAGTGCGTGCCGTGCAGATCTTCGGGGATCTTGATCGTGACTGTCTGTGGCGTCGTCGCATTGTTGGTGGCAATCAGTGCAAGGTCTTGACCATTGCGGCGCAGCAACACGATGCTGTGGTCATCCAGAAATAGCGGCGCATCAATCGTGCCCCGGCGCAGTACGGCGTTCTGGTTGCGCAGACCGATCAACCGCTTGAAGGTGGCCAGCATGTCGGCATCGGGCTTGCCGCCCTGGTCGGCCCACGGGTAGGTGGCACGGTTGTAGGGGTCATCGCCACCGGTGACGGCAACCTCATCGCCGTAGTAGACCGTGGGTGCGCCAGGAAACGTCATCTGGAACAGCACCGCCAGTTTGAGCCGCTGGCGGGCCTCGGCAATCACCCTGGCATCGGTGGTGTCGGCATGCCAGCCGAACTGGTGCAGTGCGCGCGCCTGGTCATGGCTGGACAGCAGGTTCATCAGCGCATAAAACGCCTGCGGCGGATAGGCCTCGCGCATCAGCTCGATGTTGGGGTACAAACTGCGGGCCTTGCCGCCCGCCGCATACTCCAGCACGGCATTGCGGAAGATGTAGTTCATGGTCGAGTCGAACATGTCGCCCAGCAAATACTTGGAGGCATCGAACCAGGTCTCGGCCACCGTCAGCACATCCGGCCGGTGCGTCTTGATGGCGCTGCGCCAGGCGCGCCAAAAGTCGTCCGGCACCCACGGCACCACGTCCATGCGCCAGCCCGCGCCCCCACGGTCCAGCCAGGTTTTCATCACCGAGTCGTCGGCAGCAAAGGCGTAGTTGCGCCAGCCTTTGGAAGCCTTATTCAACTCCGGCAGGTCCGCCACATCGACCCAGCCCTTGTACTGCTTGGCAGGGTCGCTCTGGCTGGCGTCCAGCGTGTACCAGTCGGCGTAGGGTGACTGCGGGTTGATCTTGCCGCCCTGGAATGCACCGTTAGAGCCGTGGTTGCCAAAGCGGTTGAAATAGACCGAGTCGTTGCCCGTGTGGTTCAGGCTGGTGTCGGGAATGACGCGGATGCCGCGCTTGGCGGCCTCAAGGGTCAGGCGCGTGAAGTCTGCCTGGGTTCCAAAGCCGGGATCGATCTGTTTGTAGTCCGCCGTGTCGTATTTGTGGTTGCTGGCCGCCTTGAAAATCGGCGTCATGTAGATCGTATTGGCGCCCAGCTCCCTGATGTAGTCGAGCTTGTGGATGATGCCTTCGAGGTCACCGCCAAAAAAATCATTGTTGAAGTGCGCATCCGAACCGTCCCCGCTACCGGGAACCCAGGGCTTGTCATTCCAGTTCTTGTGCCGTTCGACGGTATGGTCGTGGTACTTTGCGATACCGGGCTGGGGATCGTTGGCCGGGTTGCCATTGCGAAAGCGCTCGGGAAAGATGTAGTAATAGACCACGTCGGGGGCCCACTCCGGCACCTTGAAATTGGCGTCGAACGCGGTCTGGCGAAAGCGCCGGATGGCCCGGTTGGCCATCGGTTTGAAGTCCACTGAACCTACACCGCCCGAGCCCTTCTCGCGCGTCCAGAACACGGGGTCGCGGTTGTTTTGCAGCACATAGGTCGCCGAACCCATTTCCACCTCAAACCAGTAGCCGTAAACGTTGACACTATCAAAGAGATAGCGTGATGACCATATTTCACGAGGGCTATAGGCTGATTTAACCAATGGAACCCGGGCAATCTCAGGGTACTCCAGCACCTCCTGATTGCCCTCCAGACGGCGCCGTTCCACGACCAGGGTGATCTTGCCCACCCCGGGCAGGGCTGACACCGAGAAGTCAATCTCCGTGCCCGCCACGACCGCGCCA
The DNA here is from genome assembly GCA_903870065.1 of uncultured beta proteobacterium. Classification (GTDB taxonomy): domain Bacteria; phylum Pseudomonadota; class Gammaproteobacteria; order Burkholderiales; family Burkholderiaceae_C; genus Allorhodoferax. The sequence goes on along the minus strand of CAIQBN010000491.1, from coordinate 3,033 downwards.
AAGGGTTTCTTGTGCGCAATCGCGCGCGAGTCAAACTGCAGGCTCAGAGCGATCGGGTCAGTTACTGTGCGCGCGTTGGGGTCGACGAAGGTTTTGGGGCCCAGCGTCAGAATGGGTTGGCCATGTGCAAACACCAGCTTTAGTGTCTGTTCGCCGGCGAACGTCAGGCGCAGATTGCTTTTTGCCCCGGTCTGCGGATCACCGCTGGCATGTCTGCCAATGGTGATGGAGTCGCTCCAGGCCGCGTCTCCTATCTTGAAGTCATGGACCGCGTCCAGTTTGACGTTCAGGTAATACGCATCGCAACTGTACTGAAACGCCGAGTCGTCCTGTGCCGCCCAGTTGTTCATCGCACCCCGCAGATACAAGGTGGTGTCGCCCAGGGGGCTGGGCTGGCACGCGCGCTGCTGGTCGGCGAATGCCCCAGCCGCAAAAAGGCTGATGGCCAGTGCTACCCAGTATTTCATTGGGCGATCAGCCCTTGACGCCACCGGATGTCAAACCCGACACAATCCAGCGCTGTGCGGCCAGAAACACCAGCGTGATGGGCAGGCCCGACAGCACTGCCGCTGCGGCAAAGTCGCCCCACAGGTAGCGCTGCTCGTACAGGTAGTACTTGGAGCCGACCGCCAGGGTCAGGTTAGGCTCCTCTCGCAACAGCACCGAGGCAATCGGGTACTCGATGATGGTGCCAATAAAGGCCAGCACAAACACCACCATTAGGATGGGCACGGCCATCGGCAAGAGCACTTTGTAGAAGGCCTGCCAGGATGTGGCGCCGTCGACCTTGGCGCACTCTTCGATCTCGGTCGGAATGGTCTCGAAGTAACCCTTGATGGTCCAGATGTGCATGGCGACCCCACCAATGTAGGCCACGATCAGTCCGCCATGCGTCTCGATGCCGAGCCAGGGAACGACGCCACCAATGGCTTCAAAAATCGCGTAAATGGCGACCAGCGCCACGGCCACCGGAAACATCTGCAGCAGCAACATGCTGTTCAGAATGGTCGACTTGAAACGGAACTTCAGACGGGCAAAACCATACGCTGCGGTGGTGGAGACGCCCACAATCAGCAGCGACGAAATGGTGGCGATCTTGATCGAATTCCACAGCCACAACAGCACCGGAAACGGCGGCTGTACCACCACACCATCAGCCTGTGCGTAAGAGAAACCCAGCGCCAACTTCCAGTGCTCCAGGCTGATTTCCGATGGTATCAACGAGCCGGTGGCAAAGTTGCCGGGGCGCAGCGAAATGGACACCACGGCCAACAACGGAAACAGGGTAATGGCTATCAGCACCCATAAGCCCACATGCGCCAGCGTGATACGCCAGCGCTGACTCTTGCCTGTAACTATGGCCATGGCTAGTGCCCCCCTTTGCTGTTGTCTTTGGATTGGGTCAACTTCAGGTTAACCATGGATAAAATGGCCACCAGGAAGAAAATCACCGTCGATATCGCGGCGGCCAAACCAAAGTTGGCCCCGGCATCGGTGAACGCAATGCGGTAGGTGTAGGACACCAGAATGTCGGTGGTACCCGCAGGCAACTTGGTGTTCAGGTAATCGGGCCTGCCGTCGGTCAGCAGGCTGATCAACACAAAGTTGTTGAAGTTAAATGCAAAGGCCGAGATCAGCAGAGGCGTCAAGGGCTTGACGATCAGCGGCGCGGTAATACGGAAAAAATTGGTCAACGGCTTGGCGCCGGCAATGGCCGAGGCTTCATACAAGTCGGCAGGAATGGATTTGATCAACCCCGTACACAACACCATGATGTAGGGGTAACCCAGCCAGGTGTTGACGATCAGGATCATGGTCTTGGCCAGCGTGGGGTCGGCAAACCATGCCGGCTTGACGCCAAACAATGCGTCCAGAATCGTGTTGATCTCGCCAAAGTTCTGGTTGAACAAGCCCTTGAATACCAAAATGGAAATAAAGCCCGGCACGGCGTATGGCAAGAACAACAAGGTGCGGTACAGGGTGCGGTACTTCAGCGCTTCCCAGTTCAGCACGACCGCCAGTGTCATACCAATGGCCGTGGAGAAAAGCACAGTCAGGCCGGCAAACACCACAGTCCAGATGAAGATGGAAACAAACGGGCCGCGCATGTCGGCGTCGCCAAACAGGCGGGCATAGTTGGCAAAGCCCACACCCACCTTGAAGCCGGGCTGCAGGCGCTCACCCTTGGCGTCTTCAATGTAGCCGGTGTCGCGGTTGGGCTGGTAGACGGCGCCATCCGCCAGGCGCTTGAGCGCGCCACCGGCTTGTTCTTGCCAGAGCGGCTCGAAGACCGCAAATTCACGCAGCCCCGCATAGACCAGCACGCTTTGGTCGGGCAGCGCCAGGCGCAAAGCCTGCAATGCATCGCGATTGGCAATGACCTGACGCAGGTTGTACGGCGGCGCGAGTTGTGCGTCATTGGCCAGGGGCTGCATGGCCACGGCCGCAGCGTGCGCGGTGCGCAACGACACCGTGGCCGATGCCAAGCGCGAATTGCCGGCACCTTCGCCTTGCGGTGTCAGCACCAGACGCACCATGGCGTCTCCGTCCGCGTGCACGCTGAAGCCATAGGCCCGCGATTCGTTCACATTGGCCTGGTCCAGCAGGTAGCCGCGTGCCCGCTCTTCGCTGAGCAGGTTGCTGGCGGAGTAATTGGTGAAGCCAATTTGAATGGTGTAGACCAGCGGAAAGGCCACGAACACCAGCATCGCCATGACACCGGGGAACAGGTAACGCCAAGCCAGCGTTTGGGCCGACACGTAAACATACAGACTGATGGCGCCGAGCGTCAGGATCAGCACGGCCCACAAAACCTGGCCGCTGGCGTAGACACCAAAAGTGAGCCACAACAGGGCCAGCGCCACCAGAGTGGCAACTGCTTTGGAGACGAGTGAAGTCTTGGGGCTCATGTCACTTCACCAGCATGCGTGCGGCGGCGCCATCGAGCGCCTCCTTGGGTGTCTGGCGGCCCTGACTGATGGCTTCCAGCGCAGCATCCATGGCCGGGAAGAAGCGCCCCAGTTCGGGAATGTT
>CAIQBN010000490.1 GCA_903870065.1 uncultured beta proteobacterium | reverse complement strand
GTGGTGGTGGGTGCGGGCACGGGCGGCACCAGCGCCACGGTGGGACGGTTCATACGCTACCAGCGCTATGCCACCCAGGTGTGCGTGCCGGACCCTGTCGGTTCGGTGTTTGGGGAGTATCACCGCACGGGAGATGAGTCCATCACGGGCAAAGGTTCGCGCATCGAGGGCATTGGGCGCCCGCGCGTGGAAGCCAGCTTTATCCGCACGCTGGTTGACCGCATGCTGGACGTTACCGATGTGGACTCGGTGGCAGCCATGCGCGCGCTGTCCCATCTGCTGGGGCGCAAGGTTGGACCCTCCACAGGAACCAATTTCATCGGCATGCTCAAACTGGCACAAGAGATGCGGTTGGCAGGAGAAGCAGGTTCTATTTTGTCGCTGTTGTGTGATGCCGGCGAGCGCTACTTGCCAAACTACCACTGCGCGGCTTGGGTGAGTGAATCCTTGGGCGACTGCTCCGCTTCAGAGCAATGGGTGCGCCACGCGATGTCCGCCGGGCAAACGTGTTGAATCGACCTCCGTCGGCGATGAGCCGGCGCGCCCTGATGGGTGTCGCCTTGGGCAGCACCCTTGCTACGCGCCTGGGTTCCACAACCTTGCCGCACAGGCCGTTAGTGTTTCCACGCGACGCTGGCGCGCACCCCGACTTTGCAATTGAATGGTGGTATGTAACCGGCTACGCGGTGAGCGCGAACGGGCAAGCCGACTTTGGCTTTCAGGTCACATTTTTTCGCAGCCGGGTGCCAAAGACCCAGGCGATGCAGTCGACCCTGGCCGCGAAACAGCTGGTGTTCGCGCATGCCGCGCTGACCGATGTCAAGGGCCGCAAGCTATGGCACGACCAGCGCATGGCTAGGTCATCTGGCGCAGAGCCCGGACTTAACCCCAACGACAGTGCATGGACCAGCTCTGCGGACACCCGCATTGGGTTAGGGGACTGGTCACTCGCGCGTGCAGGGCCTGATCTGCAGGCCCGAATCGGGGCCAAGGATTTTTCAATTGCGGTGACGCTGACGACCAGTCAACCAGTGCTACTACAGGGCAAAAATGGTTTATCCCAAAAAGGACCGGACTCTGCACAGACCAGCCATTACTACAGCCTGCCCCAATTGCAGGTCCGTGGTGAACTGGTCTTGCAGGGAAACCGTTACGCAGTAGGCGCTGGTAGCATGGCTTGGCTTGACCACGAATGGAGCCAGCAAATCATGCCTCCCCAGGCAGTGGGTTGGGATTGGATGGGTATCAACCTGTTTGACGGCAGCGCGCTGACGGCATTCCGATTGCGGGACAAAAATGGCGATGCCTTGTGGGACGGGGGCTCGTTCCGAGCAAAGGACACGCTATTTACCTTTCAGCGCGGCGACGTGGTGTTCAGGCCCCAGCGCAGCTGGAAGAGTCCGCTGAGCCAGGCCAGTTATCCGGTCGAATGGATCGTGCGCACACCAGCGGACTTTTACACGATACGCGCCGTCATTGACAACCAGGAGATGGACAGTCGAACCTCCACTGGAGGCATCTACTGGGAAGGCCTGTGCAACGTATGGGATAGCAACCAGCGCCTGGTGGGGCGCGGTTACCTCGAAATGACCGGCTATGCCAGCCCCATGCGGTTATAGGCTGCAACATTCGCGCGACGGTCAGAAGTCCACGACCAGGGACACATTGATGTGTCGACCTGGCTGTGTATAAGCATCTGCCTGGGTAATGGCGTTGGCGTTCGTAAGGCCCTGCACATCGGACCACAACCAGTATTTGACGTTGGTGGCGTTCACAACGCCGGCCGTCAGGCGCATGTCTTTGCGCATGCGCCACTGGCCCGTAATGTCCAGCGTCGACGACGCAGGTACCCCCGTGAACTGCGTGCTGCCAGCACGTACGCCGGAGGTCGGGTCGACGTCAGTGGCTTCTTTTGCAGCGTGGTAGCGTATATCCGCGCGCATCGACCAGACGGCACCATCCAGATTGAGACCCAACGTGGCCATCGCCGGATCAATTGAGTTGATCGGCAAACCAGACAAATTATCCCTTCCCCTGGCCTGCCCAAAAGCGAACGGAGTGCTGAAATTCACGCCATTCCACTGGCCCCATCGCATGTGTCCCTTGACTTCAAAACCCCAAATTGTGGCGTTGTCAATATTGACCGTCTGAAACACATTCGGGTTGCTGATCGTATTGCTGCCGCCAAGAAACTTTTTATCAACAATCAGCTGCTTGAAGTCACCTGTGAAAACAGCAAAATCCATAGTCAAATCCTGCAATCTTGTGCGCACACCCACCTCCAGGTTGCTGCTCGTTTCGGGCTTGAGGTCGGGGTTGGGCATTAACCTGGCATTGACTCCTGGTGATGGATCTATAAACCCATTGAGTTGTGCCGCATTCGGTGCGCGAAAGCCGCTTGCGTAATTGGCATAGGCAATCCACCGCGGGGAAATTCGCGCCAATGCACCCAATTTTGGAGAAGCGTTGAAACCCGCGATAGATACACCCGGCATGGTTGCGGGTGGTGCATATCCCTCCTGGGTGATGACATCCACAGCAAATCGTTCAAACCGCAACCCGGGGGTCACGCTCCAAAATTCGCTTAGAAATTCACTTTGCGCGTACAGTGCAGCACTGCCGTCCCGCGCATCCGGAAAATACTTCTTGGGCACATATGCGGCCAATGGAGAAGGGTCGGAACCGCCAAACCAACTGGTGACTTCGGTACGAGTCAGGTCCAGACCGTAAGTAATTTTTTGTGACCATTGCTCGGAGATTACAAGGGACTTAATGGCCTGTAGGTTTGCCTGCACTGTGTGTTCGTTGTAAGTGGTCTCGCGAATCCGAACACCAGCGTCGTTGCGCACTGTCCGCCCATTGTCCTGTGCGTCGGAATTCTGAAAGCTCAGCAATGTTTGAACTCTGTCTGCCCAAGTTGAATCCAGCTGGTATCGCCAATCCCAGCTCAGGCGATCACGTCGCAAGGTGGCGCGGTCACTCTCATTTGCAACGAGCGCTTTGGTTGCCGTCGTCGTGGCAGCTGGTAACACACTGGCTCGGCTCGAAAGCAAATCGGTTTCGGTGCTCTTACCGATGTGCTCAAAGGCCAGCACATGCTTTTGTCGGCCATCTGGCCGGCTAACGACTTTTCCCAACAAGGAATCGCCTCGGTTGGTCTGCGGGTTGGGGCGCGTGCGATTGATATTCGGTTCATCGTTGGTACCCATATTGCTCAATCCATTGGAGCTGCGCGCCGTGCCGGTCAATAGCCATTGGGCGTTTTCACTCCAATGGCCAGCCAAGGCAAGGGCGCCGGCAAGTCCCTCATCATCACCGCTCCAACTGGTAGCCAATCGCCCGCCAGCAGTTTTTCTTTGACTTTCGCGCTGGTGCAATAAGTCAACCGGTTCCAACGTCAGGAAATTGACCAGTCCGGCTAGACCGACTGATCCGTACAAGACAGAACTAGGCCCGCGAACAAGCTCCACCCGTTCCACCAAATCCAGTACCAAGGCATCGCGCCCGAACGCGTTATTGCCATTCACATAACTTCGCGGCAACCGTGTTCCGTCCACCAACATGAGTACCCGGTTACCCCCCAAGCCACGAATATTAAATCCTGTATTTCCATCACGTCCGGTTGAATTGCTTGCACCGGTCACGGTGAATCGCGATGGTGCATGCCTCACCGACACATTGGGTAAATCCTTGACGAGATCCTTAATGTCACCCACCTGTCTGTCTTCGAGGTCCTTGTCGGTGAGCACATCCATTGACAAAGGTAAGTCGTCACGAAATTGATCATTGCGTGCACCGCTAACCACGACCAGATTCAATGTTGTAGGGCT
>CAIQBN010000489.1 GCA_903870065.1 uncultured beta proteobacterium | reverse complement strand
TGCAGGCGGTGCACCGCATGGGCTCAAAGACTTTGAAAAAACCCACGGTAGCCCCCGTACTTTGGTCGATTGCAGCTATGAGTTTTATAGCGATCTATGGGTTCGACGTACCGTTTCCGTGGATCGTGGCGATTGCCGCGCTCATCGGCTGGCTGGGTTCACGCTGGGCGCCTGAGCAATTTGCCGGCACTGCTGGCCATGGCGCGGCCCAGCCCTTGGCGCAGCAACCCGGTGAAGTCGATTGGCTGATTGGCGACTCCACGCCTACGCCGCCACACGCGTGCTGGTCCCCCACCCGCCTGGCCGCTGTGGTGGTGATCGGTGCCGTCCTGTGGTTGCTCCCAATGGCCGCACTGGTGGCTGCCCATGGCTGGGACAGCACCTTGGCGCAAATGGGCTGGTTCTTCACCAAGGCAGCGCTACTGACCTTTGGCGGTGCCTACGCTGTGCTGCCCTATGTCTACCAGGGCGCGGTCGACCACTTCGGCTGGGTCACAGGCACGCAGATGATCGACGGCCTTGCCCTGGGCGAGACCACGCCCGGGCCGCTGATCATGGTTGTGGCTTTTGTGGGCTTTGTCGGCGGCTGGGGCAAGGAGGTGCTGGGGCCAGATGCGCAGTTTCTGGGCGGCGCGCTGGCTGCCATGGTGGTGACCTGGTTCACTTTTCTGCCTTCGTTTATTTTCATATTGGCCGGTGGCCCGCTGGTGGAATCCACCCACGGCAAGCTGCATCTGACCGCACCACTGACGGCCATCACCGCCGCGGTGGTTGGTGTGATCGCCAGTCTCGCTCTGTTTTTTATAGCGCATATCGCAATATCCACGAGGGCTGGAGCCATATTTCCTTTTAATGTCGATTGGCTGGCGCTGCTGCTCGCCGCCGTCGCTGCTGTGGCGCTGCTGCGCTACAAGGTGGCTGTGATTCCCGTCATTGCGGCTTGCGGACTGGCGTGGCTGTTGTGGCGCCTGGCTGCTGTGGGGTAACCGTTGTCATCAAGCCGCCGGTGCGTCTGCCTCAACCGGGCAGCCGAAATGGACCCCTGAAGAAGTGCACGTCGCACGCACCCCAGGAGTTCGATCTGGTTGCGGGGACGGTGCCGATGTTGCGCATTGATGCGTGCAAGTCGGGTCCGAAGTGTCTCGAACCCAATGGTTTTTGTGGCCTATCAGGATGACATTTCTGTCAGGATGTTGTTGAGCCAGCTCGACGCGTACACTGCTTCGGCTTCAGACAGGTCTGGTGACACGCCACCTGAGTTGGGCACGGCAATAATCTTGTCCTCCTTTACCGTATACACCGCTGCCACACTCACGGCTTCTTTGGCAGAGAGATAGCTGTAGCATGTATTGATGCCCGACATCTCGGTCACGTCCTTGCCGTTCATCAAGGCCACCAGGTTGGCGGCGCAGATCTTCGCTTCCGAGTTGGCAGAATAGCCTGACTTGGGCATGGCACCGGCATTGCATGCGTCGCCAACGACATGGATGTTCTTTTGCAGGGTCGACTCAAACGTCGTGGCATTGACCGGACACCAGGCCTTGTCGAGTCCGATCAGACCCGTTGCGTGCGCGATCTGACCGGCACGCTGGGGTGGAATCACGTTGACCACATCGCCTTTCACCTCTTCAATACCTTCGATGAACACCGAGCGGGTTTTGGCATTAATAGCCGTCACCTTTTGTGCCCCGCGGTACTGAATGATGCCCTCATAGTGTTTCTTCCAGCCTTTGCGGAACAGGCCGGCCTTGGAGACGATATCGGGGTTGGCATCGAGGACGATGATCTTTGACTTGGGCTTGTGCTCCTTCAGGTACATGGCGATCATGCTGGCGCGCTCGTACGGCCCAGGGGGGCAGCGAAACGGCGATAAGGGCACCGTCATGACCACCGTGCCGCCATTGGGCATATCCACCAGTTGCTTGCGCAGTAGCAGTGTCTGCGGACCGGCTTTCCACGCATGGGGCATGATGTCCGGTGTGGTGGCTAGGTCGTAGCCTTCAATTTCTTCAGCACGGAAGTCAATGCCAGGCGACAGCACCAGGCGGTCGTAGTCGATTGTGCCGCTGGAGACTTTGACGGTCTTTTTAACCGGATCAATCGCGCTGACCATATCGTGAATCACCTTGATTCCATGGTTAGACGCCAGCTTGTCATAGCCAATGGTCAAGGTGGACAAGTCTTTGAGCAAGCCGCCAAGGTAGAGGTTGCTGAACGGGCACGAAACGAACTGCTTGTTCGGCTCGATCAGCACCACTTCGATGCTCTTGTCGAGCATGCGGATGTACTTGGCGGCAATCGTTCCACCATAGCCACCACCCACCACCACGACCCGGCGGCCGACTGCTTTGCCCAGGTCTGCGGCGGTGATAGCGGCGTGGGCTGAAACGCCGCCTGCGGTCAGCGATACACCCGCGCTTCCCAAGCCCAGGAGTCTAAGAAAATTTCTGCGATCGGTTGTCATGGTCAATTTCCTTATTTCACACTGGCGTAGAAGTGCAGAAGCGATTCGAGGTCTTCCACCGACAGTGGTTTAACCTTTTCTTCCATTTTTTCGGGCATTTTGCGCATGCCGGCTGTGTACAAAGCCATTTGCATCTGCAAGTAGGGCAACCACTGGCTGGCCATGGCCGGGGTGTCGTCTTTGCCCTCTTTGCCGTCCTCAATATGGCAGCGTCCGCAATTCGCCTCCTGCAAGCTTGCGCCCTTGGCAACCCGTTTGGGGTCCAGAGTCTGCTGCGTTACGTAGATCTTTTGGCTGGCGAAATAGTCACCCATGGCTGCAAAATCGGCGTCTGAGTAGCCCTTTGCCAAGCGGCCCATGATGGTGGAGGGACGTTCGCCGCTCTTGAATTTCTGCAAGGCCACGACGATAGCCTCTTTGGACTGTCCAGCCAGGCTCGGCATGACCGGGCCGGCGCTGCCGCCGTTGGTACCATGGCAACCTGCACAGGCGTTGGACAGCATGGCAGGGCTCGGCGGCGCCGCCTCGGCGGTCGCCGCTAACCACAGCGCGCTTGCTGCGAGCACCCACTGTCCTGCACCGTCCATCCATCGCTTCTTCATGTCTGTCCCCTTTGGTTGGTTAAAAATTGACTTTGCGAGATCACCCACGCGCGGCCTATTGCTTGGTTACGTTGATGTAATTTTTCAAGTCCGGCATGGGCTTGTCCAGGCCGAACTGGTACCCCAGTGACACATAGTGAAAGCGCGCGTTGCTGTAGTCTTCATGCACGGCAAAGCCAAAGTTGTAGGTCTTGCCGGCAGCAATACTGTGGTCGCCCTTGCCGGTGCTGGCCAGACTGCGTTCAAAGGTCACTACCCATTTGCTGCCGTCCTTCTTGCCATCGGCTTTGATCAAGGCTTTGCCGCCCTCCATCTCGCGACCGGATGCCACGTGGCCGTCCACCGCTTTTTCTCCTTTGCCGCTGCGGTACTGGATCAGATCCATGAATTTGCCCGCAGCGAGGTCAGCGTCCTTGATGTATTTGGTCTTCTTGTCATCCTTGGCACTTTTCATCGTTCGCAGGTCGGTGTGGCAGGTTGCCCAGCATCCGTTTTGATTGGAACCATCCACTGTGCCACCGCCGTCAAACATCAGGGTCAATTTGACTTCGTTTTTGGTGTCGAGCTTCTTCTCACCGCCTTGCGGTGAAGTCCACTCAAAACGGAAATAAATTTTGTCGGCATCGTATGCAGTTTGAATGGACACCGGGATGAATCCGGCCTTGCCCTTTGGCGGGGTTGGTTCCAGCACCGATTGGGAGCTTCCCACGGGCTGACCCTTGATGATTTTTTCACCTATTTCATTGGCGTCTCCTTCGTGACATTTGGCGCAACTGCGCTTTTTGTCCACGATGTCGGGCACCGCCGAATGGTCGGGCTTGTTCATCACCCACTCCAGCGAAGCCTGCCCCGGATAGAACAGTTTCACGGTGCGTGCGGGGGCCCGACTCCAGTCTGGCGCAGCCCAGGCGCTACTGGCTAACACTGCCGACATAACGATGATCACTTTTTTCATCACTTCGCTCCTCTTTTTGGTTTTTACCTATAACTGAACCGAGTCAGTGTCCCTGCACACACGCTCGCACACGCTTAGGCCCGCGTCGTGCTGCTGCTAATTTGTTGACGTGGTGGCAGCAGCGGCGGCTTGCTTCTCAAGCAAGTGGTGGACTGCCTTGTGCGCAATTCCCTTGTGGCAGTCAATGCATGTCTTGCCGTCTTCAATTGCGCCTTCGTGCTT
>CAIQBN010000488.1 GCA_903870065.1 uncultured beta proteobacterium | reverse complement strand
CAAATGCCCTATGGGCCAGCGAGGCGCATCGAAGCTATGGGTTCGAGCAACTTGACAGGTAGGCTAGGTCGTCCCAAAACCTTGACTTCAGTCAAATTCCTTGGCTTGGGATTTGGTGCGTGAATTTTGCAGGGCCGACTATTGAGCGAACCTTTGGGAGACTGATATGGATGAACCGATTCGTCATGTTGCCAAAGATCAGAAGTTGCCAATGCACTCTGCTGAAAGCGTCTTAGGTTGGTTGAGCTTGCAAAAATGGCGAATGACATCTTTGCTTCGGAAGAAGATGCGTTTGCCTGGATGCGCAAGTCTCACCCAATGCTTGACGGCGACAGTCCATTCCAGGCGGCGAAGACATCGTTTGGCGCGCAAAGCGTAAAGGACATTCTTCTTGCCATTAAATACGGCGGTGCGGTTTGATTTTTTTTGGCGGATAAGGTTTGTCGCAGATCCCTTGCCCGTATTCGATCCGCGGCTGTTTCCTTGACTCATGGCCAATGGCGGCCTGGCAGGCGACAAGCGCCAGTGGGCCGCACCCTTCGGGTGGGCCGATGGGCCGATGGGAAACTTGGCATTTCTTTCGCACGGGACTAGAATGACCACATGGTCGCCGTTTATCGCAAACCCACCGTTGAAAAATCTACTCAACGACCCGCAATGCGGGGGCGTAGTAGTTTGCTGTCCGAATCATTCAATCGTGGCGTCCAAACATTGGATGAAGCTACCGAGAGTGCGCGTAATATGGCAGCATCACTTGAGCGAAAAGGCTTACTGCTGCGCGCTCCTTCTGGACGGTGAATCGCCAAAACATCGGCGTTCATTTTTCTCCAGGTCTAATCACAAAGATCGGAACGGCAGTTACTGCTGACTGGGCTGCAACAATTCGAGAATGGCACCACAACGGTGATCCAGATTGTTATTTCGGCAGAAATGTATCAAATGGCATCGCTGCTGAAAATACCTGGGCGTGGCATATTCACTATGCGCCAGAGGCCGCTTCTACTGAGGCTGTAGAGAAATGGGACCGGGAAAGTAACCCGTATTACCGAACCAGCAATAGGCTGGTCATCTATTCGATGGACAAAAAGGACCCCATGAAATACGGGTTCTTGATGTTGGCTTTTCTCCAGCCTGATGGACATGAGCAGCTACAGTTTGGACCTGCTGCCGCACAACGTCGGCAAAACTGGGAAGATATTGCGTACACTCATCAAATGACAGGCAACATGCCTGATGGAACCATTTCAGACGTTTAAGCTACGGCCCAAGGACGTTGCGAGTACGCTCTCATCGGCCTAACTGTTGTATGTGCTATCTGGAGAATCCTATGCGTGACGCCGCCATCAATCTGCGCGCTTTGCCCGAGCAACGGGATCTGATCGACCATGCGGCTGCGCTGCTGGGGAAAAACCGGTCGGATTTCATGCTGGAGGTGGCTTGCGAGCGTGCACAAGGCGTTCTACTTGACCAAGTTTTTTTCGGTCTTAGTCGGGACAAGTTCCAAGAATTCACGGCGCTTCTGGATGCGCCAATAACGCCAAATGCCGGCCTTGCGCGTTTAATGGCTGTCCAAGCACCATGGTATGCCGCCAAAGCATGAGCCTGCAGTTATCGCCGCCTGAACGCCGTCCATGTACATATTTAACTATTGGAGCAAACGACATTGAGTGACAAGAAAGCCATTGCGGCAAAGGCTAAGAAATT
>CAIQBN010000487.1 GCA_903870065.1 uncultured beta proteobacterium | reverse complement strand
TTCGATTCAGACACCGGCATCCACCGAAAACCCGCTGTGCTGGTAGCCCTGCATCTCTTTGGCGTCACAACTCTCCAGCAGCCCCCGGCCCACGAAGGCGCGCAGGATGCGTCGACGCAAATCTGCCTCCACCTGCGCCACAGCGGTCTCGTCGTTAGCACTGGCCGGGTGAAAAATGATGCCCGGCGGTGAGGATTGGGCATTGGCCTCACCCGCCACCGCCACCGGTACTTCCTCAAACACCCCGTCAACCGCGCAGACGTGAAAGTGAACATGACCGTTCAGGCTGGAGCCGAAGCGGTGGATGAAGGCCACGGCGCCAAGGTGCTGGGCTGCCTTGTTCACGTCCGCTGCACCGGGGCAGTTGGCAGATAGTCTTTGCGCAATCACCCGCAGGAAGATGCGCAGCACCATGTTCAGAGCTGCCCCGTCGCGTTGCATGAAATAGCGCAGGCGCTTGGGCACCGAGAGCACCCACTGGCGCACCGGCAGGCGGGGAAAGACGTGCTCCGTCAGATGCGCGGCCGTCTCCACCATGCGCCGGGTATTGCACGAGGGGCAGACACCCCGGCCTTTGCAGGAATAGGCCACAAAGTAGTCGTGTCCGCAGTCATCACACCACGCCCGTGCAAAGCCATGCGCAAAGATGCCGCATTCGAGGTATTTGCGAAAGGCTTGGCGAACATAGGGCTTTGGTGTGTGGTGGTCGCCCTGGCCGTCGAACTGGCCTGCGCTGGCGAGCGCGTGCCAGGTCTCGAAGTGCTCGGCGATGGTTTGGTACAGCAGAGTCCGCTCGGGGTGGCGCGGGTTGTAGAGCTTGGGTTTGGTGCCCGCTTGCCCGCCCGCATGAGAATGCGCTTGCGTTGGGCGTGCGGTGGCGGGCATGAGGCGGCGCCAGCTTGGACTGGGTGCCTGATGTTACTGGGTTTATATAGCACCACAATCTGGCCGCTGGCCGGGTCAATCAGCAGCATGACCACAGCTCTTCGATCATGACGGTGCGGTTGCGCACGCCCCGGTCAGCAAACAGGCCGGACTGGCTGACGCGGCCCCACTGGATGGGGAATTTGTTGATGGCGGCGGTGAGTTCGGTCAGGGTGAAGTCGTTGATTTGCATGGTGTGTGCTCCTGAATATGGACCTCGACATCCCGCAAGAACACCTAGCCAGGCATGCATTTCACCCGCTGCAACATGCCACCGGCCAATGCCGCAGTGCGCGCCGTTCTCGAACAAGAGGCTGCAGACAAAGGCTGGCCCGCCCTGCACGCCGAGTTGGCGGTGGTGGACCCGGTGACGGCCGCACGCCTGGCCCCGGCTGACAGTCAGCGCATCCAGCGCGCGCTGGAGGTGTACCGCATCTCCGGCCAGCCGCTGTCACACTTTCACTCCACCCAGGGCGCTACCAAGAACATAGCTGCTGACGCAGACTCCACGAGGGCTAGAGCATTAATTTCCTTGGAGCCTTTGGAGCGCAGCTGGTTGCACGCACGCATTGCCCAGCGCTTTGACGCCATGCTGGAACAGGGCTTTGTCGACGAAGTGCGAGCCTTGCGCGCCCGGGGGGATCTGCATGCGGACCTGCCCTCCATGCGTTGCGTGGGCTACCGCCAGGTGTGGGAGGCGCTGGATGCGCACGCGGCAAGGGGTTCCAGCGAGCCACTGCCTTTGGCCGAGGTGCGCGAGCTGGGCATCATCGCCACCCGCCAGCTGGCCAAACGCCAGATCACCTGGCTACGGTCGATGCCGCAAAGGCAAGTGGTGCGTGCCGACGAAGCGGATCCGCAGCGAAACGTGCTGGCTATTGTCAGACAGGTGTTGGATTAAAACCACCAGATGGGCAGAATCCCAAGGAGGATGATGAGCAGACTGACGCTACCAACCCGCTGAGCAACCTGTCCTTTCAAACCAGCAAGCTCGGCAGCCGAAAACACCGCGACCAGCTCGCCGCCATTCTTCACAGATGCGAGCGGAATGCGCACCACAAAGAGCAACTGGTCTTCCAGCAGCCCGGCAGTTTGTGCAATACCGGCAAGCTTTGCGCCATCCTGGTCCTTGGCGACAAAGTCATGCGCAATCTTCTGTGGAGGAATCGCTTCGGACCAATCGGTCTTCTGCGCACCGGCCGATGTGCCTGCCATGACATCTGCCCGCAGCCGGCAGCTTTCAAGGCATCGAGCTGCAGGTCAAGGTTTTGGTCGTCGGTTGAAACCCGTGCGTAGCCAATAAGCATAGAAGTCTCCTGTCTCAAAACTTGTGACAGTGTATCGAAATGAGACTTTGATTGTGAGACAGAGAAAAAAGACAGGAAAAGGTACTTTCTACCTACTCCTGGTACGTTCTACCTGGAGCGTGGTGCACTACTGCGTGGCCAACATGCCCGGCGCGGTGGCGCGCACCTCAACCTTTGCCCTGAACAATGCCACCATTGGTCACGCCGTTGCATTGGCCAACAAGGGCTGGAAAGCCGCTCTGCGTGACAATGTTCACCTGAAGAATGGCCTGAATGTGTGCGAGGGCAAGGTCACGTATGAGGCCGTGGCCAGAGATCTGGGCTACGCCTACGTGACGGCGGACAGCCTACTGGGTTAAGTGAAATAGCCGCTTAGCCCTCATCCATTAAGGGCGGTTTGCTACGTTTTTGGTAGCAAATTCAAGCGCCTCCGCGAATGGACACTGTCGCCGGGGCGCTCTCTTGTTGTTCAGCGTAAGGGCAGTTACGTGCCAAACAACCGGTTGCAATCCGTTACCATTCGGGATCGATAGACAGGTCCGGTCCGCCACCGGGTAGTTGCAGGTGAGGGGCTTGCGCAAATTCATGGTATCCCAGTCCAACCGTCTCTTTCTTGCAGCCGCCGTGCTTTGGTGCATGGTGTTGGCGGGTTCGTTTGGTTG
>CAIQBN010000486.1 GCA_903870065.1 uncultured beta proteobacterium | reverse complement strand
CGAATTGATGATTGCCGCCTGGGCCACATTGGCCTGGGGCTTGTTGCCCGAGGGCATTCCCAAATCCATCGCCTTTATGCTGGCCACCACCACCTGGGTGGCGACACTGGCCATCAACACCAGCCCGTTCATGCGCTTTGACGGGTACTTTTTGCTCTCAGACTGGCTGGACATGCCCAATCTGCACAACCGCTCTTTTGCCCTTGCGCGCTGGGATATGCGTGAGCGCCTGTTCGGCTTGGGGCTAGCCCCACCTGAGCATTTTCCGCGTCAGCGCACGATTGGGTTGATACTTTTTGCCTATGCCACCTGGCTTTACCGTTTGGTGGTTTTTTTAGGCATTGCCGCGCTGGTGTATGCATTTTTTATCAAAGCCGTTGGGGTGTTGCTGTTCATTGTCGAAATCGGCTGGTTTGTGTTGCTGCCTTTTTGGAACGAGGTCAAGTTATGGCCGGCCTTGTTGAAACAGGATGGACAACCTGCCGGGATGCGTGCGCTGCTGCGCCAACAATCCCGTGCCCGGCGCAGTGCCTGGCTGGGGGCACTGTTGCTTGTGTTGTTTGTGCTGCCCTGGCCGACGCGCCAGGCGGCTTCGGGCAATCTAAAACCGCCCGAGATTTATCCGATCCATGCTCTAGCTGGTGCACAAGTGGTCAAACTGCCCTGGGTTGAAGGTAGTGAGGTGCGGGCTGGGCAACTGTTGCTGGAGCTGACTTCGCCTGAATTGCAATTGCGATGGCAACGGGCACAGGCTCGGGTAGAGCGTTTGCGCTGGCAGGTGAGTGCCTCGGGTGTGAATGCCGAGCAGCGCCAAAATATGTCGGTGTTGGCACAAGAAGAAAGCACGGCTTTGGCTGAGCTTGCCAATGTTCAGGCTGAAATGGCGCTGTATGCCCCAACGGCTCCCTTTGATGGCGTACTGCGCGATCTTGACCCTGATTTGAAGCCCGGCGTGTGGGTGGGCCATCGTGATCGCTTGGGAGTCTTGGTTAACACGCAACGCTTGCAGGTGGAAACTTACCTGGATGAAGACGCGGTGCGACGAATCCAGGTGGGTGACCAGGCCCGTTTTTTTGTCGACGGCCTGGAAGGTCCGGTGCTAGAGCTGGCCGTGAATGCGATTGATCAAGATGCCTCCCGGGTGTTGTTCAATGGCCAGTTGGCTGCCCAGGTGGGCGGCTCCATCATGACCCGCGAGAAACGTGGTCAATTGGTACCAGAGCGCTCCGTGTACCGCGTCACCTTGAGTGTTGAAAGTGAGCCCGGCGCGCTGGCACAGCAAAGTTGGCGCGGTCATGTGGTGATTCATGGCCGCTGGGAAGCACCAGGGGTGACTTTCTTGCGTTCGGCTATGGTCCTGATTTGGCGCGAGATGGGGTTTTAGTCGGGGGAGAGTGCATTCGCATTACTCAAATAACCCTGCAAATTGTTCAAAATGAGAAGATGTAGCTAGTGAATGTCTGCATTCAGATGTGCAGCGGACTGTCAGCAGGAAGTCTTCCAATGACTGGACCTGGTCGTCAAGAGCCAGCCGATTCCCAAAAATGCTTGCCCCAAACTTGACGTTTGAACTTTCAAAATTCGGGTAACCAGGCTGCGGCCATTCGTAGATTTCGGCAATGTGCCCATTGCGGTCTTACAACAATGGTGAAGCGGACGTACAAATTCAGTCAAAAAATCTCCGCGAACATTGGAAATGCGACCTCGTCCACCTTTGTCGATTATTCCGGGAAATTTCCTTTTGGTGCAGGTGCGTATCCAGAGCTTGAAAACGCGGTGTTAATGAATGTTCATGAGACTCGCGCGTTCCTTCTGACCCATCGGACTCAGGAAGGGATGCATCTTCACCCATGGAACTTCAATGTCCTCAATGCAAGCTTGGTTCACATGCGGCAGGACCGGCGAAAACACCATGCCAGCGCTTTTGGGGTACATCAGGTAGTACTCGTTGCCATCGAGCGCGTCGGCACAACTGTTATCGCCTTTCTCATCGCGACGGCCGTAATTCGCAGCCACAAGATCGCGCAGGCGCTTTGAGGTGATGCGTAACGTTTTGTCGATACCTTTGAACCATCTCCACATCTCAACAGGGCGGTCCTGGATTAAATCCCACACTTTGAAATCAGATACACCTCCACTGGGATGGGCACCACCACAATAATTGGAATAGATTTCACGCAAGACTAGGAGTTTTGCACTCCATTGCACCGGAGCAAGCCCACGAGAAAAGTCCGGAGCAGAAATTTCTTCGCGGTTGGATAGCCCAATCGCGCACTCGAAATATTGAGAGACACTTTCGCTCTCCCAATTTCGCAGCATTTGCTTCAGTTGGGGTGTGCGCACAAGCTCGGGCAGTGAAAGGCTCTCAATCCGATCGCCCATGAGTAAAGCCGCCCGGTAGCGGTAAGAGCCATCGGCACCCGCAAAGGTGGTGTCGCTGAGCGCGAGCTTGCGCTCTTGCATTGCACGCGCGATGCGTGGCGCGTCAAAGGCTTCCTCATGGGCTTCGCAACGGTAGCGGGGTTTCCCGTCGTCACCTTCGGTGGATGGAGTCAGTCTTTGCAAGCTCAGGCGGATCGGCAAACGGCGCAGGCCATCTTTGCTGACCCATTCACCAGTGATGTTGCGGGTGTCCGCCGATACGTCGGCAAAGTTCCATGACGCCTCCCGGGCGGTGTCAGGTGACTCAATCCAGACCGTACCTTGGCGTCGCTCGCGTTCGACGAGCGGGATGCTCAACGAATGCTTGCGGTAGTAGTAGCGGGCATCGCAAGCCTGTGCCGTGGGCGCCAGTTGCACCATCACAGTTTGCGTACCGATGGTCCCCTGCCACAGCCCATAGTTCACGATGCGCTTCTTGACAGGTAGAGGTTCGGAGAGACCGACCCCCTCAGTGCCAAAGACCAACCACTTCTCGGGCGACGAAGGTGCCCGGGTATCGACCACGTCTTCCGGATCGGGTGCGCGATTGGTGCATTGCAGAAGATCTCTGGCGGGGTTTGATGGTTCACCCGTAAGCACGCAGACCTGTCGCATCCCGATGGCCACGCTGCGGATGAGAGAAGGTGGAGTGCCAGACACTGGAATGGCAACGGGCGTGGCGCTTCCTGTTGGGGGGAATACACCCAGCTGGGCGAGGTTGTTCCAACCCCAACATTGAAGAGTTCCATGTACGACGGCGCAGGTGTTTTCATTGCTGAGTGCCATCGCGGTTACGCCGGACTCAATAATCGTTGTAGGCACGGACGGGGCGATGCGTGCGCCTTCAGGCACTCCGACCTGGCCATGAAAATTGCGACCCCAGCACTGCAATGCTTCCTTGACGATGACGCAGGTGTGCATGGCAGCTGCAACCGCAGTTACACCCTGGCCGGGTGGGATGATGGACGTGGGTCTATTCACCGTTTTGAGGCCGTTATCTTTGAATAGCAAACCCCAACATTGCAGACCGCCATCGACCACCGCGCAAGCGTGCTGAGCCCCAACTGCAACTGCGGTGGCCCCTGATGGAATGACCGTGACGGGTTCCAGCACCATCGGACTAACAGAGCCGTTGCCAACTTCCCCCAGATCATTGCGCCCCCAACACTGCAAGGCGCCGTTGGGCGCAAGGATGGCGCATGTGGTGGACCCACCGGCTGCAACAGCAGTTACGACAGCGGGCATTGCGAACATTTTGGCAGGAGTGCGAACGTTATCTCCCGATTTGCCCATGCCAAGTTGGCCGTGCGTATTGCTTCCCCAGCAGTAGAGGGAGCTGCTTACCACTGCGCACGTGTGGTCATCACTGATCGCTACATGTGAAACGCCTGTTGGAATGACCGTAAGTCCATGCCGGGAAAAGGAATAGGGCAACTTTTGGTCGATGCCCAGTTGCCCTGCGCCATTGTTGCCAAAACAGCGCAGCGCCCCCCCGTGTGTCATTCCGCAACCATGACCAGTTCCCAAAACAACGTTCTTCAAGTCGACGACTTCTTTTGCCCATGAAGTCGTGATGGGTGTCAGCGCGGACAGCAACAAAAGTGCCATCAAGAGGACTATGCTTTTCATTTTGCAATGGGGTTCGGAAGATTTACCCATATTCTCACGAAAGCGCAGAGCGATCGCAACGCCAGACTGAGAGCATAGAATCGGGCGAAACGCCCTGTTGGATTCGACACGATTTCTACTCGCTCCGCGAAAATGGCGACACCAAACAATCAACAAGAGACTAACTCGATGTGGGGGCTGCTTGGAATTGGCCTCCTTTTGATTGGTATTGCGATTTTTACAGACCCCATTGGCCCTTCCCCTGACACCGGCATCGTTGACCTGGGAGTGTTTGGCACCAGATGGTTGCTCGGTTTCTTAGGCGGTGCTTTGGTTTTGGGTGGCGTTTGGACTTATTTCAAAGGGAAGTCCTCCGGTTCAAAGTGAGCAGTACCGCAGGTGGCTGGAATTTCTTGTTGATCTTGGCGAATTACACTTTACAAACCTGAAGTTGAACTCTGCTAGCAGGGGTTCGGTCATTCGCGAAGTGGCGCACTGTGCCCATTGCCGTCATAGCCGGGTTTGCACCCGATAGCCCGCTCACTGACCCGACGTGTCATCTCGACTGACAACCAATTCCGGGTCATAGCGAGGTATCAGAATGCCCTCATCAACAACCGCCAATAGGGGCCGACCTTCGGTATCGCTTCGCCATATTTTTGCCGAATAGCTGCGACTGGCGGGCTGCCATCCCTGTGGAATGAATTGATACTTCCAATCCGAATGGCAAATTTCACTCACGGTGGCATGGTAGGTGTCGTTGCCGTCGCTCCATGAGGTGATTTCAACAGTGACCGTTCCTTCCGTTGGGTTGTCACAATCGTAGGCAAGAATCGCGGACAGAATGTTGGGACCAGCGCGTTGTTCTGAGAATCCCACGACACCCAGGAAGAAGGCAATCATCAGTGGCCAAGGATGCCACAACACAATGGCTGCAAGAAGACCTATTGCGGCCCCTGCCAGAAACCATTTGTGGATGTGAGGCGCAAAAATTGCGGTAGGTCTAAGGCGGGCGATTTGCGTTTCGACTGGAGATGTACTCATGTGGATGGCCCCCGAAAACGAGTTATGCCCGGAGATCTGGCATGGTGGAAACAAGGTCTCCTGTTTCGAGTAGGCAGAGGGCTTCGCTGGCGTCGTCGCGAGTCGAAAGTAGGTCCTTCAGTTCCACTACCAGGCAAGCCTTCGCTTTGCGCAGTATCAGGCTCTTGTCTGCCAATTGAGAAAAAAGCGCGTGCGCTAATGCGCCAGGCAAGCGTCCTTCAGTAGAGTAGAGGGCTTCGTATGCATTGGCGCGCGCAGCCGGCGGGGAGGATCTCGATACCGGCTTCAACCCGGAGATGTTCAGCGACAACGAGAGCATTCGCTTTACCAGAGTGAGCCCGAATTCCGGCAATCGCGGCAGATTGACCCATGTCCAGTCCGGTTCGTTGACCGGCCAGGGCAAAGCCAGAATGAGGCTATAGCTTCGGCCATCCGCGTCAGGCGCAACCGTGAATATCTTGCAAAGTATTCTCCCGCGCTGATCAATAAACGCTGTTTCGGCGTAGGTGCCAGACGACACCAGCGCATCATCCTCCGCGGCCACCCGAAAAGCTGCCAATACCGGCCCAAGCCGATGGTCACTGACCTTGATTTGCGCAAAGCGTCGAGTGGTCATGAAATTGGCGAGATGGCTTGCTTCTATGTCTGCGGGCCTGCCACGTTTCGATACCAGTAGCCTTATCAATACGAAGACTGCAATGACAACGGCGAACAGTGCTGCAATGGGAATATCCATGAGTGACCTCTTATTTATGGTGAGCCATGGCGTTATCGACCCTGTAGATATTCGTTGAGCCGATGGCAGTGGGCTTCCATCATCTGTTTGTCATACGATCCCTCAAATGCACCAAGAAAGAGCGCAACTTCCTTGCGATCTTTGAGTTTGAGTACCACATGGAAAGAAATGCTGCCCCCTTCTTGATCACCGAGTTCCGCGATTGACACATCGGAAATTTGGCTAAATGGGATCAAGCGTTTCTTTGTGCCAAGGCGAGAAATGGTTTGAAGCTCGACAAGCTTTCTGCGAGGATCGACCAAAATTATCTGCTTTCCGCCGATGACGAGCACAGCCAAACTGATCACGAAAATGATGAGGCCTAGAAGCAAAGCGGAATTGCTGGTCATTTTCTCCAGGCCTTGGATGCGAGACCCCAAAATAAAGACACCGCCAACTATTACACCCACAATTCCATATAGGGTCTGCACGCCCTGGCTGCTCTCCGTAATCCAAACAGAAGAGGTGCTAGTTGTATGCATTTTGGGACTCCGAAGTTGGCTTACGAGACCTACCCGTAAAAGTAGGAGACCTGTACGCATGCCTGGCCGTTGGACTCGTTGATGGTGAGGAGAAGGTATTCCCGCTTACGGCGAGTGCTTCGCGGGCCAAGGCAATGATGAGCCCACCATCGGCCGATTCCGGTGCGACGTACGGGGGCGAAATCCGTCCCACTCACCTGCTTCATGGGTGCCGCCTGGCTTTGGGTGTCCGTCGGTGCCGGTTTCAGACGCCGTTAGAACGTTTCCCAATCGTCGCTTCCTCCTGATACCCCCGCCTTGGCAGTGGCCACGGGCTTCGGCAATGAGGCCGGTTTTGAGGGCGCCGAGTGATGCGCAACCGCTTTCGGTTTGGCGGTGGTCAATTTGGGTTTGGGCGCGGCCGCTGGGCGCGCACGCACTGGCGCAGCGATATGGCGAGCCAGTGATCGCGTATTGGCATCGAGTTTAAACACTGCCACCACCTGCACCAGCTCATTGGCTTGGGTGCTCAGGCTGCTCGCTGCTGCAGCCATTTGCTCCACCAACGCGGCGTTCTGCTGAGTGACTTGGTCCATATTCTGTACGGCTTCTCCCACCTGACCCACACCTGCGGCTTGCTCACTGCTGGCAGCACTGATTTCACCCATCAGGTCCGTTACGCGCTTGATGGAACTGACCACTTCGGTCATCGTAGTGCCCGCCTGGTCTACCAAAGCGGTTCCCTGTTCGACCCGCTCTACGCTGGCGTTAATCAGCATCTTGATTTCCTTGGCTGCCTCCGCAGAACGTCCGGCCAACGAGCGCACCTCGGAGGCCACCACGGCAAAGCCACGTCCCTGCTCACCAGCTCGTGCCGCTTCAACGGCAGCGTTCAATGCAAGGATATTTGTTTGAAAAGCGATGCCATCAATGACGCTTATGATGTCGGAAATCTTCCGGCTCGACTCACTGATACTCTTCATGGTTTCCACAACCTGACCCACAACCTGACCACCCTGCGTCGCCACCGTGGACGCACTCATGGCCAACTGGTTAGCCTGACGAGCACTATCTGCGTTTTGTTTGACCGTTGCAGAGAGTTCCTCCATCGAAGCGGCAGTCTCCTCCAGTGAACTGGCTTGGCTTTCCGTGCGGGAAGACAGGTCCTGATTGCCTTGCGCAATTTCCGAGGAAGCCGTGGAGACGCCCTCGGAGCCACTGCGCACGTTGGAGACCACCTTGACCAAACTCTCATTCATGTTCATCAGGGCCCGCAGCAGTTGACCAATTTCGTCCTTGTTGTCGCTGTGAATTCTGCTGGTAAGGTCGCCCGCCGCTACTGTTTCTGCCAATTTGAGGGCTTCGTTTACCGGCGATGTAATCGAGCGGGTGATGGCCTATGCAAGCAGGGCACCAATCGCAACTGAGACAATCAACAAGACGATGACAGCGATACGGGTGGACGCATACACGTCTTGTGAAATCTGGTAAGAGTGGTCTGCTCCAACCTTTTGGAATTCGATATCTTTCTCTACCGCTGTGAGCAATTCGTTGAGCGACTTCGCCGTAGTTCCGTTATAGGCGTCACGCAATGCGTCGTTGACACCGTCCGATGCCCGAGACACCTTCAAAAGCTCCGGCTGTGCTGCAAAATAGTGTTGTTCGGCGGCTTGTATTGCCTCCAGATAGGGCCGCTCCTCGGCGGTACTGACCGTGGCGGCATACTCCCTCAGGGCCTTGGCCGCCTTTTCCCTGTCGTCTGCGATGCGCTTCTCGGCCTGGGCAAATTGTTCTTCCTTATTGGCCATGGCATGCAGTGCCTCGGCACGGCGGATGTCGCTGATGGCCGCATGGTAGGCACTCAGTGCGCGCGTTGCCACCAGCCAGTTGGTGGCAACGTCCTTGGTGGCTTCATTGACAACGGCGATACGGTTGATTGAAAACGCACCGATGATCACACTCAACGCCAGGACGATTGCAAATCCAAGTGCGAGCCTGACGCTGATTTTCAGGTTAGTCAATGTCATGGGAACCTTTGCAAGAAGTTTGAAACAGGAAGCGAACTGACCTTTATATTGACCAACATTGGCATGCAGACGCAAAAACTCTACCACGCATTTTTGATGACAGAATGACTCACCAAAATGACCTCTTCTTCGCTGGTGACGTTCATCGCTACACCGATCGCCTGACCGCCGGCATCACGTATGCGTTTGGCGACCGCTTGCGCACCTTCCAGATTGAGGTCGGCGATGGCGACCTTGGCTCCTTCACGAGCGAAGGCGAGCGCGATGCCCTGGCCGATGCCACTGGCGCCGCCGGTCACGATGGCGACCTTGTCATTCATGAGCATGATGGCTATTCCTTTATTAAAACTATTGGGGAGAGGCCGTGCTGCCATGGACATCTCCTTTGGCAGATCGACATGTTCGTAGTAAGAAATGGGTCGCCGTTGTCAATAGGGGCTAGTTTGTAGACGTGAAGGTTACGGCTGAAATGTTGCAGCGCAATGTCAGTTTTGGTGATCGTCAACGGCGGCAGAGAAAGTAGTCACGAGTTCACCGCAAGCTTCGAAATTTGCTGCGCCTGAATAGCCGTCAGTGCGATGGTGAAAATGATGTCATCCACCAGAGCGCCACGTGACAGATCATTGACCGGTTTGCGCAAGCCCTGCAGCATCGGGCCGACCGACACCACATTGGCGCTGCGCTGCACCGCCTTGTAGGTGGTGTTGCCGGTGTTCAGGTCAGGGAAGATGAGCACTGTGGCCTGACCCGCCACCGGGCTGTTCGGCGCTTTTTGCTTGCCGACATCGGCCACCGTAGCCGCATCGTATTGGAGCGGGCCGTCCAGCACGATGCCGGGGTAGTTCTTGTGCGCAAGTTCGGTCGCCATGCGCACTTTTTCAACATCATCACCGGCACCGGAGACCCCGGTGCTGTAGCTGATCATCGCCACCTTGGGGGTGATGCCGAAGGCGGTGGCGCTGTCGGAACTCTGCTTTGCGATCTCGGCCAGTTGCTCGGCGGTCGGGTCCGGGTTGATGGCGCAGTCGCCATAGACCAGCACCTGGTCTGGCATCAGCATGAAGAACACCGACGAAACCAGAGACGATCCGGGCGAAGTCTTGATGAGTTGCAGGGCTGGGCGTACCGTGCTGGCGGTGGTGTGGATGGCACCGGAGACCAAGCCGTCCACCGCATCCACGGCCAGCATCATGGTGCCCAGCACCACGGTGTCTTCCAGTTGCGCCAGTGCCTGCTGCGGGGTCATTCCCTTGGACTTGCGCAGTTCGACCATAGCGGCCACGTATTCGCTGCGAATGGTATCGGGGTCCAAAATTTCTAGCCCGGCAGGCAGGGTGATGCCCTGCGCCGCGACCACAGTCTCGATCACGGCACGCTTGCCCAGCAGCACGCAATGGGCAATGCCTTTTTCCTGGCAAATCACCGCTGCGCGGATGGTGCGCGGCTCCTCGCCCTCGGGCAGCACAATGCGCTTGTTGGCAGCGCGCGCTTTTTGGATGAGCTGATAGCGAAACGCCGGGGGCGAGAGCTTGATGGATTCCTGCCGATGGAAGGCAGCGGAAATGGTGGCCGTGTCCAGATGCTCCGCCACGTTATCGAGCACGGCGTTCATGCGCTCCAGGTCATCAAACGGCACGGCCAAGGGCAACTGACCGATGCGTCCGGCGGTGGTGAAGCTGTCGCCATCCGTGCGTAGAACCGGCAAACCGCAACCAAGAGCAGGGCCAGCCAGCTCCATCACTTTTTCGGCAATTGTGCTGTTATGCGTTAGCAGCATGCCGGCCAGCTCGATGCCCCTGCTGGCTGCCAGCGCCACAGCCAGAATGATGTCTTCGCGGTCACCCGAAGTGATGATCAGAGCACCGGGACGCAGTCCGATAATGACGTCTGCTGCGGAACGGGCGGCCGTCACTGTTTGCAATACACGGCGGGTTTGCATTTGTCCGGTCAGCACGATCTCTGCACCCAGGTGGTTGGCAATATCCAGCATGCGCGGCGCGCGCAACAGCTGGTTGGCATGCACTGCGCCCCAGACCGGGGTGTCGCCCAACTGCTCCCGTAACGCCTGCAGGTCAAAACTCTCGGGGGCCAGGTTGAACACCACCCCCGCCACGGAACATCCGCCGTTATGGAACGGTGCCATCGCCAGGCGCGCGTCGGCCAGCGCATCTGCAGCCGAGGCATCGGCCACCACAATCACCTCGGCCTTGAGGCTGCTGGCAATGTCGACATTGAGCCGTGATGCAAAGGACTGCGATGCATCGGTGTGCAGCCCCTCGATCACTAGCACGTTGCACCCCTTGCCAATGTTCATGCACATGGCGACGATGTCTTCCAGCAGCTCACCGGTCTGATTGGCGGCGATACGCTCGCCGCATTGCTGCAGGGACAAAGGCTTGGGTACGGTGATGTTAAAGATCTGGCGTGCGAAAAAACTGGAGGTGTCCTCTGTGTCCTGGGCCACGGGCTTGGCAAAGCCGACATTTACCCCCTGGCGATGGAAGGCACGTACGATGCCAAGTGTTACGGATGTCAAGCCCACGGCCTGACGCGAAGGGATTGTCAGAAAAATTTGGGAAAAGCGGGTGTTCATTGGGTGCTCTCTTGGGAAAGTATCTATTTTGTGGGAGGCCGCTGGTGCTTCAGGCCCCGACGATGTCGCGTGTGTCGCGGGCGATGACCAGCTCTTCATTGGTCGGCACCACCATGACCTTGATCGGCGAATCCGCGCTGGAGATGGTGGCCTGCGTACCGCGCACGTTGTTTGCCGCGGCATCGAGCCTGATGCCCAGTATGCCCAGGCGCTGCACCACGCTGGCGCGGAAGTCGATGGCGTTCTCACCAATGCCGCCGGTAAACACAATGGCATCCAAGCGCCCGAGTTCGATGGCGTAAGCGCCTATGTATTTGAGCGTGCGGTTGAGCAGCACGTCACGCGCCAACTGCGAGCGCGCATGGCCTTCTGAGGCGGCTTTTTCGATGTCGCGCATGTCGGAACTGAGGCCCGAAATGCCCAACAGGCCGGACTTTTTGTTCAGCGCTGCGTCAATTTCGGCAATCGACAGGCCCAGATTGGCTGCCAGATAGTTGGGGATGCCAGCGTCAATATCACCGCAGCGCGAACCCATGACCATGCCTTCAAGCGGTGTCATGCCCATGCTGGTGTCAAACGACTTGCCGTTTTGCACGGCAGTGAAGGACGAACCGTTGCCCATGTGGCAAGTGATGCAGTTGAACTGATCCTGGGCAATGCCCAGCGCCTGCGCCGCCTGCTGCGCGACAAAGCGGTGCGAGGTGCCATGAAAGCCGTATCGGCGCACATGGTGCTGCTCGTACCACTCGTAAGGCAAGGCGTAAATGTAAGAAGCCGGTGGCATGCTGGCGTGGAACGCGGTGTCAAACACCGCCACATTGCGCACACCTGGCAGGGCTCGCATCATGGCTTTGATGCCGGTGATATTGGCCGGGTTGTGCAGCGGGGCCAGCGGCACACAGGCTTGCAGCGCGGCGATCACCGCATCGTCAATCAGTACGGAGGCAGAAAACTTGTCCGCGCCATGCACCACGCGGTGGCCAATCGCGCCAATGTCGGCCAGCGAGGCGATAACCCCCGTGGTTGCGTCCACCAGTTGCGCCAGCACGCGCCCGATGGCGATGGCGTGGTCGGCAATGTCGGCCACTTGTTTGACTTTTTCGCCGTCGGCGGACTCATAAGTCAGCACCGAGTCCGGCGTGCCGATGCGCTCGACCAGGCCAAACGCCAACCGGCGTTCGTTGACCATGTCCAGCAACTGGTATTTGAAGGAGGAGCTGCCGCAATTCAGAACAAAAACAAACATGATGATTCCCTATCAGGGTGAACGCCCACTGCGGGCGCGCTTCGGCGAAGAAGATTGTGCACCGCAGCACACCGCCGTCCATTAAGATTGCGTGACTAAGCGACGGCCACCAAATGCGCGACTCGCAAACCTCACGCGTGAGTCGGCGCATGTTTTTAGCCACCAACCCTGCCGCTACCATGTTGGAGTCCTTGGTGGAATGGGCCAGAACCTAGCGCCAAAAGGCAGCGCTCGATAATCCGTCGCTCGCGCTGGAGGGCATCAGCAAGTCGATTCAGACACAACTCGGCGGTGAACCCGGCGAGGCCGCACAGTTAGCGCGCTACGTCGCCGAGGGCAAACTGGACCAGGCCATGGTGCTAAAGCCTGGTGATACTGAAGTTGAATCAGCGCGTCAACCGGAGGCAGGGCGATGCGGCGACTTGCGCTTGTGACAGGCCCGTAGTCCGTGCCAGACTTGGCCGCTTGCAGTTGAATTGGGTATCCGTCCATCGGACACGCTGGCACTGCCAAGGCCTCGACAATCAGGGCGTCGCAACCGTATTCAGCGACAGCAGATCGCGCATCTGCTGTAGCAGTGCAGTGGTCTGCGGCTCCATCTCAGCCGGGTCACCTACGATGTACTCCACCACATCCATTGCCGCATGCCGAACTTCGGAGGTGGTCAACATGCGTGGCAACGCAGCGAGTGCGGCGTCGGGCTCAAACTCGACGATCACCGATTGCTCGCGGATCATATTGGCGCGGTGCTTGGCTGACATCGATGAAAAAGGCTCTTGCTGCGTCAACACTTGGGATGACCGCTCCAGCCGGTCACGTCGCACCGACCCGCGCGAATCAGCCAGAAGAATCAGCATGCGAATCACCGAAGTCTTGAAGCCTCCACTGTCCACGCCCAGCAGCATGGCCTGTACTTCCGGCAGATGGCGCAGTTCATTCGGGTCCTTTCGGGTGCGTTGGTGCGCATACGGCTTGCCCAGCCACTGCATATAGGGGGTGCCGTAAATAGAGAGAAAACTGGTCTCGTAGGCTGCGTCGCGCAAGTCACGCACCAGATCCATGCCCTGCATCAGGCTTTGCGCAGTGATGCGTTCCAAGTCAAGCAGCGGATTGTCCGGTTGGGCCGGCTGCCGGTTGGCCAACACCTGTGCAGCGGTGCTGTCCACCAGCTTCATGAGAGGGTTTTGATCTGACAATGCCCGGCGACTGACGCGCGAGGGATGCGCATCCCGAATCATCTGTGCGGTCTCGGGGGTAATCATGGCCTGAACCAGTGGGCGGAGTGTCAGTTCGTAAGCATCGGCGCCCATGTCCGACAGGCGGGCCACGGCAGCGAAGTCGCTTTCCTGCTCGCGGTCGTGTTCGTCGATGTTCAGAATATCACTCAATTTGCGGTCGTGAAAACTCACCACAAAGGACTGCTCGGTGCCCTCCCCCTTGACGTCGTCGATGGTCATCTCGTACAGACCCGGCGCCAGGGCCTCGATGGTCTTGAGCGTGGACGCCATCTCGGCGTGTTCCTTGTTGGCGATGGACGATGAAACAAAGATGCCGAGGTGGCCCACCTTTTCATGCACCATATAGAGAATACGCTGGCCGCGGATGCGAATCTCATGCTCATCGGCGTAGGTGTCGACGATCCAGTTCAAAGCCTGCTGTGGCGGTGTAATGTTGTCGCCGCGACTGGCGAACACGATGATGGGCGAACGTATCGCTTTTAAGTCCAGGTGGCGTCCGGGTTCAAGCTGTGCCTCGCCCCGAGCCAACCGGTTGCCCACGAAGAGCTGCTGCACGATCCAATGGATTTCGGCCTCGTTGGTAAAGTGAAAGCCACCCCACCAGCGCTCGAACTCCAAAAAGCTCTTGCGATTTTGCTCGACATTGCTGAACAGGTCGTAGTACTTGCCAAAGAAGTTGCGGCTGGGGTTGAGCGATTCAAAGTTGGAAACCAGATGGGCACCATCAAATTTGCCATGGCCCAAATCGGACATCAGCAGTGCCGGCACAATGCCACCCAGCAAGCCCCCGTTGTACCGCATGGGGCTCTCGCCAATCTTGCCCGACCAGGTTGCCACCGGAGCGCCGTTGATAACCAGTGGGCCAGTGATCTCGGGGTTGGCCGCCGCAAGAATCAACGTAGCCCACCCGCCTTGGCAGTTACCCACCACAATGGGCTTGGGAGCCTGTGGGTGGCGCTGCACAATGGTTTTGATAAAACCGGCCTCGGCACGCATGACGTCAGCCAGCGTTTGACCCTGCTCGGGGTGCTGGCGAAACACCACAAAATACACCGGGTGTCCACCCCGCAATGCCACGCCAACTTGACTATCGGCCTTAAAACCACCAATGCCGGCACCATGACCGGCCCGTGGGTCAATAATCATGTAGGGGCGTTTCCAGTCGTGCACCACCAGACCCTCGGGCTGCACAATGCGCAGCAGGCGGTAGTTAACCGGTCTTGGCAGCTGGCGACCATCCACGATTTCTTCCACCTCGTAGTCCAGCACGGGAGGCGTGCCTGCTGCTTCGTGCGCGATGTCCGTATTGCCGCGCTCGCGTAAGGTATCGAGCGTCAGCACGGCGCGCTGGGCTGCATCTACGCTATAGGCGGTTGCGTCACGCACGACGTTGCCGGTCAAGAAGGCCTGCGTCATTTCCTGACCCAGCCGGGTCCAGTCAGCCCACAGTGATTGGGCGCGCTCAGAGTGGCTACGGGTGATTCTTTGGGTATGTTGTGTCTGGGCTTTGGCAAGGCGTTCCATTTGTCGTGACAAGGTAGCGGTGTGTTCGCTATGGCGCTCGCCGATGGTGGTGGGGCTGAAGATCGGGATCATGATTTTCTTTCGTTGGAGTTGATTGCTGAAATGTCAGGCCGCGTTTTACGCAGGAATGCGCATGTTGTCGGCCAAGAACGACAGGGTCCGCATTCGCGCTTCAACGACGAGGCACATGCGCTGAGTGTGAACAGGATAGGATGGGTTGTCATGGTCGTGCTACCTAGAGCGGCCGGTGCAAGGGGATGTGTGGTCGCCTTGGCGCCGAGGGCACCAGTCAAATTTAGCCGCGTCGGGTGACGGCAGTGCGACACATCCGTTGCATTTTGATGAAAACCTGAAAAGAAGCAGAAATGACCACCAAAGTTCTCATAGTCGGCGCCAACACGGGCATTGGCCGCAGCGACACACGGGCAGTGCTGCATAGCTACCTTGGGGTGGACAATGCGAGCATTGTTCGCGCTGCGGTGCAGTCAAAAGTGCTGGTAGCGCCCGCGGAGCAAGCGCAAGCAGCTAGCAATTCAGTAGCAAACCTGATCGCTCCATACGCCTTTGAGGTGGCAAACATTGCCGACGTGAACGCCGAAATCTTCGGCCCGGTGCTGCAGGTGGTGCGCTGGACCGGTGAACCGGGCGACGTCATCGCGCAGATCAACGCGTTGGGCTATGGCCTCACGCTGGGCATCCAGACCCGCATTGACTCCCGAGCCCAGGCGCTGGCCCATGCGGCGCATGTCGGCAACGTTTACATCAACCGCAACATGATTGGCGCGGTGGTGGGTGTGCAGCCGTTTGGTGGTGAAGGTTTGAGCGGTACTGGCCCCAAAGCGGGTGGGCCGCACTACCTGTACCGTTTCTGCGCCGAGCAGACGGTGACGGTGAATACGGCGGCGGCGGGTGGGAATGCGGCGCTGCTGGCGGCGCAGCATT
>CAIQBN010000485.1 GCA_903870065.1 uncultured beta proteobacterium | reverse complement strand
CTGCAGGCGGCATTCCAGGCCTTGACCCTGGCGGCCAGATCATTGCCATAACGCGTGAAGTCAGTGCGATCCGGCAGCTTGCCGTTAGGCAGTGTGCGAACCCACTCGGGGCTGGGTGCGAGCAGCACCATGTTGTCTAAAAAGTGGGTGGAGTGGTGGCGCCACTTCAGGCTCTTGTCCAGCCAGCCCGGCACCACCGCTTTTTGAAAATGGGGGTAGAGAACCAGGTCCGGTGAGTCAAATTGGCCTCTAGCCCTCGTATCTATTGGACTTGTTGCTATGGTTTTTTTATGTTCCCGCGACGCGGCGGAATAATTCAGGTGCAGGTGGTAGTCGGTAATGCCGCCATCCCAATAGGCGCCGGGTGGTGCCCCAGGTATGTTGTGAACCGATTTCAGTATGAACGGGATGGAGCAACTCGCCTGCAATGCCTGGTTGAAATTGGACGTACTCAGCGGCACCTGGCGGGTGCGGTAATCGTCAGTTGCAAACGGCAAGGGCGTACAGAAATTGCCAATGGTTGCCCCATTGCTTGTGGAAAACACCACACGCTCCAGCCAGGCACCCATGGCTCTGCGGTGCACCACATTGGTCAGGTAGGCGCCGAAATACCCCAGCGGTGTGCGCAGGCGGTGCTCAGTGTTGAGCAGATGGCGCCCGCGCGATGTGAGGATATGCAGCCGATACCGGGGGTGTTGCAACACCTCATCCACCCGCCCGCGGTAGAAGGCTTGCAGGTTTTCACCAAACAACTCGCTGACCATGGCAGCGGTGGGACGTTTTTGTCCGGGCTGTACCGCATAGTGCTGGTGAATGTAATCGTGCTCAAGCCGCTCCAGTGCTGCCACCGGCTGGTGCATGCAGGCGGTTGCCATGCGCCAGGCGCCAATGGAGGCTCCCACCAGATCAATGGTTTGTGTGCTGGCGGTGAGCCATTCGCCAAAAATATACCGGTCCAATGCACCGAGCAGCAGACCTTTGGGACCACCCGCCGCTGCGGGAATGGTGCGCACATGCTGCGCTTGCAGCCCGTCGCGGGCCAGGCGTGCATGCGCCAGCGGTCCGGCATGGATATGAAGTGCTTGCATGGACGAAAACAATTCAGTGCGCGCAGTCCATAACGATCACAAAGGTCATCACGTGTGCGCGGCCCAGTCAAAGGGGTCTTGCTGCAACACCGCGTCAATATCGAGATCCAACGCCACGCCAACGGCGTCGGGAAAAGTCACCGCCATGGCACGTTCACCCATGCCGGCCTCTCTGGCCCGGGCGCGCCAGGCAGCCAGGTGAATGACGCCAGCCAATGGCTCATACACATTGTTCTCGAATGGAGCGTACTGGTGCTCCAGAGCGTCCACCATGGGTTGGGGAAACAACCACATTCTGGCAAATCCCGCTCCGACCGTGGCGTAGCAATAGCCCAGCTCCCGGCGCTCCACACGCGCCCTGCGCAAGTCCAGCGGCGCAGTATCCGTGTCGATCAACGCCATTTCCTGCGGCATTGCCAAATGCATGGCCAGCTCGCCAATGGCATGAATCAAACCACAGGTAAATGCTGCCTGCTGATTTTGCCGCACCAATCCGGCCAGCGATCGTGACACCTTGGCCACATTGAGGCTGTAGCCCCAAAAGCGCTGCAACTGAATGCCAGGAACCGCCTTGGGTGAGGTGACACTGGCGGCCGCCTGCGCCATGGTCTTTACATGTGGCAAATCGAGCAAGGCCAGCGCTTCCGACACGCTGCTGATCTTGCCGGATAAATGAAAAAAATTAGAATTGGCCAATTGCAGCAAGCGGGTGGTCAGCGCGGGATCGCTGCTAATCAATTGCGTAATCTTGCGCAAATCCACTTCTGGTCGCTCCAGCTCAGTAAGCAACAGCGCCACCACCTTGGGGATACTGGGCAAATTGAACTGCTGCTCCAGCAGCGCACTGAGTTTCATGAAATCAACCTCCGACAGTAGGCGTTGCGGACAGTGCCATTATGTATCGCCCGTTCGGGGCGAACAGTTACCACCGCCATGTTAGTAACTTCCACCTGCCGCCACCGCAGGAGCGAAAATCCCAATCAGGTTTCAATGCAACTTTTAGTCGCCTCGCGTCCACATTCCTTTGGTTTTAGAACGGTAGCGGCTTGGGCAAATGAACGAACATCGCAACAACGACCAGTTAGCAGGCCAAACCGCGATCCAAATTTTCAATGAACACCCACCGCGTTCTCATTATCAGCCCCGCAACGGCGACCGCCAACAATGGCAACTGGCAAACTGCGTCGCGTTGGTCGCGCATGCTCAGCCCGCGGTTTGATACCAGCATTGCCAATGCCTGGAACGGCGAGCCATTTGACGTGATGCTGGCATTACATGCCCGCCGGTCTGCGCAATCGATCGCCCGCTGGGCACAAGCGCACGGCGCGTTGCACGATGCCAGGCGACTTGGCGTGGTATTGACCGGCACCGATCTGTACCGCGATATTCAATCCGACGCCACAGCGCAGGCCTCTTTGCGGTATGCAAGGCAACTGGTGGTGTTGCAAGAGCGCGGATCAGAAGCGTTGCCGCCCGACCTGCGCCACAAAACGCGGGTGATTTTTCAGTCTGCTGCCGCACAGGAAGTATTGGCCAAGCCATCGGCGCAACTGCGCTTAGTGATGGTGGGGCATTTGCGCAACGAAAAATTTCCGCAGACACTGTGGGATGCCGCGCACCTCCTCAGAGCGCATAAGGATATTTTGATTGACCACATTGGCGAAGCGCTGGACGAAGAACTTGGCGCACAAGCCTGTGCCTGCATGCATCAATGTCCAAATTACCGATGGCTTGGCAGCATGACGCATGCCCACACGCTGCGGGCAATCGCGCAATCCCACCTGTTGGTACATACGAGCAGCATGGAAGGCGGTGCGCATGTGATTCTGGAGGCCGTGTGCAGCGGCACACCGGTATTGGCCTCGCGCATTCCCGGCAACATAGGTATGCTGGGGGAGAACTACGCAGGCTACTTTGCAACGGGTGATGCAAACGCATTGGCTGGTCTGCTGTTGGACTGCCACGCCCAGTTGAACGACGTCAAGGGTCTTTACAGCCAGCTTGCGGCGCAATGCGCACAGCGACTGCCCTTGTTTTCACCCGCCACCGAGCAAGCAGCAGTCGTCGCCCTGATTCAGGATTTGCTGCATGCAGACAACTGAACAACCCATGCTCAAAGATATCGTTTTGGTCGGTGGCGGTCACAGCCATGTGGGAGTGATCAAGAGTTTTGGGATGCAGCCAATTCCCGGTGTTCGCATGACTGTGATTTGCACCGACATACACACACCCTACTCCGGTATGTTGCCGGGTTATGTGGCGGGACACTATGGCTTTGATGCAGTGCATATAGACCTCAGCCGACTGGCAGTGTTTGCAGGCGCGCACCTGTACCAGGACGAGGTGATCGGGCTGGACCGCATCAACCGCAAAGTACTTTGCCGCAACCGCCCGCCGGTTGGGTACGACTTTTTGTCCATCAACACCGGTTCTACGCCGCAACTCCACGACGTGCCCGGCGCGCAGAACAACGCCATTGCGGTCAAGCCCATCAGCCACTTCAATAACCGCTGGCTGGCCCTGCTGGAGCGAGTCCGCCGGCATGCCGGCAAGACCACCGTGGCAGTGGTTGGTGCGGGCGCCGCAGGCGTTGAATTGTTATTGGCGATGCAGTTTCGCCTCAGCCAGGAGTTGCGCAAGCTGGGGCGCGACCCGGCAGATCTGACCTTTCATCTACTCACCAACCATGCCGACATCCTGCCAACCCACAACTTGCGGGTGCGGCACACATTTGATCTGGTCCTGGCCAGCCGTGGCGTCCAGGTGCACCGCAATGCCGCCGTCACCCAGGTGACTGCAGGGTGCCTGCAGACCGCCACGGGTGAACTTGTGCATGCCGACGAAATCGTGTGGGTCACCCGGGCCGCTGGCGCTGCCTGGCTCAAAGACACGGGACTGGCATTGGATGCAGACGGTTTTATCAAAGTAGCAGATACCTTGCAAACGGTAACCGACCCCGTCATATTTGCCGCAGGCGATATTGCCAGCATGGTGAACTACCGGTTGGAAAAAGCTGGCGTTTTTGCCGTGCGCCAAGGTGCACCGCTGGCCAGGAACCTGCGCCGAAGCCTGCACGGGCAGGCACTCAAACCCTACCACCCGCAACGCCACTGGCTGGCCTTGATCACCACAGGTGACCAATTTGCGGTGGCCTCACGCGGCTGGATTGGCTTTTCCGGGGAGTGGGTGTGGCGCTGGAAAGACTGGATCGATCGCAACTTTATGCGCAAATTCCAGGACTTGCCAGCCATGGTTGCCCCACCCAAGCCGGTACCAGCTGCCCCGACTGACCCCGCCCGTGACCCGGGGCGCGATCGTGGGAGCTAACGCTTGAGTTTGGCGAAGGCGGACGCCATAGCTGAATTGCCGCCAAAGGATGCATCCTGGCGCCCGCCCTGCGAACCGGTAAACGGACTCTGCCCGCGCCCCGCCGCCTGAAACCGGTTGTCACTACCGCGGTCGCTGGCGGACCGGGCCGGCGCCGCACCAATCTTCATGGTCAGGGCAATGCGCTTGCGTGCGACATCCACTTCGACCACCTGAACTTTGACGATGTCGCCGGTCTTGACCACTTCGCGCGCGTCATTGACAAACTTGTGGGCCAGCTGGCTGACGTGCACCAGGCCGTCCTGGTGCACTCCCAGATCCACAAATGCGCCGAAGGCGGCCACGTTGCTCACGGTCCCTTCCAGAACCATGCCTTCCTTGAGATCCTTGATGTCATCCACCCCGTCATTGAAGCGAGCCACTTTGAAATCGGGTCGCGGATCGCGACCGGGCTTTTCGAGTTCACCCAAAATATCCTTGACCGTGATAACGCCAAACCTGTCGTTGGCAAACAGCTCGGGTTTGAGCGTCTTGAGCATGTCCGCGCGGCCCATGATCTCAGCCACCGGCTTGCCGGTTTTGGCGATGATCTGCTCAACCACAGGGTAGGTTTCGGGATGCACGCCGGTCATATCCAACGGATTGGTGCCACCGCGTATGCGCAAAAAGCCGGCGCTTTGCTCAAAGGTCTTGGCACCCAGCCCAGTGACTTTCAACAAATCCTGGCGGCTGCCAAAGGCGCCATGGGCTTCACGCCAGCGCACCACCGCCTTGGCAACCGCACCAGAAAGCCCGGACACGCGCGACAGCAGCGGCACGCTGGCGGTATTGAGGTCAACACCAACGGAATTCACACAGTCTTCAACCACGGTATCCAGGGTGCGCGCCAGTTCACTTTGGTTCACATCATGCTGGTACTGCCCTACCCCGATACTCTTGGGATCAATCTTCACCAGTTCGGCCAGGGGATCCTGCAAACGACGGGCAATGGATGCCGCCCCGCGCAAGCTGACGTCGACATCGGGCATTTCCTGCGACGCAAATTCGCTGGCGGAGTAAACCGACGCGCCGGCCTCGCTGACAACCACTTTGTCAATCGCCGGAGCTGCGGTTGTGGTTGCGCCGGTGTTTCCCGCAGCACCCTTGGCCATCAGCTTGATCAGGTCGGCCGCGAGTTTGTCGGTTTCACGGCTGGCAGTACCGTTGCCAATAGCGATCAGATTGACACCGTGGCGCAGGCACAGCGCACCCAGGGTGTGCAGAGCACCATCCCAATCCCGACGCGGCTCATGCGGGTAAACGGTGGCAGTCTCCACCAGCTTGCCCGTGGAGTCCACTACCGCGACCTTGACCCCGGTGCGAATGCCCGGGTCCAAGCCCATTACCACCCGCGGACCAGCGGGTGCCGCCAGCAACAGGTCGCGCAAGTTGTCGGCGAAAACCTTGATTGCAACTTTTTCGGCATCTTCACGCAGGCGGGTAAACAGGTCGCGCTCGGTAGACATACTGAGTTTGACCTTCCAGGTCCAGGCAACACATTTGCGGATCAGGTCGTCGGCAGCGCGCCCCTGGTGGCTCCAGCCCAACTTCAAGGCAATCCGGCCTTCCGCCAGCGACACCACAGGCGCAGCCCTCGTTGGTGAAGCAATTGCTCCTGATTTAATAGCGGCTTGTGCAGTATTTGTGAGGGCTAGCGGCTTATTTGATACAACAGACGGCTCTGGAAGCACCAGCTTGGCATCCAGAATATCAAGTGAGCGCCCCCGGAAGACGGCCAGCGCGCGGTGCGAGGGAATCCGCCCAATCGGTTCGTCATAGTCAAAATAGTCACGAAACTTGGCTACATCGGCCTGAGCCTCATCCTTGCCCTCAGCCAGGGTCGACTTGAGCAGCCCTTCGCTCCACAACCACTCCCGCAGATCCTGCACCAGAGACGGACTTTCGGCCCAGCGCTCGGATAGCACGTCGCGCACCCCATCCAAAACCGCCTGAACCGTTGAAAAATCGGTTTGCTTGTCTTCCCCCTCCACTACGGGTCGCATTGGAATCGTGTACGCGGCGGCCGCCTCGGCGGGTACCAGCGTCGGGTCATTGAACAGGGCGTCGGCCAGCGGCTCAAGTCCGGCCTCTTTCGCCAATTGACCCTTGGTGCGGCGTTTGAGCTTGAACGGCAAGTAGATGTCCTCCACTTCCTGCTTGGTGGCTGCGTTGTGAATGGCCGCCATCAACACCGGCGTCAACTTGCCCTGCTCGTCGATGATTTTGAGGATCGCCTGCTTGCGATCACGCAGTTCGCGCAAGTAAGACAAGCGGGCTTCGAGCTCGCGCAATTGAATGTCATCCAAGCCGTCCGTGACCTCCTTGCGGTAACGGGCGATAAAGGGCACCGTTGCGCCGCCATCGAGCAACTGCACGGCAGCTTCAACTTGCTGAGGGCGAACGCGGATTTCTTGCGCGATTTGCGCGATGATTATTTGCATGGCAGGTAGGGCACTCACTCAGGAACGGCGCCAGAAAAGGCACCAGAATTTCAATCAAGGGCGGGAGTTTGCCACAGGAAGCTTCGGCATCTGGTAAAACCGGCGTTTCAACACCGGCGATTCACCGCCACCCAAGCGCTGTGCCCATGCCCATGCCCATTCCCACACCGATAGCGCTGCCCAGGCAAGAGCCTGCAACCATTCACTGGAACGAAGCAGGGCAGCCGTGCTCGGCCTTGTGGCGGTCTGAACGCGGTGCGCCGCCACCCCGGCGTGTGGTGCTGGCAGATGACACCACGACGGCTGATGCCGCCTACCGGTTGGCCTGCGAGGGCACCGCTCTGCTGTGGCGCGGTGACTTTCACAACGCCCGGCAACTGTTGCAAGCGCTGGCCCGGCGCGTCGACAAAACGCCGCAGCGAAAAAAACGCGGCCAGTCCGGGGCTGGCGGCGAACCGAAGCCGGTCGTATCGGCAGCCGAGTTGTTTCACCAGCACCGCCAGGCGCAGGCACAGCGGGCGCGGGTTTTGGCCATGGTGTTGTTGCCATTTAACGCCGACTACAGCATTGCCCTGCGGCGCGCACCCGATGCGCGCCTGGCCTGCTCCGAGGCGTGGGGCCCCGCAGTGGCGACGCAGGGTGCCAGTGTGGCGGCGCTGCGTGACCTGCTGGGTATGACAAGCGCCCATGAGTGGCGCAAAAAAGGTGTGGAAATTGCTGCCCTGGGTCCGCCGCCCAACAACCGGATCTTTCCGCACTACGGGGTTTTTTCACCCGTGCGGGGCGAATATGTGGCACTGGTGGCTGCGGCGCCGTTACCCGTCATCCCTGCGGGGCAGACTGAGCGGATTGCCTTTGACATCGGCGCGGGCTCGGGTGTGTTGTCTGCCGTGCTGGCCCGGCGCAATGTGACCCGGATCGTTGCGACAGACCTGGATCCGCGCGCGCTGGCCTGCGCCCGCGCGAACCTGGAGCAACTCGGCCT
>CAIQBN010000484.1 GCA_903870065.1 uncultured beta proteobacterium | reverse complement strand
GTTGTTGATTTATATAGATTGTGCCACACCAATCAACATTGGCAAACACTATAAACTCAGGATTGTGATTCCTGTTGTCATGGATTCGAGCCCCATCAGCCACCCCATATGAAATAAGGAAAGCCTGCTATTCAAAAGACAGCAGGTTTTTTTGTTTGAAGCGCCATTCCTGCGCCATACCGCCACGCATGCATCGTGCAACAGTTCCGTGCCAACCGAGCATGCGGCAAACGCAAGGCGTACCCAAATAGTCGGAACATACGGCTTGCTGACTACACGCCGTTAAAAAGAGGCGCCATTCAGACTGTGTAGTCGGCGACGTATAAAATGGAAGGCTTGACTGAAAGACCCTTCATGCCACGCACTCTGTACGACAAGCTTTGGGACGAACACGTCGTCCATACCGAAGAGGACGGCACCGCTGTTCTTTATATCGACAGGCATCTGGTACATGAAGTCACCAGTCCACAAGCATTTGAAGGCTTACGCAAGGCTGGCCGCACGGTGTGGCGCGTCAGCTCCATCGTGGCCACTGCCGACCACAACACCCCAACCAATGGGTGGGAACGGGGTTACGACGGCATCACTGACCCCACCAGCAAGGAACAGGTCACCACGCTCGACAGCAATATCGCCGAATTCGGGTCTGCTGCCTATTTCCCATTCCTGTCTAAGCGCCAAGGAATCGTACATGTCATCGGGCCCGAAAACGGTGCAACTTTGCCCGGCATGACCGTCGTATGTGGTGACTCCCATACATCCACCCACGGCGCATTTGGTGCTCTGGCGCAAGGCATCGGGACCAGCGAAGTCGAGCACGTCATGGCAACCCAGACGCTATTGGCAAAGAAGGCCAAAAATATGCTGGTCAAGGTTGACGGAACAGCCCCACGTGGCGTTACGGCCAAGGACATTGTGCTGGCCATCATTGGCAAAATCGGCACTGCTGGGGGAACAGGCTACACCATCGAGTTCGGTGGTTCTGCAATTCGTGCACTGTCCATGGAGGGCCGGATGACGGTCTGCAACATGGCCATTGAAGCCGGCGCTCGCGCGGGTCTGGTCGCAGTAGACGACAAAACAATTGAGTATGTCCGGGGCCGACCGCTAGCTCCCGGCAGCCAGGCTACCCGTGGCGTTGCGGCAGTTGTGGAGTGGGAGCAGGCAGTGGCGTATTGGCGCACATTGCAATCAGACGCCGACGCGAAGTTCGATGCAGTTGTGGAACTCGATGCCGGTCAACTGGTACCGCAAGTAACCTGGGGCACCTCGCCCGAAATGGTCTTGGGCATTGATGGGCTAATACCCGACCCCGACAAGGAAAGAGACATCAACAAGCGCGGCGCCATCGAGCGCGCGCTGGTGTACATGAACCTGACGCCAGGCAAGGCATTGAACGATTTATTTGTTGATAAAGTGTTCATCGGGTCCTGCACCAACAGCCGCATAGAGGATATGCGCGAAGCCGCCGCCATTGTGAAAACTCTCGGGCAAAAAGTAGCGAAGAACATCAAATTGGCACTGGTGGTGCCCGGATCAGGGCTGGTGAAAGCGCAGGCAGAAAAAGAAGGTCTGCATGAAGTTTTTA
The DNA here is from genome assembly GCA_903870065.1 of uncultured beta proteobacterium. Classification (GTDB taxonomy): domain Bacteria; phylum Pseudomonadota; class Gammaproteobacteria; order Burkholderiales; family Burkholderiaceae_C; genus Allorhodoferax. Next base: position 3,769 of record CAIQBN010000484.1, on the reverse strand, counting down.
TAGCCGCCGGCTTTGAATGGCGCGAGCCAGGTTGCTCCATGTGTCTGGCGATGAACGCCGACCGCCTGGAACCCGGTGAGCGCTGCGCATCCACCAGTAACCGCAATTTTGAGGGGCGCCAGGGAGCCGGCGGACGCACACACCTCGTCAGTCCGGCTATGGCTGCAGCAGCAGCCATTCATGGCCATTTTGTAGACGTGCGTAGATTCAGTTGAAGCCAACTTTCAAGGGAAGAGTCAAATGAACAATTTGTTATTGGTGCTAGCAGTCTTGTTACTCGGTGGTTGCAACACGGTCAAGGGAATGGGCCAAGACATTCAAAAGGCTGGCGAAAAAATCGAAGACGCGGCCAAGAAGAAATGAAACCATTCACCATCCACCAAGGTCTCGTGGCGCCCATGGACCGCGAAAACGTCGATACGGACGCAATCATCCCCAAACAATTCCTGAAGTCCATACGTCGCACCGGATTTGGCCAGAACCTGTTTGACGAATGGCGTTATTTGGACGCTGGTTTTCCAGGCCAGGACGTCACCGCCCGCAAGCCCAACCCAGACTTTGTTCTAAACCAACCTCGCTACCAGGGCGCCTCGATTTTGCTGGCACGCAAGAATTTTGGTTGTGGCTCATCCCGTGAACACGCCCCCTGGGCGCTGGAGCAATACGGCTTTCGTGCGCTAATTGCCCCTAGCTATGCCGATATCTTCTTCAACAACAGTTTCAAGAACGGTATCCTGCCCATTGCGCTAAGCGAAGCCCAGGTCGATGAGCTGTTCAATGAAGCCTTGGCCTTCCCCGGCTACGCGCTATCCATTGATCTGGAACGCCAGGTGATCATCAAACCCCAGGGGCAAGAGATACCCTTTGATGTGCAGGCTTTCCGAAAATACTGCTTGCTCAATGGTTTTGACGACATCGGACTGACCTTGCGCCATGCCGACAAGATCAAGGCCTTCGAAGCCCACCGTCTTGCACAAAAACCGTGGCTAGCCCTCGCCATGACTGCGTAAGTAGCTATAACATTAATAGCGCTTCAGGACCAATGGAACAAGGCGACGCTCTGAACTGACCCGATTAGGAACATTATGAAAATTGCAGTATTGCCGGGTGACGGGATTGGCACCGAAATCGTCGCCGAGGCCGTCAAGGTCTTGAACGTCCTGGGCCTGCCCCTGAAAATGGAAACCGCCCTGGTTGGCGGTGCCGCCTATGAGGCCCATGGCCATCCACTTCCGGAATCCACGCTGAAGCTCGCCAAGGAGTCCGACGCGGTGCTGTTTGGTGCCGTCGGCGACTGGAAATATGACAAGCTCGACCGCCCGCTGCGCCCCGAGCAGGCGATCCTGGGCTTGCGCAAAAATCTGGGTTTGTTCGCCAACTTCCGCCCCGCTATTTGTTACGAGCAATTGGTGGGCGCATCAAGCCTGAAGCCAGAGCTGATCTCGGGCCTGGATATTCTCATCATCCGCGAACTGACCGGTGACATTTACTTTGGCCAGCCGCGCGGTCGCCGCATCGCCACGGATGGCCACTTTCCCGGTGCGGAAGAGGCTTTTGACACCATGCGCTACAGCAAACCCGAAATTGAGCGCATCGCGCACGTTGCCTTTCAGGCCGCCCGCAAGCGCAGCAAACGGGTGACCAGCGTCGACAAGGCCAACGTTCTGGAGACCTTCCAGTTCTGGAAAGATGTGGTCACCGAAGTCGGCCAGCAATACCCGGACGTAGAATTGGACCACATGTATGTGGACAACGCCGCCATGCAGCTCGTTAAAGCACCCAAGCGGTTTGACGTCGTGGTCACCGGCAATATGTTTGGCGACATCCTGTCGGATGAAGCCTCGATGCTGACCGGTTCCATTGGCATGCTGCCATCAGCCAGCCTGAACGCCAGCAACCAGGGTCTGTACGAACCTAGCCACGGCAGCGCCCCCGATATTGCCGGCAAAGGTATTGCCAATCCCCTGGCCACCATCCTGAGCGCAGCGATGATGCTGCGTTTCAGCCTGAACCAAGAAGCTGCCGCACAGCAGATCGAAGCCGCCGTGCAACAGGTGCTCGCGCAGGGCCTGCGCACTGCTGACATCTTCAGTGAGGGCACCACCCGCGTCAGCACCCGTGAAATGGGCGATGCAGTCGTCAAGGCCATGTAAGTGGCGCGCGCTTACAATCGGCCTATGCAAATCAATCTTCCCGCTGTCCTGTTACTGCCCTGCTGCGGCAGTTCAGCGGCGTGGGTCGGTGTCTCGTCGGCTCTGCCTTCGACCACCAAGACGACAACCATTAAAGGCTAAAGAGCCCGGTTCGTCGCGCCCCTCCCGGCCAGACGAGCCGGGCAGACCAAATTCTGTTTTAGGTGAATTTTTCTGAAAGGGCAATGTCATGAAAGTAGGTAATCTTGTAGGCCTCGTCGGCTGGCGTGGCATGGTGGGCTCAGTCCTGATGGACCGCATGGAAACCGAAGGCGACTTCGCGCTGATTGAGCCGGTCTTCTTCTCCACATCCAATTCCGGTGGCAAGGCTCCGGCCCAGGCCAAAAATGAGACCACCTTGCAGGATGCGTTCAACCTTGACGCCCTCAAGCGCTGCGACATCATCATCTCTGCCCAAGGTGGCGACTACACCACCGAAGTCTTCCCCAAGCTGCGCGCCGCTGGCTGGAGCGGCCACTGGATTGACGCCGCCTCCACGCTGCGCATGGACAAGGACGCTGTCATCATCCTTGACCCGGTCAACATGCCTGTCATTCAAAAAGCGCTGTCCAACGGCGGCAAGAACTGGATTGGTGGCAACTGCACCGTGAGCTGCATGCTGATGGGCGTGGGCGCCCTGTACAAGGCCGGTCTGGTGGAATGGATGAGCACCCAGACCTACCAGGCTGCTTCTGGTGGCGGCGCTCAGCATATGCGCGAACTGCTGACCCAATATGGCACGCTCAATGCTGAAGTGAAGGCCCTGCTGGATGACCCCAAGAGCGCCATTCTGGAAATCGACCGTAAGGTCATCGCCAAACAGCGTGCGCTAACCGGCGCCGAAACTACCAACTTTGGCGTGCCACTGGGTGGATCGCTGATTCCCTGGATTGACAAAGATCTGGGCAACGGCCAGTCCAAGGAAGAGTGGAAAGGCATGGCCGAGACCAACAAGATCATGGGGCTGGGCGAAGATTTTACCGCTCCTGCCATCCCCGTCGATGGCTTCTGCGTGCGCGTGGGTGCCATGCGCTGCCACAGCCAGGCGCTGACCTTTAAGCTGAACAAGGATGTTCCCTTAGCCGACCTAGAAGCCATGATCGCTGCCGACAACCAGTGGGTCAAGCTCGTACCCAATACCCGCGAAGCGACCATCCGGGACCTGACGCCGGTCGCGGTAACCGGCACCATGACAATCCCGGTGGGCCGCGTACGCAAACTCGCGATGGGACCGCAGTACGTTGGTGCATTCACCATTGGTGACCAATTACTCTGGGGAGCCGCAGAGCCACTGCGTCGGATGCTACGAATTTTGCTAGCCGCGTAATTACCAATGGTTCAGGCGCGTCACGCCGATTACACTGCGGGGGTCGTTGTCGACAGGCAACAAATCAATTGCTAGATGAGTCGCAAGGGAAGCAGCTTACAAAGTTAAGCGCTTTCTTAGCTTGTCAGGCTAAGACATTGATGTTATGGTACTTTTTACGTTTTGAGAGTTGGGCCTTCTGCCCGAAAAAAGCATAGTAATTGCCGCTCGCGTGAGCAGCACCGGAGGCATATAAATTGATTGCTAAGTC
>CAIQBN010000483.1 GCA_903870065.1 uncultured beta proteobacterium | reverse complement strand
CGGCCATGTCAAACGCCTGCCCGATGTCATCGACCCTGAGAAGCTGATATTGAAATGGCTCTTTGTAACCGACCTGTGTTACGTACAGGGCCGGTAGGGTGCGCTCTTCGACAACCAGAACCCGCACATCAGCAGGCGTTGCCCCAAGGATTGAGGCGGCTTTTTCAAAGTTGAGGAGTTGAACGAAATCGGGCACGGTGCTTCAATAACGTGAACCACCGCGCAACTTCTCAATGACCGAAGTGCCAAGGGGCGTTGTTTGATTGTCTTGCGCCAAGCCCTTGACAAAGTTCTCACGGTTCCGCTTTACCTGGGCGGGAGTTTGCGCGCCGTCTGCTTCCTGTCGTTATGCAAAGACCCCACTTATGAGAAGTTGAACATGAGAAGGCTCGCAAGGTCATTCGTACAAGATGGTCCGATGTCTTGATTGCCTTTTCATAATCACAGCTTCTTGAGGAAGTCGAGGAGGGAGTCCGAAGCCCGGAAGCGCCCGGCCTGGGTGGCCGGATCCTTCAGTTTTGCAAGTGTCCTTTCCTTCATTGCCAGATTGGCCTGTGTGTACTGATGTGTAGTGGTTGGACTCTCGTGCCCGAGCCACAGTGCAATCCCCTCGATTGATTCGCCCGACTGCAGCAGATGCATCGCTGTTGTGTGGCGAATGGTATGCGGCGAGATACGGTGCCCCCCCAGACTCGGCATTGCTGGGGTTGCTGCGCTCACCGCCAGTGCCAGCCTTTGCGCGACGTTGGTTCGCGTCATCTGATGGCCCTCACGATTGGGCAGTAGCGGTGAAGTGGACGACAGCGCGGGATTGAACTTTAGCCACGTCTGAACCGCCTTGGTCGTCGATCGCCACAAAGGCATTGTTCGCTGCTTGCGGCCCTTGCCATGCAAGTGCACGCAGGCAACCCCGTCCAACAAGACGTCGGCCACGCATACACCTAGGATTTCCGACACCCTTGCGCCAGTGTTGTAGAGCATCAGCCACAGCATGTGATCGCGTCGACTGGTCCATGTCGCGCCGGGCCTACCTATGATTGCCAGCATCTCCTCTGGCGACAAGAAACCAAGTATCGGGCGCTCAAAGCGTTTCATTGGAACCCCCAATGCCTGCTCGATGACGCCCAGCGCGCCCACGTCACGGTGCCCAGCGAACTTCAGGAATGTGCGCAGCATCGCCAACCGGGCATTGCGGGTGCGCACCGTATTTCCACGCCCGTGCTCAAGATGGTCAAGGAAGGCCAGAATAAGCGTCGGCGTGAGGTCTTCCAGCCGGATCGCCGTGGGTTGCTTGTGCAGGTGCCCGGTGGAGAAGTTCAGGAACAGCACGAATGCATCTCGGTAGGTCGCCACCGTGCACGGACTCACGGCACGCTGTTGCGTCAAATACTCGCTGAAGAAGGAATGCACCAACGCAGCGAAGCTCGGCGGGGATCTCGGTGTGGTCGCCTTACTCATCACAGTTCTCCAAAGGAACGGCGAACTTCTCGAAGCGCTGGCCAATCAAGTTCATCAACTCCGGCACGCCGCTTAAATACCAATAGGTGTGTGTAACCTTGGCGTGTCCGAGGTAGGTCGACAGTGCCAGCATTCGCTGGTCGATATCCACGCCGTCCTCGTGCCAGAGCATCAGTCGGCGCACAGCAAAAGCGTGGCGCAAATCATGCACGCGAGGCGCACCGTGGGTGCCGCGATCGACCCATCCGAGTTGCTTTCGAAGTTGTTCAAAGATGCGGTGGATCTGTCGGTCGCCAACGGGCTGCCCGAGAAACTTCCCGCGTGTGCTGACGAAGAACGGTGCTTGGGGCCTGGCACGCACATACAAATTGCGCTGCGTGCGGTATCTCGCCAATGCCTGAGCGGCGCTGGGATGCAGTGGCACCAGTCGGGTTTTGCCAAACTTGCTCTGGCGAATCGTCAGCACCTGAGCCTGCAAGTCCACGTCCGAATCGTAAAGATTGAGCGCCTCGGAGATGCGCAGCCCCGTGCTGGCTATAAGACCAAACAACGTTTCGATCACCGTCGCTCGCAGTAATGCCAACAAGCTGCCCGAGCGCCCAAGACCTCTTGCAGCGGCCAGTAGCTCGATGATTTCTTGCTCACGGTAAATGTGCGGCGCAGTGCGTCCCGGCACCGGACCGAAGATGGCCTCATCTGGTACCTCCGTAGTCGGCTCGAACTGACGCAGCCAACCGGTAAATGGGCGCAGCAAGTTCAACTGGCGCGCCGATGTCGCACGGTCACCGCGCCCGCCCTTGGCTTGGCTTGCCCAGGCAGCCATCAGATCGACCGTCAATGGCCCGTGGTGACCAATCTGCTCGACGTAACGGGCGAAACGTTCCAAACCGTGACCCATGCTACTGAGCTCAAAGCCCGCATGCCGCCGCTCGGCCAGGTACTGCTCGACCCGGGCCTGCAAGGTGACGTGCGCGCTCATTGTGCGCTCCCAGGCCACGCCAGTGCGACACCGACCAACGCACCATGATCAAGCTTGGCGTAAATGAGGGAGGTGTCCAGCGAGCGGTGGCGCAGTACGTCGGCCACTTCCTTGATCGAGCCACCCTGATTGACGATACGACAGGCCAGCGTATGGCGCAGGGCATGCGAACGACCATGGGGAATGCCCGCTCGTACAAAGGCATCGCGTACAACAGCGCGGATACCGTCTACACCCAACGGCTTGTCGTGTGGCGCTATGACGCGCACAAAAACTGCACTGGAATTAGTTTGTGGGCGTTCGTGGCGAATGTACGCTTCCAATGCTTGCCCTGTTTCCACGGTTAATGGCAGGACATCTTGCTGGTGCGACTTCGTACGTTTGAGCGTAACGGTACCCATGCGCCAATCAATGTCGGCCATTTGAAGTCGGCTGATCTCGATGCTGCGCAGTCCCAGATCAAGTGCCAAACGGACAACAGCATAGCCTCGTCGCTGAGAGTTTGGCGTGGCCGTGAAGGAGGTCATCAGCCGATCCACTTCATCGGCCTTTAGCGCCCGTGGCAATGACGCAAGACTCCAGTGAGCGGTTGATCCGATGGCAGCCAGCAGCGGTTGCACCGCATCACCACAAGTGGCCCGGTAACGAAGGTACGCACGCAATGTCGCCGCAATCGTGGTGGCGTTGCTGATCGTGTCTAGCTGCTCCATCTGACTGGCAATGAAGCGCCGAATATCCTCAGGCTTAAGCTCGCCAAGAACCAATGGTCTATCTGCGAACTTGAAAAGCAGAAGTCGACCGATGATGCGCAGGCAGCTACGGCGTGTCGCCTCTGCCAGGCCACTTGCTTCTCGCATGCTGGTGTCGTAACTACGAAGCTCGTTTGCGATCGGACCTGTTGGTGTCGGCAATGCAGCGATGACGCCGCACTCTCGCAGTACCGCCAGCAGGGCTGTAAGCGCTGCATGAACCGATTTGGGCGTGCGCATCGCCTCGCCGGGACAGTCACAAGTTGGAAGGTGATGCTGCATGAACTCGTCAACCCAGCCATCGTCCAGCAACTGAGCCGGCAAAGAACACTGAGCCATCCAATGCGAAAAATGCGCCATTCCGTTCAAGCAGTGGCCCACCGTGCTGGGGGCATAGCTCCCACGCCTGAGTCGCGCGACATACGCCGAGACATACGAAGAAAGTGGCCCATCGAACAACCAGGTTCGAATTACCGGGTGCAATGCTGCAATCTCAGACATGACAATCTCCAAAAGTTGAGACTGTCTGTGCTGCCAGATAGACGAAATTGGACTAACCCGCTGACGCGCGAACTGGCTCGCCAGCCTTGCAGGCAACCTCGGACTTTTCAGCAATCTCCATTTGCGGGACGATGAACTTGCTGCTTGCAGCACTTCATCCCTTCAATCCGCAAAGGAGTATT
>CAIQBN010000482.1 GCA_903870065.1 uncultured beta proteobacterium | reverse complement strand
GATTCGATGCAGGTCTTGACATAGGTAGAAGACATTGTGGAGCGGCTTAGTCCGAAGACACACACCGGCAATTGGGTTAGCCGAACTGCATACTCGAAAAGCCTTCATGCGCTTTCGAGTGCGCTATCAAAGCACTGTAGCCGCCAAACTGGATCGGCTGCTCACTTACATCACTCTCCTGCCGCATTGTTTGCGGCAATAGGTGTCAACGGGCTACTACATTGACAGTAACCTGTGCAGATCCCTGACAGGCCGGCAATGCCAGCGCTGCGTTGGGCACCCCTCTGACGTTGAAAACATAAGTCCCCGGAGTAGCCTTTGAAAGGGCATTGAAGGGAACGCCCCAGAAGTTGGGCCTGTTTGCATTCCAAATGACTGGGCCATTGCCATAATTCGTCTCCATGGAACAGGTACCGCTGCCATCAATCCTGAGTGTGATGATCTGGTTGACGGCTACCGTGGGACCATTGATGAATGCCAAGGCGAGGATTTGACCTTGAGGCCCCAAGGGGTAGGCGATACCAGCGGCGGAAAACGCGGCAGCAATCACCGCCTCGGCGATTCCGGCGCCGTGCGCGGCGGTGTCGACCGCGGCGGGTGTCGCTGCGGCCCGCAGGACTGCCGTGATAATCGCCCCGGCACGCTCAGGATTGGTGCGAAGGGCGGAAGAAACTGTCGGGTTCACTGCAGCGCCCGCGCGCACGGCCGTCACCGCCGCCCATTCCACATCAGGCCTGCCGGACTGGCGCATTGCAGTGGCCACTAGGGTTTCTAGTTGGTCCGGTGCTGCGGCGATGGCCGATTGGAAGACCTGCGTCTGCAAAGCCTTCTTGCCGCTCAAGTTCAATGCGCCCAGAATCACGCCCAACATGCCGCTGGCCTGTGCCGGAGCCGCCTGTATACCGGCGGCGATGATCGCGGGCGATTGTGCCGAGCCACCGTAAAGCACGGCGCTGCCAACTATATTAACTCCCTGGCCAGGAACGGCACTGACAGCGACCCGAACCGCAGTTGCGATGTTGACAGCAGGAAGCTGGCCCAGGACGCGCATTAGGATTGGCATGTCGATGCCTGCCGCAGCGGCCTTGGAAACCATCTGTGCTATGTCCGGATTTGCTCGAAGCTGAGCCTCGACTTCGGCCTGGAGACGGACCAGATTCCCAGTCATGTCAGCCGAAAAGCTGGCACTGGCCGTAGTGGCGGCCAACGTTAGCGATGCTGCGGTTAGGATAGTCACCCATTTTCTTGCCATTATTTTCTCCTCAGAAAGCTTGCTGAAAGTTCGGCAGAACGCGAGCTGCGCCGCGGCAACCGCGGACATGATATATCGAGTGCATCATTGTTGTTCAGCATTTGTGAGAGCAGGAAAACGTGCGAATAATTTGTTGCGGTTTCGCACGGGTGATTTGGTGTTCGCAGATAGACAGCTGCGGGAAGGCCCATTGGGTGCGTCACTATATTCGGGATGAAGAACTGACCAATTCCCAACTGCAGCACTATGTGCCGACCAACAAGAAGCCCGCCAGCAAGCCAGCGCATTGGTGAATCGAGTCGGAATTGGCGTTCCACCGAACCCACAAGTTGCTATAAGAAACAGAACACCTTACGCAAGCTCAGTAAGCGCTAGAGGCCTAAAACACTGTGAAAAAGCTGCTCAACCCTACCCAGATGACACACGGCAATCACCCCTCCAACCCCTTAGCCAGCCGCCACTGCTTGACCAGCGCATAAATCGCCGGAATCACCGCCAGTGTCAGCACGGTAGAAGAAATCATGCCCCCCACCATCGGCGCGGCGATGCGGCTCATGACTTCCGAACCCGTGCCAGTGCCCCACAAAATCGGCAACAAACCGGCCATGATGGCCACCACCGTCATCATCTTGGGGCGCACGCGCTCCACAGTACTTCCCATGACGGCTTTGCAGAGGTCCTACCTACTCAAGAAGTTTGTTGTCCAATCGAGCAGCAAAAACACCGGGGAAATATTGGTTATTATTAGTTAATACTATTTTGGAGTGAACGTTATGCCTACCAGTGTTGCCTTGAGCCCCTATTTCGAATCATTTGTGAAAAAACAAGTGACCACCGGTCGTTTCAACAATGTCAGCGAAGTGGTGCGTGCCGGCCTTCGCTTGCTAGAAGATCAAGAGCAAGCCCAAGCGCTGAAGCTGCAAGAGCTGCGCACGTCGATTGCAGCTGGTGTGGCCAGCGGCCCAGGCATACCGGCGGATGAAGTCTTTGCCCGATTGGAACAAAAATACGCCTAGTCACTTGGGCTCACTGCCCCTGAGGGACAGAGCTAATGCTGCTCGAATTTGCACCATTGGCGCTCGTTGACTTGGAAACCATTAGTGAGACTACATCGCCATGGACAGCCCCGGCAACGCGCTGCGCTTTATTCAGGGTTTGCGTGCGCAATGCCAGAAAATTTGCCAAGCGCCGTTGGCCTATATTGCCAGACCAGAGTTAGACGCTGGTTTGCGCAGTTGCGCACATGGGCGTTACGTGATTTTCTTTCGCCCAACGGCAGACCTGGTGCGTATTGAACGTATCTTGCACAGCGCGATGGACTTGTCCACCCAGTTCAGTCTGGACGCAAACGGACGACACCACTGAGGCGTGAATGTCAATCACCCCTCCAACCCCCGCGCCAGCCGCCACTGCTTGACCAGCGCATAAATCGCCGGAATCACCGCCAGTGTCAGCACGGTAGAAGAAATCATGCCGCCCACCATCGGCGCGGCGATGCGGCTCATCACTTCCGAACCCGTGCCAGTTCCCCAAAGAATCGGCAGCAAACCGGCCATGATCGCCACCACTGTCATCATCTTGGGGCGTACACGCTCCACAGCGCCTTCCATCACGGCTTCATAAAGATCGGCCACACCGGGCGCACGGCCTTCTACTGTGGTGGTGACCATTTCGCCCCTTTGACACGGGCTAGTGTTCATCCTTGTATGATGTTGGAGGAAGCTGAATTTGAATATCTGGGGGTTTTGAAATGCGAACGACTTTGGCAATTGACGACGATGTGTTTTCTGCGGTCAAGAGTTTGGCAACTGTAGAGAGACAAAGTGTGGGCAGTATTTTGTCGGCACTGGCAAGACAAGCGCTTCATACCAACCCGCAACCACTGCGAGTGCGCAACGGGGTGCCACTGCTGCCCGTGCGTTCTGCCGCCACAGCGGTGACACCTGAAATGGTAAAGAAGTTGCAAGACGAGTTGCAATGACAACCTATTTACTCGATGTCAATGTGCTGATCGCATTGATCGACCCGGCGCATGTTCAGCACGATACCGCACACGCCTGGTTTGCAACGACTGGACAGCCAGCATGGGCTACCTGCCCTTTGACTGAAAACGGTGTGCTTCGCATCGTCGGGCATTCCAGATACCCCAACTCACCCGGCAACCCAGCAGCAGTTGCACACTTGATGGCGGGGTTATATTCATTGCCCGGCCACGTTTTTTGGCCGGATGATGTCAGTTTGCATAATGCACAAATCGTTAACCAGACCCAATTGAAAAACTCTGGGCAGTTGACCGACACCTATTTGCTGGCGCTCGCGTGCGCGCATGGCGGTCAGTTGGCAACGTTTGATGCACGTTTGGTAACCACTGCTGTACGGAATGGGGCGACTGGATTGTGTGTTTTGAAATAGCAGGCATCCAACTCCATTTACCCGATGATTTTCAATCCCACTGAGTTTGAATTTATTGCCACCCGAGCCTGGGTAGCCAACCGTACCATCTTCATGGAATTGACCGATGGGCGGCAGATCGGCTTTCCGGCGGCCCGGTTTCACCGCCTGGCAGCGGCGACGGATGAGCAATTGGCAGAAGTGACCTTGCGCTTGCAGGGCTCAGCGCTGCGTTGGGAGGCCTTGGATGAAGACATCACCGTGACAGGTGCGCCCTTGGACGGTTTCAGGCACCGTTGCCGCTGGCTGCTTGAAGTGTTTTGAAATAATTGGAATCTGACCCCAATTACTCGAGACAAGACCTGACTACTGTCACTCCTTTCAGTGATTTTGATCTTTGTTAAGATCACCAAAATTTTTTTAGAGACGACTATGGAATCGATGAAATCAGGGATCACAAAATTCGTTATTGCTTCACTTCTCGCGGTACCAGCTTTGTCCCTGGCGCAAAGCAAGGGGTCACATGGAGCATTCGTTACAGCAGCTAAAAAAAATTGATCAGAGATTATT
>CAIQBN010000481.1 GCA_903870065.1 uncultured beta proteobacterium | reverse complement strand
GGTGTGGGCCAGCGGCGCTTCAAAGTCGTGGCTGATCTGCTTGTAAAAGTCGTCGTACTGCGCCTGCTCAATGTCTTTCTTGGCACGCGTCCAGATGGCGCTGGCCTTGTTGACGGTTTCCCAATCGCCGGTCTTGACCATGGCGCCGGGCTGGCGGCCGCCTTTTTCATCGCTGGGGTTGATCAGTTCGCCGTCTTTCCACTCTTCCTTTTCCATCTGGATGGGCAGGCTGATGTGGTCGGAGTATTTGTTGATGATGTTCTTGACCTTCCAGGTCTGGGTGTAGTCCTGGGCGTCATCACGCAAGTGCAGGATCACGCTGGTGCCGCGCTGGTCACGCGTGATGTTTTCGACCTCAAAAGCGCCACCGCCGCTGGCACCGCCGTCACTGACCCAGCGCACACCTTCGCTGGTCTGCATGCCGGCGCGGCGGGATTCGACCGTGATCTTGTCGGCAACGATAAAGCCAGAGTAAAAACCCACGCCAAATTGGCCAATCAGCTGGGAGTCGGTTTTCTGGTCACCGGACAGCTTGGACACAAAGTCCTTGGTGCCGCTCTTGGCGATGGTGCCCAGGTTGTCAATGGCTTCCTGCGCGCTCATGCCGATGCCGTTGTCGGTGATGGTGAGCGTTTTTGCGTCCTTGTCAAAGGTGACGCGCACTTTGAGCTCGGAGTCACTCTCGTAGAGGCCACTGTCGTTGATGGCCTCAAAACGCAGTTTGTCGCAGGCGTCCGATGCATTGGAGATTAACTCGCGCAGGAAAATTTCCTTGTTGGAGTACAGCGAATGCGTCACCAGGTGCAGCAGTTGCGCAACTTCGGCCTGAAAGGAAAGGGTTTGCTTGCTCATAGGGAATGGAACTTTCGTTAGAACTTCAACGTAAACAGAAACGTGCCGCAAAACGCCCTGTGCGTCGCGGGAAGCCCGCAATTATGGGCGATGGGTTGCTTTTCAAGGGTCGCCGGGCCACCAGCCTATTTCAACCAGTCCAGCAGGTGCTTCGTCACTTCGGGGCTATACAGCAGCTCCATGTGGTGGGTGCGGTAAACAATGGTTTGCGCTGCCTTGGCGAAGTCCAACTGGTGTTGCGGTTCACTGTGTTGGCCCAGGGCGCTGGCCAGGGGCACCAGACCGTCACCGATCAATCGGTCTGCCAGCGGGCTGCGTTTGGCGGCGGTGGTCGCGGCCACGGTGTAGCAGGCCACGCCAGCTGGCAGCGGCAGTGGCGTGCGCGCATCCGCGCGCTTTTTGAAACGGTCATGACCGTGCCAATCGGCATCCAGAACATGGCCATAGCGCAAATCCGTGATGCCGGCGCTGCGCAGCTGCCCTAGCTTGGCAAAGGGTTTGCTGAATGGTGTGGTGCCCAAAATGACATCCACCCAGTTACCGGCGCGCTCCAGCGGCGCACCGTGGTGGGGCGTGCCAAGAAACACGATGTGTTTTAGCTTTTGCGGCCAATGCAGTGCGCTCTGCTGCGCGGAGTGCACGGCGCTGCGAATCACCAGACCGCCCATGCTGTGAACCAGCACGCTGAAATCCTCCACCGGCAGCGGCCAGTTGCTGAGCAACTGCTCCAGCATGGAGGCCAGTTCATGGCCGTTTTGCGACGTGTGCAAGCCCGTGTTGTAGCGCAGGTACATGGGCGTATAACCCAATGTTGATGCCAAGGCATGGGCGTGGTCAGACACGGGCTTGGCATCGATGCCGGACTGACGTTGCCATTGCAGGTCGTTCATGCACAAGCCGTGGATCAGCAGTAGCACCTTGCCGGTGGCCTGCGGCAGGTCGGGCATGGCATGCAGGTTGAGTGCGCGACCCTGGTAACGCAGCGTCATGGGCGTGGCCAGCGGATTGTGGCTGTGCGCCAGTTGGTCGCCCATGACGCCATTGAGCGCGGCAAGCACCGCTTCGCGCTGCGGCGTCTCTGGCGGCTCGTCCACCAAGGCTTCCAGCAGCGGCTCTAGCTTGGTGAATGCTGCCTCCAGCCCCTTACCCACCAGTTCGGTCACGCCGTGCACCGTGCGGTAGACAAAACCGGTGATGCCCCGTGTCTGACCAGGCTGGCGGCCCCCGGGCGCACCCAGCGTTGCCCACACGGCCTGGTGCACCCCTTCGGCCATGCTGGTGACGCCACGGGTCGCCTGGGTGGCTAGTTTCGACACCGCGCGCAGGTCTGTTGGACGTAAATGGCTCAGCGAACCCGACGGGGTGGAAGCCGTCGTTGGCGACGATGGTTTGCGTGGCATGGAATTTCTGCTCAAAATCTTGTGACGTAGCTGACTCAAAACTTTTCAAACGGGGCTAGATACCGCCATTGCCCTACCGGCAGGTGACCCAGCATTACTTTGCCGACACGCACCCGCTTGAGGCCCACCACCTTGAGGCCCACCAGCTCGCACATCCGGCGAATTTGACGCTTTTTTCCTTCAATGAGAACAAAGCGCAATTGCTCAGGGTTTTGCCACTCCACCTTGGCCGGTTTGAGTGCCTGGCCGTCCAGGCTCAGCCCGTGGCGAAGCAGGCGCAGTTTGTCAGCGGGAAAGACGGACTGCACATCGGTGCTGATGGGGTCATCATCGTCAATGCGGCTGAGCTGGGTCGGCTTTGACGGCGGCGCGGGTGGCGGCGTAGTGGCTTTAGGGCGCCCCCCGTAGGTCGCGGCAGCCGAGTTGGCGGCAGCCTGATTGGCCACACCGGTGTAGACCACCCGCACCAAATATTCCTTTTCCATGCCAGAGTCTTCGCCAATGAGCTGGCGCGCCACGCGGCCATCTTGCGTCAGCACCAGAAGGCCGGTGGAGTCAATATCGAGCCGCCCGGCCGGCACCAGGCTTTGCAACTGCCTGAGGTTGAAGAAAAAACGGGCGTTGTCGTCCGCCCATCGGTTTTGCGGCTGAATGAGCGTGATGGCGGGCTGGTGGCCATCTTCGGCCTGACCGCTGACGATGCCTATTGGCTTGTTAAGCAGGATTGTGACCTGGTTGGCCTGTTCGCCTTGGGCCTGCCGGGTGACCTCAATGCGGGCGTCCGGCGCAACCTGCATGCCCATCTCGGCCACCTTGCCATTGACCTTGACCCAGCCCTTGGCAATCCAGTCGTCCGCTTCGCGGCGCGATGCCAGCCCTAGCTCGGCCATGCGCTTGTTGAGCCGTATGGTGCCATTGGCGCCATGGGCTGCCGTGTTGGTCTGCCCGGCCGGAACCGCAGAGCGGCCGGAAGACGCATTTGCGGCAGGCGGCGCGGCGCGGCGAAACACGGGTGCGGGCGGCTTGGAATCGGTCATTTGCTATCTCTTTTGTAGCTGGTTGTGCTTATTTTACGAGGGCCGGAGTTCGATTTGCCCAATTTTTCCCGGCCCACTGAGAATCAATGTGTTTTGGCGCCAAGCGGGGCTTGTGAATAGGTGCTCCATGCGTTGCAGCGGCAAACACGACCGCCATTGATTTATGTCAATCATTGCAAGTGCTTATCAAAACATCAGGGGTGTACTATGGTTCGCATTCATTTTTTGTTGAATTAGGCATACGCAATAGCGAGAGGACTTACATGGCGCGCAATCACAACCGGTTATTTCGTTTGTTGCTGGGCATCGGCCTTGCCAGCGGGGCACTGACCCTGCAGGCGCAGGCCGTAGACACCGCAGCAGCCGAACAGTTGTTGGAGGCCAGCAAGTGCGGCAAGTGCCATTCAGTTGACAAGCAGAAGGACGGCCCCGCCTACAAAAAGACAGCCGCCAAGTACAAAGGCAAAGCTGACGGCGAAGCCAAGCTGGTGACGCATTTGACGACCGCACCCATAATAGAAATTGATGGCGTGAAGGAAGAGCACTCCAAGGTGAAATCCAAAGACGACGCCGCCATCAAGAACTTGGCCCGTTACATCCTGTCGCGGTAGGCGTCACTTTGCACATACAAACATTGTGAAATCTTTCCTCGTGAAAGTGCTTCAACACTGGAAGCTGGTGATTGGCCTGGCATTGACGCTGCTGGTTTTCTCAGTCTCTGTCGGAATTACCGGGGCGTACGTGCTGGCTCACACCAGCACAGAGGAGTTCTGCGTGAGTTGCCACGAAATGTCCTATAACTTTGCCGAGTACAAGGGCACCATCCACGACACCAATCGCACTGGCGTGCGTGCCATCTGTACCGATTGCCACGTCCCCCACGAACCCGGTCCGTTGGTGCTTGCAAAGCTCAAGGCCACCAAGGACCTCTACTACACCTATATTTCGCCGTCTATTGACACCAAAGAGAAATTTGAGTCCAAGCGCGCCGCCATGGCGCAATCAGTTTGGCGGTCGATGAAGGCGAGCGACTCCCACGAGTGCCGCAGTTGCCACCGGGAAGACAAGATGAATCTGGAGCTGCAGACTGCCAAAGCCAAATCGCGCCATGCCAAGGGCAAGGCCGAGGGCAAGACCTGCATCGAGTGCCACTTTGCAATTGCGCATAAGGAGCCAGATGGCCCCGGGCCTGCAGAGTTGTTTGGTGACAAGCTTGCAAAAGCTCCATAGTATTTTGATTGTTAACTTCAGGAGATGAGATGAAACTGAGTCTGATTGCCTCTTTGGCTTGCGCCGTTTTGGCCTTGCCCGCTGTCGCTGCAGATGTGACATATCGCAAAGATGTGGCGCCGATCTTGCAAAAGCACTGCGCCGAATGCCATTCCGCAAAGGCGGGCTCACCCTCCATGGCGGAATTTAATCTGGACCAAGAAAAGTACAAAAAGGAAAAAGTTGGCCCGCTTTCCGATACTTATGAGCATCTGTTGCAACTGGTAAACGGCCAGTCCACCGGAGCACTCATGCGCCGTCTGGATGATGGTACCAGCGCGTATTCAGGTGGCAAGCCAGGCAACATGTACAAGTACTTGTGCGAATTGGAAAGCAAGGACAACAAGGAAAGTAAGGACACCAAGGAAAACAAGGACAACAATGCAGTGTGCGCCGCCAATTTACTGGTAATCAAAGCCTGGGTTGGCGAAGGCGGCTGGAACCTGAACCGCATGTCCGCCCGGGGCGAAGTACCGGCGCTGACCAAAGAGCAAATTGACAAGGTCAAAGTCAAATACTGACAGTTCGTGCGGTGACCGCCGTGCCTGAGAGACGCTGGACATACGAGAACCCTCGGCACCACGTTCAGCAAGTAGGGCTTTAATAAGTCCCTCTGCGATACATTGGAGTGGGCGTTGCAACCATGGTGGCGGACATGGGCCCCGGGTCAGGTTTTCGTCTTGTGTTCAGCGAAAAACGGTTTGTGTGCGCAATGCCTGCAGATCCATGATCCGCAGGCCACCATATTCCACCCGAATCGCACCATGCGCTGCCAGCGCGGTCAGTGCTTCGTTCACCCGTTGGCGCGACAAACCGACCAGATAGGCCAATTCCTGCTGCGTGATTCGCAGCACTTCACCCACGCCGGGATAGAGCACCGGATTAAACAGCGATGCCAGACTGCGTGCAACACGGATGTCGGGGTTGGTCATGCGGTCAATTTCGCGTGCTGCAATAAACTGCCCCAACCGCTCATTGAGCTGGTTCATCACAAAACGGTTAAATCCAATGGAGTGGTCCAGCAACCAGTGAAACGCATCCACATGCAGGCCTGCGACGCGGCTCCGACGCAGGGTCTGAATGTTATAGCGGTAGGTTTCGCGCTTCATGGCGGTTCCCTCGCCAAACCAGCCGCCTGGCGGCACGCCGGTAAAGGTCATGGTCTGGCCTTCTGCGGTATCGGTACTCATCTTGAGCAGGCCATCCACAACGCCAAACCAATAGGTCACGGGTCGCCCCATGCGGCAGATGTATTCGCCTGGGCTGGCATCGGCAATCTTCAAGTCTTCGACGGCCCGCTGGCGCTCAAGGGGTGAGAGCAACTGCATCCAGGGAATGGCGTCGAGCTCGGCGTTCGTCAGTACCCGGCGCCGCTGGTGAAGGGCTGAATCAGTTGGCATGATTTCGCTCTGTAAGCTGACAGAAAGTGAAGGGAAAACACCTACCCAGAAAAGTTGCAATTGTCGTCCAAACGACAACTTGACGTCAAATGCGGGGCTACTATTCAGCTCCATACACGGCCCTCCCGCATCGCTTGAGGGTCAGGCATTGGTGACAAGGATACGGGATGCAAACGACTTTTCCGCGACTACTCCAAAAACACGCAAGTGAGCGCCCCGACGCGCCCGCCATGCGTGAAAAAGAATATGGCATTTGGCAATCGCTGTCCTGGGCCGACTTGTCAGCCATGGTCCGGCAGTTGGCTGCTGGGCTGCACCAGGCCGGGCTACGCCGTGGAGAGCATATGGTAGTGGTGGGTGCCAATCGGCCGCGACTGTATGCCACCATGCTGGCGGTCCAGTCGCTTGGAGCCATTCCTGTCCCGCTGTACCAGGACGCTGCGGCAGCGGAGTGTGTGTTCCCCATCAACAACGCCGAGGTACGTTTTGCCTTCGCTGAGGATCAGGAGCAGGTCGACAAACTGCTGGAAATCCGCGAGAGTTGCCCGCAGCTCGAACGCATCTACTTTGACGACCCGCGCGGTCTTCGCAAGTACGACGAACCATGCCTGGCTTCACTTGACGAGCTGCAGGCAGCCGGCAAGGCGTTTGTTGCTATCCACCCTGATTTTTTTGAGGGTGAAGTGCAACAAGCGCAAGCTGCCGATGTTGCTGCAATGTTCTTTACCTCGGGCACCACAGGCAACCCCAAAGGCGTGGTTCACACGCACAACTCGCTGCTCAACCGGGCCCGGGTGGGTGCCGACTTTGACAAGCTGACTGGCTCCGAAGAGGTATTGGCTTACTTGCCACCTGCCTGGATCGGCCAGAACATTTTCAGCTACGCACAGTGGCTGGCCTGTGGTTATGTGGTGAACTGCCCGGAGTCCGCCGCGACGGTGACCATCGATCTGAAGGAAATTGGTCCAACCTATTACTTTGCACCCCCCCGTGTGTTTGAAGGACTGCTGACCAGCGTGATGATTCGCATGGAGGACGCCGGCACCATCAAGCGCAACATGTTCCATTACTTCATGGACATCGCCAAGCGCGTTGGCCCCACGCTGATGGATGGCAAATCCATTTCGCTGACTGATCGTGTCTTGTATGCACTGGGCACCTTCTTCGTCTATGGCCCGCTGCGCAACACACTCGGCATGAGCCGCGTGCGCGTCGCCTACACGGCAGGTGAGGCCATTGGCCCGGACCTGTTTTCATTCTTTCGCTCCATCGGCATCAACCTCAAGCAGTTGTACGGATCGACCGAAACCGCCGTGTTCGTGTGCCTGCAGCCCGACCACGAAGCGCGTGCCGACACGGTGGGCGTACCATGCGAGGGTGTCGAGATCAAGGTCGCCGACAACGGCGAAATTCTGGTCAAGTCCCCCGGCTTGCTCAAAGAATATTACAAAAATCCGACCGCCACAGCAGAGGTCTTGACAACTGAAGGCTGGTACCACACCAGTGACGCCGGCTTCATCGACGCCCATGGTCACCTCAAGATCATCGACCGTGTCAAGGACGTGGGCCGCATCAAAGGTGGCGCCAATGACGGTGCGATGTTTGCGCCCAAATACGTTGAGAACAAGCTCAAGTTCTTCCAGCACATCAAAGAGGTTGTGGCCTATGGCGACGGCCGTGACCAGGTCTGTGTCTTCATCAACATCGACTTCGATGCGGTGGGCAACTGGGCCGAGCGGCGCAACCTGCCCTATGCGGGTTACACCGATCTGGCACAAAAACCCGAGGTCTACCAGCTGATCAAAGAGTGTGTGGAAAAGGTCAATGCCGATTTGAGTGTCGACACTCTGTTGGCCGGCAGCCAGGTCAGTCGCTTCCTGGTGCTGCACAAAGAACTTGATGCCGATGATGGCGAGCTCACACGCACCAACAAGGTCCGCCGGGGCTTTATCGCTGAGCGCTACAGCGGTTTGATCGACGCGCTGTACAGCGGAAAAAACTCCCAGTTCATTGAAACCCAGGTCAAGTTTGAAGACGGTCGCACCGGCAAGGTCAGCGCGACCCTGCGCATTGAAGACGCCAAGACCTTTGCCCCTGTGAAGGCAGCAGCATGAGCAACACCACACCCGCAGTCGTGGCGCCCATTGGCGCACAAAAGAAGATCGGCGACATCATTCTGGATGTCAAGAATATCTCGCTGAGCTTCGGTGGCGTCAAGGCGCTGACCGATATTTCCTTTAATGTGCGTGAACACGAAGTGCGCGCAATCATAGGCCCCAACGGCGCGGGAAAGAGTTCCATGCTGAACTGCATCAACGGCGTGTATACGCCGCAGCAGGGCTCCATTACCTTTCGGGGGCAGGCGTTCAAACACATGGACAGCCACCAGGTTGCGGTCATGGGTATTGGCCGCACATTCCAGAACCTGGCGCTGTTCAAGGGGATGAGCGTGCTGGACAACATCATGTCCGGGCGCAACCTCAAGATCAAGAGCAATATCCTGATGCAGGCGCTGCGCATTGGACCGGCCGAGCGCGAGGAAATCATGCACCGCGAGGCGGTGGAGCGCATCATCGACTTTCTGGAAATCCAGGCTTTTCGCAAGACGCCGGTAGGTCAACTGCCCTATGGTTTGCAAAAGCGGGTGGATTTGGGCCGCGCGCTGGCGATGGAGCCGCAGGTGCTACTGCTGGACGAGCCGATGGCCGGCATGAACGTCGAAGAAAAGCAGGACATGTGCCGCTTTGTGCTGGACGTGAATGAAGAGTTTGGTACCACCATCGTTTTGATCGAACACGACATGGGTGTGGTGATGGACATCTCCGACCGTGTGGTCGTACTCGACTACGGCAAGAAGATTGGCGACGGCACACCGGAAGAGGTGCGTAACAGCCCGGAAGTGATTAGCGCCTACCTCGGCACCTCCCACTAAGGAATCAGAACATGGCTTTTTTCCTTGAAACACTTTTGGGCGGCCTGATGGCGGGCATGCTCTATTCGCTGGTGGCGCTGGGTTTTGTACTGATTTACAAGGCCTCGGGCGTGTTCAATTTCGCACAGGGCGCGATGGTGCTGTTCGCGGCGCTGGCGATGGCGCGCTTTGCCGAATGGATTCCCGCATGGACCGGTATATCCAACCCGATTGCAGCCAACTTGCTCGCTTTCATCATTGCCGGGTTCCTGATGTTTGTGGTGGCCTGGATCATTGAGCGGTTGGTACTGCGCCATCTGGTCAACCAGGAAGGCACCACCTTGCTGATGGCCACGCTGGGTATCAGCTACTTTCTGGACGGCATGGGCCAGACCATATTCGGCAGCGACATCTACAAGATCGATGTGGGCATGCCCAAGGAGCCGATCATGGCTTTCGAGCAGATGTTTGAAGGCGGCATCCTGATCAACAAGGAAGACCTGTATGCGGCGCTTATCGCCGCCGTGCTGGTGGCGGCTCTCAGTCTGTTTTTTCAAAAGACTGCAACCGGCCGTGCCCTGCGCGCTGTCGCCGATGACCACCAGGCTGCACAAAGTATAGGCATCCCCCTGAACCGTATCTGGGTCATTGTCTGGTGTGTCGCCGGTGTGGTGGCATTGGTTGCCGGCATGATTTGGGGCAGCAAGCTGGGCGTGCAGTTTTCCCTGACCACGGTTGCGCTGCGCGCTTTGCCGGTGGTGATTCTGGGGGGCTTGACCTCGGTGCCGGGCGCCATCGTGGGTGGCCTGATCATCGGCGTCGGCGAGAAATTGTCCGAGGTATTTTTGGGACCCTATGTCGGCGGCGGTATTGAGATCTGGTTTGCTTATGTGCTGGCCCTCGTATTTCTGCTGTTCAGGCCACAAGGGCTGTTCGGCGAGAAGATCATTGACCGCGTCTGACCAGACACTGATTGGATAAATACTATGTTCTATAGAGAAAACGGCCAGTACAAGACCAGCTACCGTGCCGATCAGCAGATATTCCCGATTGCACAGGACCGCTGGGCCATCCTGATGGTGATCGCGGCGGCTTTTCTGGTGGTGCCGATGCTGGGCAGCGACTACATGTTTCGCGCTATCTTTATTCCGTTCCTCATCATGGCGCTGGCGGCCTTGGGGGTGAATATTCTGGTGGGCTACTGTGGCCAGATTTCGCTGGGTTCGGGGGCCTTCATGGCAGTGGGGGCGTACGCAGCTTTCAACTTTTTTGTGCGCGTTCCTGGCATCCCGCTGATCCTTGCTCTGGTTCTTGGGGGCCTGTGCGCCAGCGCATTCGGCATTTTGTTCGGGTTGCCCAGCTTGCGGGTCAAGGGACTCTACCTGGCCGTGGCGACCCTGGCAGCGCAGTTCTTCAGTGACTGGATGTTTCTGCGTATCAAGTGGTTCACCAACGATGCGCCGTCCGGTTCGGTGTCGGTGTCGGGGCTGCAGGTTCTGGGCATGCCTATCGAGAGCCCGATTTCCAAATACATTCTGTGCCTGACGATTCTGGTTGTCATGGCCTTGCTGGCCAAGAATCTTGTGCGTGGTGCCGTCGGTCGCGAGTGGATGGCCATTCGTGACATGGACGTGGCCGCTGCGGTGATCGGAATCCGTCCGATGTACGCCAAGCTCAGCGCCTTCGCCGTCAGCTCTTTCATCGTGGGCGTTGCGGGCGCCCTGTGGGGCTTCATCTACCTGGGCGCCTGGGAGCCGGCCGCATTTTCGGTCGACATGTCCTTTCGGTTGCTCTTTATGGTAATTATTGGCGGCATGGGGTCGATCATGGGCAGTTTTTTCGGTGCCGGATTTATCGTTTTACTGCCGATTTTTCTGAACCAGTTCCTGCCGCTACTGGGGCAACTGTTCGGAGTTGATATTTCCACTGCCGGCATTTCACACGCCGAACTGATCATTTTCGGTGCGCTTATTGTGTGGTTCCTGATCGTGGAGCCGCATGGCCTTGCCAAGCTGTGGGCACTGTCCAAGCAGAAGCTGCGACTGTGGCCGTTCCCGCACTGAGTGCCGTTCTTTTTTGCCCCGTTGTCCGTTCGTTAACCACAGGCATACCAATGCCGATCATTAGGAGACTTTTATGAAAATTCGCAACATCGTTCTGGCCAGTGTGCTGGCTGCCGCCGGCGCTGGCGCATTCGCTCAGGCCAAGGAGCAGTTCTTTCCAGGTCTGCCCTATCGCACGGGACCATATGCCCCCAACGGTGTGCCATGGGCGAACGGCTACGCTGACTACCTCAAGCTGGTCAACGCGCGCGGTGGCATCAATGGTGTCAAGATTGTTTATGAAGAGTGCGAGACCGGCTATGACACGGCGCGCGGCGTGGAGTGTTATGAACGCCTGAAGGGTAAACATGGCGGAGCCACTGTGTTCCAGCCGCTGTCCACCGGCATTACGTTTGCGTTGACCGAGAAGGCACCTGGCGACAAGATCCCTCTGATTACAGCCGGTTATGGTCGCAGCGAGAGCCAGGACGGAACCGTCTTCAAGTGGAATTTCCCCCTGGCCGGAACCTATTGGCTGGCCGCTGACGCGTTGGTCCAGACACTTGGCACCAAAGAAGGTGGACTTGAGAAACTCAAAGGCAAGAAAGTCACGCTGGTTTACCACGATTCCCCGTATGGCAAGGAGCCAATTCCCTTGCTGCAGGAGCGTGCCGCCCAACTCGGCTTCAACTTGCAACTTCTGCCTGTGACCGCGCCTGGCGTGGATCAAAAAGCCACCTGGCTGCAAGTGCGCCAGGCCAAGCCCGACTATGTGTTGTTGTGGGGCTGGGGGGTGATGAATTCCACCGCGCTGAAAGAGGCTCAGGCTACCGGCTATCCCCGTGAAAAGATGTACGGTGTGTGGTGGTCGGGTGCCGAGCCGGACGTGAAGGATGTGGGCGAGGGCGCCAAAGGCTACAACGCCGTGACCATGCAGCACGGTGCCGAACCCCAGTCCGCAGTGGTCAAGGAAATCCTGGAAAAAATACATGCCAAGGGCGAAGGCTCAGGACCCAAGGAAGAAGTCGGCTCTGTGCTCTACATGCGCGGAGCCATGAGCTCGATGTTGGCAGTCGAAGGCGTGCGCCGGGCGCAAGAGCGTTATGGAAAAGGCAAATGGGTCAGCGGCGAGCAAGCGCGTTGGGGCTACGAAAACCTGGCATTGGACCAGAAAAAGCTGGATGCGTTGGGCTTCGCGGGTGTGATGCGCCCAATTGCCACCACCTGCGCCGACCACATGGGCTCCAACTGGGCACGTGTGCACACCTGGGATGGCAAGAAATGGAATTTCTCGTCCGATTGGCTGCAGGCCGACGAGATGATCCTGAAGCCGCTGGTCAAAGCCACAGCCGCCAAGTATGCAGCGGACAAGAAGCTCACGCCGCGTACGCCGGCTGACTGCCAGAGTTAGTAGGTACACCCCCGGCTTGCCCACTGCGTGTGGCCGCTTTCCCCCTTGCAGGGGGCAACACCAGTGGCCCGGCAATGCCGGTTCCACGGTGTTTCTGTAAGGGGTGGCTGGCTTCGCATTGCTACCCCTGCAGAGTGCAGCGTGTGGGGCGGCGGCTCTTTGGAGTCGCCAAATGAAAGGTTCGCTATGCGGGTTTTTCATTTGGTTCAAACGGGAATATCACCATGAGTGAAGCGAAAAAAATTGTTCTTAACGTGAATGGCATCGAGGTCATCTACAACCACGTTATTTTGGTGCTCAAGGGTGTTTCGCTTCAGGTGCCAGAGGGTGGCATTGTGGCCATCCTGGGTGGCAACGGAGCTGGCAAGACCACCACCCTGCGCGCGGTGTCGAACCTGCTGGCCGGAGAGCGCGGGGAAGTGACCAAAGGGTCCATTGAGTTGCGCGGTGAACGCATTGAAAACCTGTCCCCGGCCGATTTGGTTCAACGCGGCGTGGTTCAGGTCATGGAGGGGCGCCACTGCTTTGCCCACCTGACGATTGAAGAAAACTTGCTCACCGGCGGGTACACCCGTAAAAGTGCCACCGAGGTGGCGGCCAACCTAGAGAAAGTCTATAACTACTTCCCCCGCCTCAAGACCCGCCGCACCAGCCAGGCCGCCTATACCTCGGGTGGTGAACAGCAAATGTGTGCCATTGGCCGCGCCCTGATGGCCAACCCCAATATGGTGCTGCTCGATGAGCCATCCATGGGATTGGCCCCACAAATCGTGGAAGAGGTATTCGAGATTGTGAAGGACCTCAACACCAAGGAAAAAGTGACCTTCCTGCTGGCTGAACAAAACACCAACATGGCGCTGAAATATGCCGACTACGGCTACATCATGGAGTCTGGTCGTGTCGTGATGGATGGCGCCGCAGATTACCTGCGCACCAACGAAGATGTCAAGGAGTTCTACCTAGGCATGGGTGGTGGCGAACGCAAGAGCTTCAAAGACGTCAAGAGCTACAAGCGGCGCAAGCGCTGGCTGGCTTGAGTTAAATGCACCCCCCGGCGTGCCCGCTTTGCGTGGCCGCTTGGGCAACCCATCGCAACCGCATGAACTAGGAGCTGACAGTTGTGAACACATTTTTTGATGCACTTGAAACCCGGACCACGACGCAGCGCGAAGCGGCGCTTATGTCGGCATTGCCGGCACAGGTTGCGCATGCCCAAAATCGCAGTACGGCACTGGCCGAGATATTGCGTGGCGTGGAGGCAAGCACTGTCACCAGTCGGGCCGCCCTCGCGGCACTGCCGGTGACACGCAAGCACGAGTTGCAGGAGATTCAGCAGGCTTCGCGCGCGTTGGCTGTCGGCGGCAATGTATTCGGTGGCTTTAGTTCGGTGGGTTATGGCGCCGCCATGCCGCGCGTGTTTGCCAGCCCGGGTCCGATTTATGAACCTGAAGGCACGGCGCGTGACTACTGGCGCATGGCGCGCGCCATTTACGCAGCGGGTTTTCGGCGGGGTGAGCTTATTCACAACAGCTTTAGCTACCACTTTGTACCGGCCGGCTCCATGATGGAGACTGGAGCACATGCAATAGGCTGCTCGGTTTTTCCGGGTGGCACCGGACAAACCGAGCAGCAAGTGCTGGCTATGCGCGACCTGCAACCGGCGGGCTATATCGGCACACCGAGCTTTCTCAAAATTATTGTGGAGAAGGCTATCGAAATGGGCGTTGCATTGCCCAGCGTAGCCAAGGCCATGTTTGGCGGTGAGGCCTTCCCCCCGAGCCTGCGCGACTGGTTTTTGGAGCGCGGCATAAGTGGCTACCAGTGTTATGCCACCGCGGATCTGGGATTGATCGCCTACGAGACCCACTCGCGCCAAGGCCTGGTTCTGGATGAAAACGTCATTGTCGAGATTGTGCGCCCGGGCACCGGCGACCCAGTTGCCGAAGGCGAGGTGGGAGAAGTCGTGGTCACCACGCTCAATCCCGACTACCCGCTCATCCGGTTTGGCACCGGTGACTTGTCAGCCGTCCTGCCGGGTGCTTGCCCGACCGGGCGAACCAACGTCCGCATCAAGGGCTGGATGGGCCGGGCCGACCAGACCACCAAAATCCGGGGCATGTTCGTACACCCCAAACAGGTCGACGACATTGTCAAGCGGTTCACCGAGGTTGCCCGCGCTCGCCTGGTGGTGAGTGGCGAAATGGCCAACGACACCATGACCCTGCGGGTCGAGGCGAACACCAATCCCGAGGGGTTGAACCTGCGCATCGAAGAAGCCATCCGCGATGTCACCAAACTGCGCGGTCAAGTTGAGATCGTCTTGCCAGGCAGCTTGCCTAACGATGGCAAAATTATTGAAGACGCCAGAAGCTACAAATAAGCAATTCGTCAGCTACTGCCTAGGTAGTTTCCACCATGGCAAATGAATCTGGCAGCGTTAGGCTGGAGGTCAAACTCCACGAAAGTTGCCCATGAAAAGAATTGTTGCCGTTCTTGCCGGGTTGTTTGCCTTGGGTGCCCAGGCTGACAACTATCCTAGCAAACAGATCACCATCGTTGTACCCTTTGCCGCCGGTGGGCCAACTGACCGGACCGCACGGGACTTGGCCGAAGCCCTGCGCAAGCCCCTCGGTGGTGCCAGCGTTCTGGTTGACAATGCCGCCGGCGCTGGCGGGTCCATTGGCGCCAACAAGGTCGCCAAGGCCGCAGCTGACGGCTACACCCTGTTGTTTCACCACATCAGCATGGCGACCATGCCCAGTTTGGTGCGCAATATTGCGTTCAAGGTCGAAAGTGACTTCGAATACCTGGGCATGGTGAGCGATGTGCCAATGACACTGATAGGACGTCCGTCGTTGCCGGCAAAAAACTACAAGGAACTGGTTGGCTGGATTGGTCAGAACAAGGGAAAGGTCAATTTGGGTAACGCCGGGGTTGGATCTGCCTCCCATTTGTGCGGATTGCTTTTCCAGAACGCGCTGCAAGTGGACATGACAACCGTTCCCTACAAAGGAACCGCACCGGCTATGACGGATTTGATTGGCGGACAGATTGACCTGATGTGCGACCAGACCACCAACACTTCCTCCCATATCGAGGCGAAAAAGGTCATTGGATTTGCCGTTACAACGTCCAAACCGCTGACAACGCTGGCGTTGCGCGATCTGCCAACTCTGCAAAGCGTTGGGCTCAAGGGCTTCGATGTCACGATCTGGCAGGGGCTGTATGCGCCCAAGGGCACACCACCGGACGTGCTGGCCAAGATCAACTCGGCACTGAAGCAGGCGCTCAAGGACCCGGATTTTGTCAAGAAACAGGAAGGGCTAGGCGCTGTGGTTGTCAGCGAACAGCGAATGGAGCCATCCGAGCACAAGCGATTTGTGCTGGCCGAAATTGCCAAATGGAGCCCCGTAATCAAGGCAGCTGGCGTTTACGCTGATTAGCGCCAGTGCGGGCACCGGCTCAGACACCCCAGACGATGGCTTCTCCCGCCCCATGACAACGCTGCATCATGTCAATCAACGGTACTGCGCGCTGGCGCAGGGACACCATGTCAGAGCGCGACAAAGTTTCTCCAGCGGCCTGCGCCTGCGCGATGCGTTGTTGCAGCGCCATTTCATCGTCATCCATGGCGCGCCGCAGCGCCGCGATGGCGCCGGGCATGTCGTGCGGCAGCAAGATACCTTTTATCGAAGACGCCGGGTCGCCCTTGCCGATCAGGTTCAGCATCTGGCGCCCGTTGGGTTCGAGCATGATCAGGTCGCCCGTGACCTTGGATTTGAATTTATAAAGCATGGTAGGTCGGCGCGTCAACGCCGCTCGCAGTTAGTACATATCGCTGAGTATGGACCTGCCCATCACACAACCCTGCACTGAGGAGAACGGTCATCGCAAATCTTCATATCCGCCGCGAGCATTCCCTGACTCTGGCGGCGGCGCGAAAAATTGCATTCAAGTGGGCGGAACAGGTCGAAGCGGAATTCGACATGGAATGCACCTACGAACAGGGCACCCGCGAAGACCGGGTGAGTTTCACCCGAACCGGAGTCCACGGAGTGCTGCTGGTCACCGCAGACCATTTTGATTTGGACGCCAAGCTCGGATTTCTACTGGGCGCCTTCAAAGGGCGGATCGAAGCCGAGATTGTGAAAAACCTGGATGACTTGCTCAGCCCCAAGCCAAGCGCGAAAAAAGCAGTTTCCAAAAAGCATTAACATTCAAAATGCTATCTTTTTGAGAGCTGCATACCCTTATACAACGAGGGCTAGGACTGAATTTTGTTCAACTTTTTAGCTGAGCGAAGCAATCAGGTCGACGTATTGCTGCATTGCGTCTTTGGTGCTGGTGCCCTTGAGTCCGTTCCAGGCGTCCCATTTGGCCCGTCCCACCATATCGACAAACCCGGGTTTTTTCTCGGTGTTGTCGCCCGTGCTGGCCTGCTTGTACAGCGCGTAGATTTTTAACAAGGTGCTGTTGTCGGGGCGCTCAGAAAGGTTTTTGGAGTTGGCAACGGCGGCTTCGAATTTTTTCTTCAGATCGGTCATGGGTTTCTCCATTTGGTTTGACTTAAACGCTGCGCTTGCATAAATGCCCAACTGCCTCAGGCTTGTGGACGCTATCTTACGGCACGCACAATAGTACAGTAGCGCCACGGGTGTGGCTGTCCGGCATGCCGCTGGATCGAAGGCCCCATCCACCGCAGCACCGCTCTGGAGTTCCCATGGTTACCCGCACCAATGCCAAGACAAACAAGCGAACGGATACAAAGCGCCCCGCGCACTCCCTGCAGGATGACGTAACCCGTGCCATTGCAGGGGCACTGGGACTGGCTGGCGAACGCATGAGCAAGGTGGATACCGCCTGGCTGCGCATGGACTCACCATCAAACCTGATGATGATAGTGGGCGTCTGGGTTCTCAAACCCGGCATTCGCCACCGGGACCTCAGTCACCGCCTAACGGAGCGACTGTTGAAATATCCACGGTTTGTGCAATGTGTGGTCGAGGATGCCGCCGGTGCCACCTGGGTTGACGATCCGCAGTTTGATCTGGCCAACCATCTGGTGCTGGAGACGCTTGCAAACCATCCGGCTGATCGACAACAAGAAGCGCTTCAGGACCGACTGGCCGAGCTCACCATGCATCCACTGAACAGGCAACGGCCACTGTGGCAGTTTCACCTGGTCGAACATTACAAGGGCGGGTCGGCATTAATGGTTCGCGTGCACCATTGCATTGCAGATGGCATCGCGTTGATCTCAGTGACCGAGTCGCTGGTGGATGGCGGCTCACCACCACCAGAGCCACTGCCTCGCCAGCATCACGGCGACGAGCTTGAGGGTGCGCAAGAATGGATAACGCAGGCGTTAATCAAACCCCTGACCCACATGGCAGTGCGCGCCCTGGGCGCGGCAGGCGACGGTGCGGTGAGCTCGCTCGGACTGCTGATGGAGCCGCAAAAGGGCGTTGAGGGCGGGCTTCAAGGCTCGATCGACCTTGCCAAAGTAGCGTATCACGCACTGGCCGATCTGAGTGCGCTGGCGTTGATGGAGGACGACTCCCCGACCCGCCTGAAGGGTGTCCCGGGCCGCGCCAAACGCGTGGCATGGTGCCCTTCGATACCGCTGCTGGAAGTCAAGGCAGTTGGCAAGGCTCTGAACTGTTCGATCAACGACGTACTGTTGAGTTGCGTGGCCGGAGCCATCGGTGCCTACCTCAGGGGTCATGGCGACCCGATTGCGGGCAAGGAGATTCGGGCCATGATCCCAGTCAATTTGCGGACGCTGGGCAAGGCTCACGAGCTGGGCAACCAATTCGGCCTGGCGCCTCTTATACTGCCGATAGGCTTGGACAACCCTGTTGAGCGGGTGTACGAGGTCCGTCGCCGCATGCAAGGGCTCAAGGGCAGCATGCAACCGCTGCTGGCCTTTGGCTTGCTGGCCGTAGCCGGTTTTCTGGCCAAACCGATGCAAGATACCATGCTCGGGTTGTTTTCAAAAAAGACGACTGCTGTGATGACCAATGTGCCCGGGCCACGCGAAAAAATGAAATTGTGCGGCTCGACCGTGGAAGAGTCCTTGTTCTGGGTCCCTCAAAGCGGAAGCGTCGGGCTCGGTGTATCGATCTTGAGCTACGGTGGCGGTGTGCAATTCGGTGTGGTGTCGGACTCAACCCTGTGCCCCGACCCGCAGGCCATCAGCAACCAGTTTGAGCCAGAATTTGCCAAACTTGCATTGTTAACCCTGATGCTGCCGTGGGGCGAAGGCTAGCCTGCCAACTCGGTCTGTGCAACGCCGACGTCGAGTCGCTCGGTCGCATCGAGCGCCCGCACACCAGCGGCCTGCTCGTAATAACGGGTGGCCTCTGCAGCCCGCTTGTCACCCTCAAGGATGACCAGCGCGTTGGCATATTCAATACGCGCGATGGCCGATTGGGGCACTAACGCAAGAGCCCGTTCAAACAAATTCAGGCTCACTTCCTTTTTTGCGCCATAGGTCATATTTGCAATAAGGGCACCCACTTTGTCAATGACCTCGGCATGAAAAGCTCCCAGTGCGATATGGGCATCGGCGTGACGAGGCTGCAGTCCAATTGCCTTTTCGAGCGCCGATTTCACCTTGCCACCAATACCTTGCGCCAACGCCTTGGCAACACTGATGCCTTGGCTGTACCGACCCAACGCATAGGCCTGCCAGTAGTAGGCGTTGGCATTGTCCGGCTCGCTCATGGCCAATGTGGCCGCACGGTCCGCCACGTCGAGAAACAGGCGCAAACGCACTTTTTCCCGCGGTTCAATATAGTTGGCGTAAACGCAAGTCGCCTTGCTGACGACGGTGATGCCAGCCAGTCCGGCCTGCGTGCCGAGTTCTGCCGCATGTTCAAACTCGCCCCGATGGAAAAGCGCCCATGCGGCAAGCAAGCGTTCATCCTGGGGCAGCGGCTCCTGGTCCCCTGCGTGCAATCGGTTCCAGTCGGTCTTGACCCGTGCAATATCGAAAGAATATTCGTCGCTACAGCTGAATGCGGTCCAGGCGGCCACGGTGTTTCTCCTCGGTGGATCGTCGCTTTCCGGCAGCACCGTGTGCGCCGCGGAAACTTTGTTCTTGTGTCTGCATAATTATGTTGCGTCCTGGGGGTTGTAGGCCCCGACCAGCTTGAGCAAGTGCATCCGTTGCCCCTCCTCAAGGTAGGGCACCAGCAGATTCAATACATGGTATGCACCGCGCAGCAGGGCAGCCTGTGCACTTTGCGGCTCTAAGGCATTGCGCGGATCTTTCACATACTCAAAACTCAGCCAGTAGGTCAGCACAACCACCATGCTGGTGGCGGTGGGCTCCATTTCACGTGAATCGATACGAACAACGCCAGTGCGGTTCATGCTGTCAAGCATGGCCTTGACCGAGCGGGTCTTGTTCTTCAATACCCACTGGAAATGGGTCTCCAATCGGCGATTTTTGCTCAATAAGTCATTCAGATCACGGTACAGAAAACGGTATTGCCAGATCAATTCAAACAAGGTGTGCATGAAAAACCATGCGTCTTCAACGTCACGCACACCATCACTCGCATTGAGCAGCTCGTTGAGCGCCTTTTCGTAACGATCAAACAGGGAGTTGATCAATTCATCCTTGGCCGGATAGTGGTAATACAGGTTACCCGGACTGATGCCCAATTCGGCAGAGATCAGCGTGGTCGATACATTGGGTTCGCCAAAACGGTTGAACAGCTCCAGCGTCACTTCCAGAATGCGCTCTGCGGTGCGGCGAGGTGCTTTTTTGACCATGGCATTTACTCAGTGGGCTGGAATTCGCGCGGCTGCGGCAACCGTTTCACCCAAATCCTCCATGACCTCTTGCAGGGTCGCAATGGCACGTCCAATTCGGGTGGGCGCCTTGGGCGGTGCTGACAAATGGCGCTTGGGATCATCGAGCACATCGTGGTTCAAACTGATCCCGTGACGCGCCAATTTGGCGGAAAGACCGGTCTTGCGTGAGCGCAGCATTTGGCGCGTCTGTTGGTAGGCATGCTCGGCCAGATGGCGCCGCTGGGCATAGCTAAAGGTGTTGGCCAGGTAAAGCTCGGGGTCCCGATGGTCTGGCTCAATGAGCACCAGGTCAGTGTGCGGGTATGCGTGGGTGTAGTGCTTCATGCCCAGCTCCATACGCGAGTGAATCATGGAGCGAAATGTCTGACTCAAAACGGAGGGCAATCCACCATCCACAATGCGTGGAATTTCCCGCTTGTGGGCGGGCAGGCCGCGTTGCATCACTTTGGCGAACTGAGGCGCAGTGGCGTCAAAGGGTACCAGTGGATTCAGGCAAATCATCAGATCGACCTCGTCTTCCAGTGCCACCGATGCATGCATCGTCTTTTTCAGAGCACCATCGACGTAACAACGCCCCTCAATTTCGACAGGTGGAAACAGACCCGGCAAGGCTGAACTGGCCTGTACCGCTTGAGAAATCGGGATATGGTCCCACCCCGGTCGGCCAAATGGCGCCGCTTCTCCGCTGTCGAGGTTGGTTGCAACCAAAGTCAGTTTGGTCTTGAGTTGGCGAAAGTCGTTGGTTCGCCCGGCACGACTAAACAGACGCGCGAGCTCGGTGTTGACTGCATGATTGGAAAACACACCCGTCGGCAACGCAGGGCTTAGTCGTTCAAGCGCATTCATGATCGACTTGCGTCCCATGGTCACGTGCCAAAGAGCGGACAGAACCAGTCCCGGAATCATGATGCCCCGCCGTGCAAACTCGCCATACGCCGGTTTCAGCAACCAGGAGGGATCAAACGTCTCTGAAGGTTCACTGTCGTTTTCAATGAAAGACGCGCACAGTTCACGCGGCGACATCCCGTTGGCCAGCGCGGCAACAATAAAGCCGCCAGCCGATACGCCAACATAATGATCCAGTTGGGTGAAGTCCAAGCCATTGAGCGATTCTTCCAGCGCACACATCGCGCCGACCTCATAAATGGCCCCAAGCGGGCCACCGCCGGCCAGTGCTAATGCGATTTTTGGACGGGTATTCGAATTGGCATTCATAGGTACAAAGTGTAGAGCCCAGAACAGGTCATTTTTGCTGCAACGCAGCAGCTGATGACTAGCGCTAGCGTGGTCAGCCACGCAAACTGCGACTGGTGAAAAAAAGGAGCGTCAATACGCTCCTTTGCAGTCAATGGTCAGGCGTCAGCCCGCCATCAGGTGGGTAGCCCGCCTGGCTCCACGGCCTCCATGCTGGCGGCCTTGCGTGCGGGTGCAGCCCGCTTTGCGGCGACCTTCTTGGCAGGTGTTTTCGCCTTCGGTGCAGGCGCTTTGGCGGCGCTGGGTGCAGCCTTGGTCGCTGGCGCTTTGGCGGAGAGTTTTTGCACCGCCTTGTTCAGGTCTTCGATTCGGGCAATCAGATCATTCACATCCTTGGCAGAGGGCACGCCAAGCTTGTTCAACGCCTTGGCCACACGTTCTTCAAAAATATTTTCCAGCTTGTCCCACTGTCCCGACGCCTTCGAGGAGATGTCTGTCGCCATGGTTGACATCTTGTTGGTCGCCTCAGAAATTTTTTCTTCGGCTGCCGCCTGTGTCTTGCGCTGGATGCTCACACCCTCCTTGACGAGGGATTCAAAGGCTTTCGAGCCCTCCGCTTGGGCGCGGGTAAAAGCACCCAAACCTGCTTGCCAGATCTGCTGTGCGGAATCCTTGACAGATCCGCTGAGCTGCGCCTGTGATGATTTCGATTCGGTGGATTTATGCAATTTTTTGACCATGGTCGCTCCAGAATAATTGAGTAGGTGGCGCACCGCAACCGGGCGGCGCAATCCATCGGGTCAGACTGTACGCGCAGAGTCCATTTCCGTGTAGGTTGCCACTTCTAACTCGGTCTGCTGCAACACATCCGGCGCTGGCGAAGATTACCTGGGTAAGTCCTCGGGTCCAAAGCGGAATGAGCGGGGCGAAAAACCCAGGTCGGTCTTTGCCTCCGAACAATCAAACACCATGTCCTTGTTCATGCGCTGAGCCATCGCAACTGTCCAATGCCGGTATTTCGGAAATATCCGCAAGCACTTCAGCGCCAGCCAGAACGCGGGAAACGGAACTCGGACCAGCCGGGGCCGCCGCCCCAGGGCACCAAAAATTCGCTCTATCATTTCGCGGTAGGGCAGTGCCTCGTGACCCGCAATGTTGTAGGCGCGATTGGCCGCTGGGGGAGCCGACAGCGCCGCCATGCAAGCCAGCGCCGCGTCTTGCACATGAATGGGCTGACGCAGTCCGGTGGCTCTATCGAGCAGGGGAAAAAACGAAAAACGCCCGATGAAGCGGGTAATTTCGGTCAAATTTTTGTCTTGCCCCCGGCCATAAATCATGGTCGGCCGAAGGATCACCCACTCAATGCCTTTTTCAATGGCCCAGGCCTTGAATTGATCCTCGCCATCGACCAACCGTGCAGCCACTGCCACGTCGGAGGATTCGGATGAACCGGTCTTGGTAAAACGGCTGGTTGATGACAGGGCCACCACACGGCGCGCGCCGTGCGCCTCAATCATTGCAAAATAATGCGGCAGCACCCAAATCGGAGCCAGGCACAACCACGACGCGATGACCTGCGGGTCCTTGACAGAGCTTGCGCTACCCTGCAGCATTCTCCAGTTCACGCCCTCCGCGCGGCTATCGTCCCGCGCCACTCTGGAGTACGCCAGCACCTGATGCCCCGCATGAGTCAGCATCGGAATCACCGACTTGCCAACCAGGCTGCTTGCGCCCAATACTGCGGTGACAGACTGGCTACTCATTCTCGCCTCGCATACGTTTCCACAAGCGCGTGGACCAATGGTGTATTGATACCAGGCCAAATCGAAACCAGACTCCGGCGTCAACCAACCACATCAGAGCGCCCGGATATTGATTCTGGAAAAACTTGCGGTAAAAGTGGACCATGCCCTTGTGCTTGTGCCACTCGACGAAGTAAGGCCGCACCCGACTGCTATGCCCCAGGTGGTGCACCACCGGCGCGTCCGGAACAAACAAAATTTTCCATTTCCGCTGACGGAACCGCATGCACCAATCCAGATCCTCGCAGTGCAAAAAATACGCCTCATCCCAGCGACCGACATCCTGCACCGCAGCGCGGCTGACCAGCATCAGTGCACCTGAAATTGCCTCCACCTCAATCGGTGACGTGGGCAGCGGCTGGGTATGCAAGTAAAAGTCAAAGAATAGTTTGGGCCAACGATTGCTCAGGCGGTTCAGCCCAAATGCCCGGACAAACGAGCGCCAAGGCGTCGGCACAGCCCGGCGTCCGCCGCCTTGCTCGCTGCCGTCGAGATTGACCAATAAACCGCCAACCATACCCACTGCTGGATCGCTGTCGAGTGCTGCCACCATCCGCCGTAACGCGCCCTGCCC
>CAIQBN010000480.1 GCA_903870065.1 uncultured beta proteobacterium | reverse complement strand
GGCCCCACGCAATGGATTTAAAACTCCCAAAGAAATTGCGGACTTGAAACGTGACTGGCTGGCCGATGGCACGTGGGATTTGGAAGAAACAGAAGAGTTTGAAGCTCATAAAGCCGAGTTGCTGGAATTCAGGCTTGACCATGAAAACACGGCAAGGGAGCGAAAAGAACTCGATGAACGCCGAGCATTGGAAAAGCTCAACTTGGATGCAAGAGCGTTGGAACTCTCTCCTATCGCACTTCAGCGAATCATCAGACTGGAATGCCAACTTTCTGCCCTTCAGCTAGAGATCGACACTTTGCAGGAACAGCAGTTGCGAGCCAGTCCCAAGAAATGGCATGAAGTCATTCATCGGATTTGAAGTGTGGCAATTTATTTATTTTGTTATTTTTTTATTGCAACGCTATCGAAACAGATAGCGCTATTTTTTAGGATTTGAAATATGGCAATCGTTACGTTTGAGGCAGTTTCTGCAGCCGCTGCTGCTCTTGAGGCAGCTGGTGAAAAATCGACCGTCCGCAAGGTGATGAACCAGCTTTTGATAACGACCGGAGTGAAGGGTTCAACAAACACGGTCACCAAGTTGTTCCACGATTACAAATCAGGGCGGCCACTGGTTCGTGCAACTGACGTTGGCTTGGACGCTGGAATCACCCAGGCGATTGCCAGTCAGATGCAACGTGTAGCGGAGCTGGCGGCTTCATCCGCTGAGGAACGTGCGAATGATCTAGACGATAACTTGAAGCTGATGATGGATTCGCAAACAGAAGCTGAGCGGAAGATCGAAATACTGGACGCAGAACTGGCCATGATGAAAGCGCAAGCAACCGAGGCCGAGGGGAAGCTCACTGGTGCGGTTCAGGGCGCAGCGCGCAGCCAAGAGCAGTCCGCCAAAATTCTGATGGATCTCCGTCAGGAGCTCGCCAGTGAACGTGAAAAGTCCGAAAGAGTGATCGGTGAGTTGGCACGCGCAGAGGTACGCCTGGAGGCATTGCCACCACTTGTCGAACAATCAGATCGTCTGCAAGAGTCGGTCGAGGAAATTCGTCGCGATCGCAATACTCTTGCGCAGTCCGCAGCGACTTTGGCCGCTCAGCTGGACGCATCAGAGGGACGAGTTCATGAATTTTCGGAACGCATCAAAATCTTGGAGAAGCGAGTTGAAAGGGCTGATGAAAAAGTAGAGAAATTGCAGGAAATTCATTCGAATGCCAGAATGCAACTTGTTCTTACGAAAATGACGCTGCATGAGGCTCAGGCTAAAACGAAAACTAATGCGGGACAGATATCCGCGTTGCTTGCGCAGATCGAGGACATGAGGGCTGCAAGTGCCGACCACGACCGCCCTATTGCTTTGTAGAGGTTTGCACTGGCGAACCGTGCCCCGCTTAGATGGCATGGTTTTTCTAGATGATGAATCCTGTCAAAATGAAATCGGCCGATCTGGATGCCTGAAAAGTTGTCATGAAAGAGACGCGGTGGCTCAGCCCAGCGCGCGCAAAACGTGTTCTACACACTCTGCTGGGGAATGGTGCGCGGCCAGAAGGTGAACTTCGGCGTCCTGCGGTGGCTCATATGGGCTGTCAAAACCGGTAAAGTTTTTCAGATCCCCTTTGCGGGCTTTGCTGTACAAGCCCTTCGCGTCTCGGCGTTCACACTCCTCAAGGGGTGTATCCACAAACACTTCAATGAACTCACCCGGTGCAAAAAGGCTGCGCGCCATGGCACGCTCGGCGGCAAACGGCGATATAAAACTCACCAGCACTACAAGCCCGGCGTCCATCATCAGCCGCGCCACCTCGGCCACACGGCGAATGTTTTCTACCCGGTCGGCCTCGGTAAAGCCCAGGTTGCGGTTCAGGCCGTGGCGCACGTTGTCGCCATCCAGCACATAGGTGTGGCGGCCTTCGGCATACAGCCGCTTGTCCAACAGGTTGGCAATGGTTGACTTGCCCGACCCCGACAACCCAGTAAACCAAATGCAGCGCGGTGTCTGGTGCATTTGGGCCGCCCGCATGGCCTTGTTGAGCTCTAGCGCTTGCCAATGAATGTTGTTGGCACGGCGCAGGGCAAATTCAATCATGCCAGCTCCTACCGTCTCAAAGCTCAGCTTGTCTATCAGAATAAAACCGCCCAAGGTCTGGTTGATAGCATAGGGCTCAAACACCAGCGGGGCGCTGGTCGACAGGTTCACCACGGCAATTTCATTCAGGCCTAGCACCTTGGCGGCCAGATGTGCGCCGCTGTTGACGTCTACCCGGTACTTGATTTCCATCACGGTGGCGGTGACCTCCTTGCACGCCTGCTTCATCAGGTATTGGCGCCCCGGTGCCAGCGCGTGTTCACTCATCCACAGCAATTTGGCTTCAAACTGGTCGGCCACTTCCGGCGGTGCATCGGCAGCCACCAGCACATCGCCCCGGCTGGCGTCTACTTCGTCCACCAGAGTCACGGTCACGGCGTCGCCGGCAGTGGCAACGGCCACTTTGTTAAAACCCAGCAACACCGTTTTGATACGCGTCTGCACACCCGACGGCAACACCCGCACGGCGTTGCCGGGTTGCAGCGTGCCGGTGGCCACGCGGCCACAAAACCCGCGGAAGTCGAGGTTGGGCCGGTTTACCCACTGCACCGGCATGCGAAACGGCCCCTCGTGCTGGGTGGTGCGCGTGTCTACCCTGTTGAGGTATTGCAGCAACGTGGGGCCGCTGTACCAGGGCATGCGGGTGCTGGGTGCCAACACGTTGTCGCCGGTCAGGCCAGACAGGGGAATCGCCTGCAGGCTGGCAAACCCCAAAGCACTGGCAAAACTGCGATATTCCGCCGCCATGGCGTTCAGCGTAGCCTCATCAAAACCCACCAGGTCCATCTTGTTCACTGCCATCACCACATGCTTGATGCCCATCATGGCCACAATTCGGCTGTGGCGTCGGGTTTGCACCAGCACGCCCTTGCGCGCGTCAATCAAAATCACCGCCAAGCTGGCGGTAGACGCTCCGGTGGCCATGTTCCGGGTGTACTGCTCGTGCCCGGGGGTGTCGGCAACCACAAAGCGGCGTTCGTCGGTGGTAAAAAACCGGTAGGCCACGTCAATGGTGATGCCCTGCTCGCGCTCGGCCTGCAGGCCGTCCACCAACAGCGCCAGGTCCATCTGGTTACCTTGCGTGCCATATTGCGCCGAGTCTTTGACCAAGGCGGCCAACTGATCGTCAAAAATGGCCTTGCTCTCAAACAGCAAGCGGCCGATGAGTGTGCTCTTGCCATCATCCACACTGCCACAGGTAATAAAGCGCAGGGTATCCATCAAAAGTACCCTTCTTGCTTTTTCTTCTCCATCGACCCCGGCACATCCGAGTCAATTAACCGGCCTTCGCGCTCGGAGCTGCGGGCACCCAGTGTCTCGGCTATCACGGCGTCTAGGGTGGTGGCCTCGGACTCTACAGCCGCAGTCAGTGGCCAGCAGCCCAGGGTGCGAAAACGCACTTTGCGCATTTGTGCCACCTCGCCCGGTGCAAACGGAAACCTGTCGTCGTCCACCATTAGCAACTGCCCACCACGCTGCACCACCGGGCGACTCTCGGCCAGGTACAGCGGCACGATGGGAATGGCCTCAGACTGGATGTACCGCCAAATATCGGCCTCGGTCCAGTTGCTGATGGGGAACACACGAATGGACTCATCCAGCGCAATGCGGGTGTTGTACAGGTTCCAAAGCTCGGGGCGTTGCGCCTTGGGGTCCCAACGGTGGCCGGGGGCTCTGAAGGAGAACACCCGCTCTTTGGCGCGGCTCTTTTCTTCGTCACGCCGGGCACCGCCAAACACCACGTCAAAGCCATTGGCGTCCAGCGCTTGCTTCAGCGCCTGGGTTTTCATGACATCGGTGTGGTAATTGCTGCCATGGGTGAATGGGCCCACGCCTTCGGCCAGGCCTTCGGGGTTGGTGTGGGTGATAAGCTGCATACCGATTTCAGCCACCATGCGCGTGCGGTGCGCATACATGGCCTTGAACTTCCAGCCGGTGTCGACATGCAACAGGGGGAACGGAGGCACCGCAGGGTAAAACGCCTTGCGTGCCAAATGCAGCATGACCGACGAATCCTTTCCAATTGAATACAGCATGACCGGATTGCGCGCGCCTGCCACTGCCTCTCTCAAAATGTCTATGGATTCAGATTCCAATGTGTTGGCAAATGTCATCGGCACTTATAGCACTGCACATTGATTTCACAGGGGGACAATGTTCACTTCCGTGCAATTGCTACTGAGACTTTTCTTCCAGAGCAGGCCTCAATCAAAGTGAGCCCATCAGCTCACCGCGCGCAACTCGGTCTGAATTTCAATCAATCGCCGCTGGTAGCGCAAGCCCACTTCCGCCGCCGAAAACAGGGGCCACCCATTTGGCGGAACATCGTGTGGAGGGCGCGAATGAATACCGGGCGGGAAACGCTCCACAAACGCTTGAAGGCATTGTGCCGCGTGCCGCACATCGGCATTGGCCCACACCTGCTGGTCACCAAAAGGGTATTGCCTGGACCGAACCTTTACCAAACGATACCGCACCAAGTCCACCATGCCTGCCACTTCGGGCTTCTGGCAAAAATCCAAATTTCCACTGTAGCCCGTGGTAACCACATGCAAGCCCAGTTGCAAAGCTTCTGCAATGCCACGCCCAAAACCCTCTGCCCGGTGCAGCGACACAAATGCATCACAGGCCTGGTATAGCGCCAACAACTCGGGGCGCTGCAAAGTGCCCTCGCTCAAATGCATCCTGTCATCGGTTTCGGCCAATGCCTTCAGGCGATTCCACAGGGGTGAAGTCCGACGAGGCCGCCCGGTGCGAATCACCAAGCCAACCTGATCCCGCGTCCAGGCATCCGCGGGAAACGCGCGCAAAAATGCGTCCACCACGGCCTGAGGGTTTTTGCGGTGGATGGAAGAATTTAAATCGAAGGTGAACACAAACAATCGGGCCTTGGCCGGCAACCGAAAATGCTTGCGCACCTGCGCCCTTGGGCCTAGTGCTGCTATCGGGCCCAATTCCACCGCCATCGGCATCAACCGAACAGGAACAGGTTTTGCCAGTGCCGCACAGGCAGGAGCAACGGCATCCAACGTGTGTTGGGTCGAAACCCAAACCTCATCGACCAGTTGCACCAATTGTTGCCATTGGTCCGGCCACCGGCTCAATTCCCACGGCCAATAGCCAATGTTGTATCTTCCGGCAATTTGTGAAGTGGAACCGCGTTCTGCGTAGAACCGCCCATGCTCCATGGCTGTCATGCAAAACAGGTTAAAAGCGAACGGGCCATTGTTGGATACATGGGCCGCCATACTGCGGTCGTTTTGCGGAACTTCTGCGCCGGGCGGAAAGTCCAGCATGGTAAATGGCACACTGGCCGCCAGCATTGCCTTGGCGGCCATGCGCACATCTTCACCAATGCCCAGTTGCCCGTACACATAACCTATCAGGTTGACGCCAAACGGTCTGTGCAGCACTGGCAGGTCTGGCTCCTGTGCCAGTTCGCTTACAGCGCGACTTAACAGAGCGGCTTGCCATGGGCCCTCCAGGCTTGCGCCAGCCTGCTGCTCTTGCGTTGACAAAAACGGCCACAGGCCGTGTTCGCCGACACCGTGTGTCAGCAACCAGTGAACAAAATCCTGGCGCCGCTCTGGCAAGGGAAAGGCCTTTTGCACATCGGCCCTGGCGTCCCATACACACTGCTGAAGGCGTGAAAGCGCTGCACCGGGTTCGCGCCCCTGCAGCAAACTGCAAAACTCCGGGTCTTCTGCCAATGCAGCGTATTCCCGGGTACCACTGGTCACCAGCCAAGCCAAAAATGCCTGCTGGTTTTCTGTTTTGTCAAAGCCAAATCGCTTGCACAGATCTGGGCGCAGACTCAGTATCAGCTTGCGAAGGTTCACATTCGCTTTCAGCACTTTTGCAGCAACAGCGTGTTGGACACCGAGGTAACCGACAGCCCAATCGCGTCGTCCTCGCGTATCTCTAACACCCGGCAACCCTGCTGCGCGATCAGTTCCAGCAGCGCGGCCTGCGGGAAGAAATGCATCTCCATGCTTGTGCAATTGTCAACTGCCAGGTATTCGTCTATCTGAAAGCGGTAGCCTGCCTTGTAGGTGGGCACCTGAATAAATGCCACTCCGCCAGGGTTCAACTGTGCCAGCAGGTCAGCAAGCAGTCGCTGCATCACTGGTGGTGGGTTGTGTTGCAACACGATGCGCGAATACAGCACATCAAAGCGACCCAAGGCAGTCACTTGGTCGATGGAGTCCAAATGCCGGCACTGCACATTGCGCAGGCCTTGGGCAACAAAATGCTCTTCGGCTACCCGCAAATGGGCGGCTGAAATATCTACCGCGATCACATCGTCAAAACGTGCCGCAAGTGGTGCAGTTAAGCGGCCCACACCACAACCCAATTCCAAACAAAGGTGAAAATCGGTGCGATCCACGCCAACGCGGGCCAGCGTGGCATCAAACATGGTGGCTTCGGATTCACCGCTGGCATAAAACGCCTCGCGGTTCATGTGAAATGAATCCTGAAAATAGCTGTCATTGGTCAGCACCGACCAGTGAGGTTCGGTCTCGCCCAAGTGGTGCCACTGCTCGCTCACCTTGGTAAAAAGCGCGGCCAACTTCTCAGGTGAAGCCGATAGGTCGACCACCATTGGCGGACCATTGAAACCTGGTCGCGGTGCGCGCGGCGCAAGCACGCTGGCTACAGCAGACTGGAATTCTGCGGAATTGATAAACAACTCGCGCAGCGCGCGAATATCGGCCACCTCCGTTGCATAGTGATTCACCACCGCTGCACTCTCGGGCTCGCGTCCAAAGAGCAGGCGATAGGCGTAGGTAACTTCCTCTAGGGTAATCATGTCAATATTTCATTCATATAGTTTTCATCCATTGGCAGCTTCAAATGCCCCCGTGCGCGGCCCATAAGTCTGACGGGCTGTGTGCCACATCTCGCAGAAGTGGGTCTGCGCTAGCTTGCGGTTCAATGACATCATAAATATGGTCGACCGAATCGCCGAAGCACGCCACAACGAACTTGGCTTCTTCCTCTTGTGTATGGAGTAGCCCAGCGTTTTACCGCGCTGGCGGCAAGCCTCAAGGCTCTTGAGCAGCATGGTTCGCTTCCTTGGTCACATCACCCGTCGTAATGGAACCTGCACTGAACAATGACAAGCTCATCATCTGTTGAGCGGTACACCAGACGATTCGCCTCATCAATGCGACGAGACCAGTAGCCCGACAGGTTGCTGGGTATTCCGATCGTCCGTGAACGGGCATTCCGGCGGATCAAGGATGTTCATGCGCACCTCCAAGGTACACATTGTGCGAGATCCGTTAGCCCAGTGTTGCAATCAACTCAATTTTGGAAGCAATCGACTGCACTACCTTTTGAAAACCGTGCCCGGGATTCAATTGCCGACTTGAAACTATGAGCCCCATTTTTTCTAACATGCCGACATCCTTGGTGACAGCCGATCGGTTGCGGTGCAAACGGGTCGTCAACTCCTTAATGGTCTTCGGCTCCCGCATGACCTCGCTCATAAGTCGACGCCGGGTTTCGGACAAAACCGTAAACATGCGCTGCGGGTCTTCGAATGACAGCGTCACCTTCTCTTCAAATTCATGGAATTGGTCAGCTCGACGGGCAGCGTCTTTCGCGCGCACGAAAAATCCATCCAAGTCATCCGTGCGAATAACGACTTTGCTCATGATTTCTTTCCTCGTGATTCCTTAACAATTTCTAGCCACTCTTGCTGGAATTTCTCCAAAGTAGCTTCGTAGCTATTGAACGCCACTGCCGTGACCTCACCCATGTAATGTCGGTGGTGGTAATCATG
>CAIQBN010000479.1 GCA_903870065.1 uncultured beta proteobacterium | reverse complement strand
TTTTGCGACTGACGCGGGCAAGCAGCGGCAGTGGGCTGCCTTCGTTCGCGACTTGGCCATCGAAATCCCGGTTTTCGAAACCGTGGTTGCGGACCTGGACGGATTCCTGATGCCGCACGCACGGCGCGCACGCCAGCTATCGTAGGGCGTTTTGAAGTCGTCTATTCGTACGCTCAGGTAAGGGGCTCCGAGGGTAATTGCCTGACCCAGAGCGTGGCATGCAACCCATCAAACGCCCGTTTCCCCCAATTTCAGGGCCGTAGGGCACATGCCCCAACGGGCACTACAGGCCCG
This sequence comes from uncultured beta proteobacterium, assembly GCA_903870065.1. Lineage (GTDB taxonomy): Bacteria > Pseudomonadota > Gammaproteobacteria > Burkholderiales > Burkholderiaceae_C > Allorhodoferax. Next base: position 9,487 of record CAIQBN010000479.1, on the reverse strand, counting down.
ATAAAAAGCCCATTTACACCCATTTCTGGGGCCATGTGGTCGCGGGTACGAATTCCAAACCGGGACTCGAATCCTGCGCTACAGTAGTGGCTCACTTGCACATTGAGGTGAGCCACTTATTGGGTGTCCAACTTAGTGGCAAAAGGCGCAAAACCGCGTATTTTTTTGGTTTTTTGGCGTTTGGCAGAGTGTCCCGTCCACTCCGCCAACATCGGAAAACCCTTGTAATTCAACGAGTTACAAGGGTTTTTTCCTTTTGGGTAGTAGCAAATTTGGTAGCAATCCATGCTCAATTTGCCCATCTACCTCCTTGGTTCCAGATACTACCTGCACACACGCATCGCAGGTAAACAGGTCAAGCGTTCGCTACGCACCAGCTACAAGCGTGAAGCTATCATGCGAGCCATAGCTCTACTGACCACCATGCACAAAAAAGACCTTCCAGCAAAGTACGAACTCGACACAGCGCGGGGAATTCTTAAAGCTGATAACGTCGATTCTGTTCGTCTTCAAAGCGTCGCTTGCACAGGCTAATATTTGCTTTGAAGAACGTGTGACCAAAAACGTTTCCTGCTTTCTGATACAGCTCAACTGCCTCGGCGAATCGACTATCAGAAAATTCCGTGTGTGCCTGGCGAACAAGTTCCATTTTTGTGACTCCTGCTCGCTCAGGTGAACAAGCCAACGGCATCAACAATCTGGCCATTGCGTCGAATGTCTTGTATCGCCTCGATGAATGACCGGTGTTTGACAAGTACACACACCACATCGGCGGCTACCAAGGTTTCTGCCAATGGGCTCAGCACGCAATGCGATTTGCTGAACTTCCGCGGCAGGGCGTCAATGTTTGGCTCCACAGCCAACACCTGGCAACCCAGTTGAGCAATATGCAGAGTGATCTCGACTGCAGGGCTTTCGCGCAGGTCGTCAATGTCGGGCTTAAAGGCCAGACCTAGACAGGCCACTTTGATGTCCGACATCTTGCTATTGGGTTTCGTCGCAAGGCTGTCAGCAATGGCCGCCTTGACTTTCTCGAGCACCCATACCGGCTTGCGGTCGTTGACTTCACGCGCTGTGCGGATGATGCGGGCTTCATCGGGCGTGGTGTCAACAATAAACCAGGGATCCACGGCAATGCAGTGACCACCAACACCAGCACCAGGCTGAAGGATATTGACGCGTGGGTGGCGGTTAGCTAACTCAATGAGTTCCCACACATCAATGTCAAGCTTGCCGCAGATCATCGACAACTCATTGGCGAATGCAATGTTCACGTCCCGAAAACTGTTCTCGGTCAGCTTGCACATCTCTGCGGTGCGTGCATTGGTCGCTACCAGATCGCCCTGCACGAATGTTTTGTACAAAGCTGCAGCCATAAAGGTAGCTGTGCGCGTCATGCCGCCAATAACGCGGTCGTTGTCAACCAACTCGTGCACGACGCGCCCGGGTAACACGCGCTCAGGGCAATATGCTATTTGAATGTCTGCCGTCTCAGCGGCCCGCTGCGGAAAGCTCAAGTCTGGGCGCTCTTCTGCCAGCCATCCGGCCAGTTGCTCTGTGGTGCCAACGGGTGATGTGGACTCCAATATCACGAGGTTCCCCTTTTGGAGCACGGGGGCGATTGATCTGGCAGCCGCTTCGATATAGGTCAGATCAGGCTTGTGGCCATCACTGAACGGTGTTGGCACCGCAATCAAGAAGGCTTCGGCAGGTTCTGGCGTCAGGGTGGCGCGTAGGTAGCCCCGGCTGACTACAGATTGAACAAGGATGTCCAGCTCAGGCTCAATAATGTGAATCTTGCCCTGGTTGATCGTTTCAACCGCATGGGCTGATACATCCACCCCAATAACCTTGATCTTGCGTGAAGCAAACAAGGTGGCGGTGGGCAGGCCGATGTAGCCCAGGCCGATCATGCTGATGGTGTTGAACATTTTGCTTTTTCCCGGTTTTGTTTTGATTTACATGGCCTGCAGAGCAGTCGCAATGCGCGCTGATGCGTTGCCGTCCCCATAGGGGTTGTGTGTGCGTGACATGGAGCTGTAGGCATCCGCGTTGTCCAGCAGGCGGTTTGCCTCATTGACAATGCGCGCCCTGTCGGTGCCCACCAGCCTGACGGTGCCGGCGTTAACCGCTTAAGGACGCTCGGTGGTGTCTCGCATCACCAAGACCGGCTTGCCAAGCGACGGTGCTTCTTCTTGCACACCCCCAGAGTCGGTAATGAGCAGCGCACTTTGGTCCATGAGGTAAACAAAGGGCAGGTAATCCAACGGCTCCAGCAGCACCACATTGGGTGTGGCGGACAAAATGCGTTTGACGGGCTCCTGCACATTGGGGTTCAGGTGCACCGGGTACACCACTTGCACATCGCCACGACCTGCCAATTGCGCCAACGCGTTACAGATGTTCTCGAAACCATCGCCAAAATTCTCGCCCCGGTGGCCAGTTACCAGGATCAGGCGCTTGGTTGGGTCGATAAAGTCAAACTGTTACTCAAACCCATTGCGCAGTTTGGCATCGTTGCGCAAGCGGTCGACCACCTTGAGAAGCGCATCAATGACGGTATTGCCTGTGACATGTATGGCACAGTCTCGCACCGCTTCGCGCAACAAGTTGTCGCGCGACTGGGCCGTGGGGGCGAAGTGGATGTCGGTGATGCTGCCGGTGAGGCAACGGTTCATTTCTTCCGGCCATGGGGCGTATTTGTTACCTGTGCGCAAACCGGCTTCCACATGGCCAACCTTGATCCTTGCGTAATAGGCCGACAAACTAGCACCGAGCGTGGTGGTCGTGTCCCCGTGGACCAACACCACGTCTGGCGTCCATTCATGGTAAACCGCGCGCATCCCCAACAACACGTTGCTAGTGATGTCACTCAGGTCTTGCCCGGGCTTCATCAGGTTGAGGTCAAAGTCTGGCTTTAACTCAAACAGGTCTAGCACCTGATCCAGCATCTGGCGGTGCTGGGCAGTTACGCATAGTTTGGCCTCAAATGCGGGGTTGTCTGACAATGCCTGGAAAACCGGCGCCATTTTGATGGCTTCCGGGCGTGTGCCAAATACCGTTAGTACTTTCACGACAGCCCCCCGGCTTCAATGGCTTCAGCAGAGACCGTGATGAGACATGCGTCTTTTTCCAGACTGCGCAGCGTGGTCGTGTGTGCAAGCCCGGCGCCAGAGAATTCGGCTTGCCAAAGGGCTGCGATTTCCCTTTCGTCGTCGCGAATAAAGTCATCCAACAAAAAGCTCAAGTGGGCTCCCTTGAAGTAGTGCATGACCGCGGGTGCCGCCGGGTAGCTAGTGCCATTGGGTGCGGTGTAAGGCGCCAATGGAGCCAACTCAAGCTGCACCCTGTCAACCAGATCGGCCTGCCTAAGTCGCACAAGCGTTTGGTCGTAGTACTTTTCCAGATGGTCAAATGAAACCAGCGCAACTGGCGCTTTGCCCGCGCGGTGACGCGGAATTTTTGCTAGGGTCTTGGCCAGGATGACTGTAGACATGCCGCTGCCGAATTCAATAATCAGGTCGTATGGGTTGGTTTCGAGCAGTTCAATGAGGTAGAGTGAAAAATCCGGGCTGACGGGCCAGCTATGGCGCTCGGTGTTAATGTTGGGCAATTCACCAGTCGCAAAGTAGTTCTGCAGACTCAGGACCGCTTCGATTTGCCTGGTGGCGTTGGCGATTTCTTTCTTGAGACTGGTGTCGAGGAACTTGCGCACACTGACCAGTTCATCAGCTTGTTGCTTGAGTTGCCTGTCCAGATCCGCCTTGTGCTCTTTCAGCGTTTGCCCCAAATCTTCGGCTCCCGGATGGGCTGGCGAAATCTGCTTTGGATCAAAAGCCGCGGTCGCGCCTGTGACGACCGTTTCCACGTGACCGTCGTCACCCAGCCGGTCCAAAAGCCAGCTTTTTAGTCGACGATAGGCGTTGATCACCATATGCCGGCGTGTTGTTGCAAACCTGCCAGTACCAGCAGGGTTTCTGGTTTGCCGAGCCGCGTCACGGCGCTCGCACCAACTGGTGGCAGTATTGGTGAAATGGGGCTGCAGTCTGTCTGAATCATTTGGCTTTGCGGGTTTTGGCCGCTGCGGAGGGCTTCGCCGCCACTGAGGTGGTAACAGGCACCAAAGACAGCACAGGCGCAGGAATCGGCGGCACTGGCCGCAATGCAAGCTCCAGCGCAGCCATGCGCAGGGTCAGCACGCGTTGCACATCGACGGCCATTGCAATCCAGTCCGCCCACGCTCTACGCAATTTTGTTCCTGAAACTTCAAGCGTGGCCAAGATGGCAGGCAAGCGCGCAATGTGCGCTTCCAGGAAGGTGCGGTCGGGGTCCGAGAGGCGCTGCCAAACGGCAATATCCATAGCGTCGGCCAAGGCAAAGCGCAACTCCATCTTGGCACCAAAGTCGTCAAAGGACTCATCAAACCAGGCGGTAAACGGGGCTTGTCCAATATGCTCTGGAAACTCCAACTTGGGATGGGTAGCAAACTTCTTCGGGCGCACGTTGGCACACGACAGTCGAAACTCGAATTCGGCCCACCGCTTTCCTGCAAAGCCCAGATTGGATAAGCGCAACCACAGGTGTTCGTAGTCGGGGTTGACCTGTTCGCGCTTGAGGCTGACTGTGTCAAAGCGCAGCGTGGATGCAAATTGCGCAAAGCTATCGGCCAGCTTGCCCAGGCCTGTGCGCAGGGCCTGTGGCTGGAAATTGGCTGGCGCGTTCAACACATCGGGTGCGTTGTCCAGCGCGGAGTCAAGCAACCTGCCCATGGTCTGCAGAAGGTCCCAGTCGGCAGTGGCGATACCGTGCAGGATGGCTTGTTCCTGCATGGCTTGCGCAGGCGCAGCGGTGAATACAAGATTGAGTTCGGTCTGGTCTGCAGCCGCGACGGGCCAACGGATCAAGGGGCCAGCGGTGCCGTCCTGGCGGGTGATAACGTAACCGGCCAGCCCGTTACCGACCACGGTTTTAAAGTCGAGCTGCGGCAGATTGCGGCCAGCAGCCGTAAGGTTCCCGATGCGCCACGTTGCGGTGACAGTGGCGCTCTGGTCGCCAGCCTCGCTGGCTTCTGCTGCGATGACGTCGATGGAGTCAAAGTCACAGTAGGCCGGCGAGCGTTGCAGCATGCGTGCCCAGCGGTGGTCGGCATCCGCCACGCGGCGCTGCGCGTCCTGGTGTCGCAAAAAATAGTGCTCGAGCTCTTCCTGCACCTGGTGCAGTTGCGGCAGGAGTAATTCGTTTTCCTGCTTGGTGCGTGCCAATTGGTTCACCACGGCATCACGATCCTGGCCTAATTGGTCTCTAACCCTCGTCAAATCGGCATATGTCGCTATCAAATTTGAATTCTTTAAAGCCTGTTGCTCACTCAAATCCACGAGCATCAACAGTACCGCTTGGCGTTCGCACGCGAGCTGAGTTTGTTCGTCATTGGCCATGCGCAGCGCTTGGTAATCGGCGATCAATGGGACTGGATCAAAACTTGGCGCGGTGGCCGCAGCGGCCGAGTCGTTGCCGAGGTGCATGGCGGCGGCGTCTACCGCATGCTGCAAGCTGGTTATGCGGGGATAACCGCCTTTGTGTCATTCGTCAAAACTGTGAAGTCCGCGAGACCGTTCCCGCCGAATAGTGAATCTAATGCCATCGTGAGTTCCCCTTTGAGGTCTGGTGCAGCGACTCGATTTTTCGAGCCACTGCGCTTGGTAAACGTAAGGGGATACTAAATAGCCAAAAAAGTACGCGATTGAGAAAAAGCAACACATTCGCTGCCGGACAAATATTCTCATACTTACGATCAAAATGGCCCAGAAAGTGCCAACCTTGCTGCAATTGGAGTACCACGACAGTTGGCATTGCTTTGCACCATTGCTTGACTTAAAGTCCTCTGCACCGGCGAACGCCCAATCAAAAAGGTACAAACATGCACCGCACTCTTGCTGCCCCGCTACTTCTGCTCACGACCATCACCTTTGCACAGACTGAAGAACAGCGCAGCACAATTGCAGACCAGCAAGAAGTTGCGGTCACCATATACAACGAAAATCTGGCGTTGATCAAGGACCAGCGAAAGCTTCAAATCAAGGAAGGCAGTTCCACACTGGCGTTTCGGGATGTCAGCGCAAAAATGCGATCAGAGACCGCATTGTTGCGCAGCCTCACAGCGCCGGGCAAGCTGTTGGTCTCAGAGCAGAATTTTGACTTTGACTTACTCACACCACAAAAGCTGCTGGAAAAGTATGTCAACCGCAGCGTGACGGTGACACGGACTAATCCAGCCACCGGTCAAGAAACCTCCGAGCAGGCGCAAGTCTTGTCCGCCAATAATGGCACTGTACTCAAGATTGGCCAGCGAATCGAAACCGGCATGCCGGGGCGAATTGTCTATGGCGATGTGCCGCAGAATTTGCGCGACCGCCCCACCCTGGTCATGTCGCTGGATAACTCCGGGGCGCAGTTGCACGACGTAGAACTGAGTTATCTCACTGGTGGCCTGTCCTGGAAGGCCGACTACGTTGTGGAGTTGAACCCCGCTGACACCAGACTGGATATTTCAGGCTGGGTCACGCTGACCAATACCAGTGGCGCAACTTACCGCAATGCCAAATTGCAACTGGTAGCGGGTGACGTCAATCAGATTAAACAAGCGCCCCAAATGCGCGCAATGGCAGCCGCCCCGGCACCTGCGGCAAAGGCAAAAGGCGAAATGGCCGAAGAGTCGCTTTTTGAATACCACCTCTACACCCTTAACCGCACCACAACCATCGCGGAAAATCAAACCAAACAGGTGGCATTACTCACTGCCTCAGGTGTACCTGTGCGCAAGGAACTGCTGCTCAAGGGAAATGACTATTACTACCAAAACAGCTACGGCGAATTGGGTCAGAAGATGAAGGTCGGTGTATTTGTCGAATTCGACAACAAGGCCACTGCACAACTGGGCATGCCACTGCCCAAGGGCATTATTCGGGTCTACAAAAAAGATTCAGCGGGCAACGCGCAGTTCATTGGTGAAGATCGAGTGGACCACACGCCAAAAAACGAAACGGTTCGACTCAAACTGGGTGATGCCTTTGATGTAACGGCCGACAAGAAACAAACGGATTTCAAAAAATTGGGGGGCAGCGGCAAATACAACTATATGTTTGAAAGCGCATACGAGATGGTGTTGAAAAACGCCAAGAAAGAGCCCGTGCTAGTGACCGTACAGGAGCCCATGCCCGGCGACTGGCAGATCCTGAGCGAGAGCCAAACCCACACCAAAGGCGCCAGCAACACGGTGGTCTGGAGTGTTCTGGTGCCTGCAGAAGGCAGCAGCAAGCTAGCCTACCGCGCGCTGGTGCGCTACTGACACGAAGCAAGTTGGCGTGAAGGAGTTCTGCGCGATAGATCCTGTCGCGATAGATCCTTGCATCTGCAGCAGGTCCACACTACGATAGCGTCAACCTGTCGATCATCGAGAATCCCAACCTATGGCAATTCAATACACCTCTGTCGCAAACTATTTGCCCGAAAGCAAGATGCGGCTTTACCCTACGCAGGTCATCAACATCATTGGTGGTCCGGGTTGTGACAAGTCACTGGTAACCTCGGCCATCATCGTCTACCTAAAGCTGCGGGAAATGACGATCGAGGTCATCCCGGACTTTGCGAAATCACTGGTATGGCAACAAAATTTTGAGGTACTGAAGAATCAGTACTTTATTGCACAGCGACAGTATGAAATGCTGACCTTGCTAGATGGGCAGGTCAAGTTTTTGGTCACCGAGTGCTCGTTGCCGCAGGTTCTTTATTACAACGAAAACTACCTAGACAACATTTGCGATATCGAAAAGACACGCAAGCAAATTCTGGAGTGGTACAACCAGTGCAACAACATCAACATTTTTGTTGAACGTGGAGACCGTAAATACATTCGTACCGGACGCTTTCAGGATGAGGAACAGGCTCGTGCAATCGACCGCGGCATGTTGGAGCTGATGAATCGCGAAAAATTGCCCTTTACGGTGCTTGCATCCGATGTCATGGCGATCAATGCATTTGCCGCGACCCTCGTTTGATTAGAAATACTAATATTTCATTAGTCATTTGGATATCTTGACAATATTGGTAGCATCCCTAAGCACTTTGGCAGGCAGATGCGCTATCGTGTAGGGAGTGGCACTTTGTGTTCACATCTTCTTTTTACTGGAGAAACTATGCTGTTGAAGTTGAATGTTGTTGCGGCTGCGGTCGTTGCCCTGTCTGCTGGTTTTGCATCTGCCCAAGCGGTAGTGACCATTGCGCACGTTGGTCCTACCAGCGGCGCCATCGCCCACCTGGGCAAGGACAATGAAAACGGCGCGAAGATGGCCGTTGAAGAACTGAACGCAGCTGGCGTGACGATTGGTGGAGCCAAGGTCACCCTGAAGCTGATGACCGAAGACGACGCTGCCGACCCCAAGCAAGGCACTGCAGTCGCTCAAAAGCTGGCTGACGCTAAAGTCGCTGGCGTGGTCGGTCACCTGAACTCTGGCACCACCATCCCCGCTTCGCGCATTTACAGCGACGCTGGCATTCCCCAGATTTCTCCTTCGGCAACCAACCCCAAGTACACACGCCAAGGCTTCAAGACTGCTTTCCGTCTGGTGGCAGATGACGTGCATTTGGGCAGCACCCTGGGCAAGTACGCTGTCAAAGAGCTCAAAGGCAAGGCCATTGCTGTGATCGATGACCGTACCGCATACGGCCAAGGCGTGGCGCAAGAATTTACCAAAGCTGTCGAAGCTGCCGGTGGAACCGTTGTGGCAAAAGAGTTCACCACCGACAAAGCGACCGACTTCAACTCCATCTTGACCACCATCAAGGGCAAGAAGGCTGACGTCGTGTTCTTCGGCGGTATGGACGCTGTTGCCGGCCCCATGCTGCGCCAGATGAAATCCCTGGGCATCAATGCCAAGTTCATGGGCGGCGACGGCATCTGCTCCACAGAACTGGTCAAGCTCGGTGGCGATGCTATCGCTGACAGCCAAGTCTATTGCGCCGAAGCCGGTGGTGTTGAAGGCCAAGCCAAGGCTGGCATGGACAAGTTCAAGACCGCTTTCAAGGCCAAGTTTGGTACCGAAGTGCAAGTCTACGCACCCTACGTCTATGACGGCGTGAAGGTCATGGTTGCTGCCATGGTCAAGGCCGGTTCTTCTGACCCAGCCAAGTACCTGCCTGTGCTGGCAGCGACCAAGGATTATGCTGGCGTAACCGGCCCCATCACATTTGACGAAAAAGGCGACATCAAGAATGGTGCATTGACCCTGAAAACTATCAAAGGCGGCAAGCTGACCGACCTGGCAGTTATTCGTTAATTCATTCAATTGCTTTGGCAACCCCGGTTGCCAATCACAAGGCACACCATTGACGGTGTGCCTTTTTTTTCGGCGTCTAGAATCTGCAGCATGAGCTCATCGAACCCAACGAATCTGAACACCAGTACCAGCGCAGTTGCATCAACCGCTGCCAA
>CAIQBN010000478.1 GCA_903870065.1 uncultured beta proteobacterium | reverse complement strand
TTCATGGTTTTGTCTCCTAGGTTGAAATAATCAGACGCGCTCGATAATCAGGGCAATTCCCTGTCCCACACCAATGCACATCGTGCAGAGCGCATAGCGCCCTCCACGCCGTGCCAGTTCGTAGCTGGCGGTTGTGACCAGCCGTGCACCGCTCATACCCAGGGGGTGACCCATGGCAATGGCGCCGCCATTCGGATTGACCCGCTCCTCATCATCGGCAAGGCCCAGGTCTCGCATCACGGCCAGACCTTGCGCGGCAAACGCTTCATTGAGCTCGATGACATCCATCTGCTCCAGTGTCAGTCCCGCCCTGGCCAGCACTTTGCGAACAGCGGGCGCCGGGCCAAACCCCATGATGCGTGGCAACACCCCCGCGCAGGCCATCGCCACGACCCGGGCGCGGGGTGTCAGCCCGTGTTTTTGAGCAGCCGTCTCGGAAGCCAGCATCAGTGCGCAGGCACCGTCGTTGACGCCCGATGCGTTGCCGGCCGTCACGCTGAGTTCGGGCGCGTTGATGCCCTTAAGTTTGGCCAGCATGTCCAGCGTGGTGTCGGGGCGCGGGTGTTCGTCAGTGTCGAACACGGTGGTGGCGCCCTTCTTGTTCGCGATCTGGACTGGTACGATTTCCTGAATGAAGCGACCCGCCGCATGGGCTGCTGCCCAGCGTTGTTGCGAGCGCAGGGCAAACGCATCCTGGTCGGCACGCGAAACGCTGAATTCCTGCGCCACGTTGTCGGCCGTCTGCGGCATGGAGTGCGTGTCATAAAGCCGCTTCATTTGCGGATTGGTGAAACGCCAGCCAATGGTGGTGTCGTAAACCGCAGCATTGCGCGAAAAAGCGCTGTCCGCCTTGCCCATGACGAAGGGCGCGCGCGTCATGCTTTCCACGCCACCGGCAATCATCAGGTCGGCATCGCCGGACTTGATGGCGCGTGCCGCGACACCCACCGCGTCCATGCCGGATCCGCACAGCCGGTTGATGGTGGTGCCGGGAACTTCGACTGGCAGGCCCGCGAGCAGCGCAGCCATTCTGGCAACGTTGCGGTTGTCTTCGCCGGCCTGGTTGGCGCAACCGTAGACCAGATCGTCAACCGCTGCCCAGTTAACCTGGGGGTTGCGCTCCATCAGGGCCCTGAGCGGAATGGCGCCTAGGTCATCGGCGCGCACGCCGGCCAATGCTCCGCCATAACGTCCGATGGGTGTGCGAACGGCGTCGCAGATCAATGCGTCGGTCATGCTATCGCCTTAGTTTTGTTTGGGGCGTTCATCGACGACCCGACGGGCTTTGCCTGTCTGCGTACGCGGAATGGAGTCAAATTCCATGACGTTGACCCGCGTGGAAATGCCGACATTGGTTTTGATATGGTGCTGCAGTTCTTTGGATATCGCATCGATCTGCATGGGACTCAGGGTGTGCGACAACTCGCGTTGCACTTCACAGCGCACCTCGACGTTGTCCAGGTGCCCGTCGCGTGTCAGCAAGATCTGGTAGTTGCCGCTGAGTTTTTGGTCACGCAGTATTTGTTCTTCGATTTGGGTCGGAAAAACATTAACGCCGCGCACGATGAGCATGTCGTCGCTGCGCCCGCTGATCTTGCCCATTCGGCGAAAAGCCCGGGAGGTGGGTGGCAACAGGCAGGTCAAATCACGGGTGCGGTAACGAATGACCGGAAACGCCTGTTTGGTGAGCGACGTGAAGACCAGTTCACCGCTCTCTCCGTCGGGCACCACCTCACCGGTCTCCGGATTCACAATTTCCGGGTAGAAGTGGTCTTCCCAGACCACTGGCCCGTCCTTGCTTTCGATGCACTCGCAGGCCACCCCTGGCCCCATGACCTCGGTCAGACCGTAGATATCGATGGCATCAATACCGAGTTTGCGCTCAATTTCGCCCCGCATGCCTTCGCCCCATGGCTCCGCGCCAAAAATTCCGACCTTGAGCGAGATCTGGTCAGGGGTGATTCCCAACCGTTCAAACTCCTCAGCGATCACCAGCGAATAGGAGGGCGTGACCATGATGATTTGCGGCTGAAAGTCGACAATGTGCTGCACTTGCCGCTCGGTCTGTCCACCCGACATGGGTACTACCGTGCATCCCATGCGCTCGGCGCCGTAGTGCGCTCCGAGTCCGCCAGTGAACATGCCATAGCCATAGGCGTTGTGCAGCATATCGCCAGACCTGCCGCCGGCCGCCCGGATGGAGCGCGCCACCAGGTTGGCCCAGTTGTCAATATCTTGCAGTGTGTAGCCGACCACGATCGATTTTCCGGTGGTGCCAGAGGATGCGTGCAGACGTGCAACTTTGTCGCGCGGGACAGCAAAAAGGCCAAACGGATAATTGTCCCGAAGATCCGTTTTGGTCATGAACGGAAACTTTGCCAAATCGCTCAACGTTTTCAAATCGTCCGGATGCACACCCTTGGTGTCAAAGGCCTGGCGGTGATGGGGCACATTGTCGTAGGCGTGGCGCACCGACCACTGCATGCGCTGCAACTGCAATGCCGTAATCTCGTCGCGACTGGCTGTTTCAATCGGTTCCAGGTCACCTGGCGATGGGCGTTTGACGGGCATATGGGTCTCCTGTGCAGTGGACTCTTTGACTAGGTTGCGGTTACCGGGTCGGCCTGCTCCAGGCCAGCAATGACCTCGCCCTGGATGCGATAGGACTTGCCCCGAAATAGTGCCACGGTTTTGCCACCATTGGTGCGAATCGTGACGTCATAGACCCCCGTGCGGCCTGCCTGAGAGCGTTCAACTGCCTCTGCTTCCAGTGTTTCGTTCTCGCGTGCCGGGGCCAGAAAGTCGATGTTGCAGGCCGAAGCAACGGTGTTCTTGTTGTAACTGTTGCAGGCGTAGGCAAACGCCGTGTCCGCCAGCGTGAAGATCATGCCGCCATGGCAAATGTGGTGTCCATTGACCATGTCTGAGCGAACCTGCATGGTGAGTCTGGAGTAGCCTGGTCGTATCTCAAGAATGCGCATCTCCAGACCCTGGGCGGTGCCGTCACGGGCCCACATGGCCTGTGAAGTGGCCTGCGCAAGGTCCTGGGCTTCTTCAGGTGAAACCTGGGGTTTGGTGTCAGTCATGGAGTTTGGTTCCGGAAAATACATGGCGCTGGATCAGCGGCGATATGCGGTAGCGGTCTTCGCCATAACAGGCGCCCAGGTTGGCAAGCACATCCCGCATGCTGGCTGCACCGGCCTTATCGGCCCAGGCCAGTGGCCCGTGTGGGTAGTTGACGCCGAGGCGCATGGCCGCGTCTGCAGCGGCGGCCGTGCAAACGCCCTGGTTGACGGCATCCGCCGCCTCGTTGGCAAGCATGGCGACCGTGCGCATGACGACCAAGCCAGACACGTCCGCAAAACGCGACACCTTCATGCCAGCTGCCTGTAGCATGGCGCTTGCACCGGACACGGCGGCCGAGCTGCATTGCGCTGCATTGGCGATGGCAATACGTGTGTTGGTGCGGTAGTTCAGGGCGAGGTCGATCAGCACGGTGTCGGCCAACCCATTGGCTGATGCACGTTGGGTTGCGCTGCGTCCATCGGTCACATAGACTGCGGCAGTGCCGACTTGTGCGATGCGGCCATCGGCCGAAGTGCTGCGCTCAAACGCAACTCCGGCAGCCGATAGGCGCTGTGCCAATGCGCGCGCTGCGTCGCCATCGCCATACAGGGTGACCGCTGCCAGCAGGGTTTGGTTTGGCTCGGTCCCGGGTACCGCCTTCTCGGCACCCGCGCTGTAATCGAAAAAGCCCCGCCCGGTCTTTTTGCCTAGAAAGCCCGCGTCTACCAGTTCCTTTTGCAGCAGTGATGGCTGAAAACGGGGGTCGTTATAAAAAGCGTTCCAGACCGAGCAGGTGACCGCGTAGTTGACATCGTGTCCGATCATGTCCATCAGTTCGAACGGGCCCATGCGAAAGCCTCCGGCCTCCCGCATCACCGCGTCAATGGTGGCGCAATCGGCGGCGCCTTCAGTGAGCAACCGCAAGGCTTCGCCGTAAAAGGGCCGGGCGACCCGGTTGACGATGAAGCCCGGCGTTGAGCGGGCATGAACCGGAGTTTTTCCCCAGGCTGACGCGGTTGCAAACAGCGTCTCGGCCAGGGTGCGGGGGGTTGCCAGGCCAGACACAATTTCGACCAAGGCCATCAGGGGGGCCGGGTTGAAAAAGTGCAAGCCCGCCAGGCGCTGTGGATTTTGGAGTGCAGCACCAAGGGCTGTCACGGAGATGGATGAAGTATTGGTTGCGAACGTACAGGCCGCCGGCACGATGCCCTCAAGATCACGGAAGAGTTGCTGCTTGGCTTGCAGGTTTTCGGCAATGGCTTCCACCACCAGACCTGCATCGGCCAGGTCCCCCAACTGTTGCGCTGCGATCAGGCGTTCGCTTGCCGCTGTGGCGGCCGCCTGGGTCATTTTGCCCTTCTCGGCCATTTTTGAAAACTGTGCCTGGATGCTGTTGACAGCAGCCTGTGCGGCCTGCGCCCGCGTGTCTAACAGTTTGACCGTATGTCCGGCGGCGGCGGCAACTTGAGCGATGCCTGCGCCCATGGCGCCAGCACCAATCACAGCGACCATCGTGTCAGTTGAGAGCGCAGAGGCCATCATTACTGCCCGGTGAATCGGGGGGCACGCTTTTCCATGAATGCAGCTACACCTTCGGCGTAATCGGGGCTCCAACCCAGTTCACGCATGAAGCCGCCTTCCATGGAGAGTTGCTGCTCCAACGTGTGCATCGGTGCCGCGTGCATCGCCTGGCGGGTGCGGACCAGCGCCTTGGTGGGCATCGACGCCAGTTGGGTGGCCAATTTATCGACCGTTGCTGCCAGTTCGGCGTCGTCGACAGCCTGCCAGATCAGACCCCATTGCTCGGCCTTCTCGGCGGGAAGTTTATCGGCCAGCATGGCCAGACCCATGGCTCGCGCCATGCCGACACGCTGCGGCAAAAACCAGGTTCCGCCAGTGTCCGGGATCAGGCCGATCTTGCTGAACGCCTGCAAAAATGACGCTGACTTTGCTGCAATCACCAGATCGCAGGCCAGTGCAAGGCTGGCGCCGGCACCAGCAGCAATGCCATTGACCGCTGCAAGCGTTGGCACGCGCAGGTTTTGCAGGCTCAGGATCAGGGGTTTGTAGTATTTTTCGACCACATTGCCAATGTCTGGCAACTTGGGGGTCATGGCCATTTCCGGGTCGCCCAGATCCTGGCCGGCACAAAAAGCGCGTCCCGCTCCTGTCAAAACTAGCACACGAATACTGAGGTTGTTTTGCACCGTGTCGAGGGCCGCCCGCAACTCACCGTGCATCGCTGCGGTGAAGCTGTTGAGCTTGTCGGGGCGGTGCAGTGTCAGACGGGCGACTTCGCCGTCGACTTCAAACCGGATGTTTTCGAATGCCATGGTGATATGCCCTCAGACGTGGTAGCGGCGCTGGACAACACGAAAGCGGTTGGCAACAAACGCCGAATCGGAGTATGCGGCGTTTGCCGCCGGGTTGCCACCGGTGCCGTGGTAATCCGAAAAGGACGACGATTGGTTGACGTAGACATTGCTGGTCAGGTTGATGGATAGCGCAACCTTGGAGCGCCAAGTGGCGGCGGTCATGGCATCAATCACATCGGTCGTGGTGGAATAGATGCCGGTGGTCAAAGCGCCATGCGTGTTGACCATGCGCTCGGACAGTGCAATCGCCGCGGCGCAGTTGGCCACCTTGACCACAAAGCTGATGGGGCCAAAGCGTTCCTGCATGTAAGCGTGTTCATCCGTCACATCGCACGCCAGCAGCACCGGCGTGCGCACCAGCGCCCCGGGGAAGTCAGGGTTTGTCAGGGCGCTGGAGGCCCGAACGACGGTGCCCAGACGGCCGCTGTTGGCTTCGTCGACGCGGGCCAGGGTTTCACGGGACTGGATGGCGCCCAGCAGCGCGTGTGCCACCTCGGGCTTGGCCGTCAATTGATCAATAGCCAGCGCAAGATCGGCACAAACCTGGTCATAGGTCCTGTGCCCCAGGTCGGTTTGAATGCCGTCGGCGGGAACAAGGATCGCCTGCGTGGTGGTGCACATTTGGCCGGAATACAAAGTCAGCGTGAATGCAATGTTGCCCAGCATGGCCTGGTAGGCGTCGGTTGATTCGATGACGAGGTTGTTGACCCCGGCCAACTCGGCGTAGACCTGGGCCTGGCGGCAGTTGTTGATGAGCCACTGGCCAAAGGCATTGCCGCCAGTAAAGTCCACCGAGCGAACGGCCGGATGGGTGACTAGCTGCTGGGTGGCCTCGCGCGTTTCCGGCACGCACAGTGTGACCAGGTCCGGGTTGATCCCGTTTTCGCGGAGGACCGCCCGCACCGTGCGCACCGTGATGGCAGCCGGCAAAATGGCGTTTTCATGTGGTTTGACGATGACCGCATTGCCTGTTGCCAGTGCGGCAAACAGGCCGGGGTAGGTGTTCCAGGTCGGAAAGGTGCCGCACCCGACCACCACCGCCACACCGCGTCCAACCACTTCAAAGTGCTTCTCCATGCGCATGGGCGGGTTCTTACCCTGCGGTTTTTCCCACAGCGCCTGCGTTGGCACAAAGCTCTGCTCGCGCCAAGCATAGGCCACCGCCTCCAGGCCGCGATCCTGCGCATGGGGCCCGCCTGCCTGAAATGCCATCATCCAGGCCTGCCCGGTAGTCATCATGACCGAGTGGGCAATTTCAAAGCTTTGCTTGTTGAGTCGATTTAGCATTTCAATACACATGCCGGTTCGACCCTGCGGCCCCGCCGCTTGCCAGGCTGGCATGGCTTTTTGACCCGTATCAATCAATGCCGCAATGGAGCAAACGGGGTATTGGACGTTAATCTCTACTGCGTAGGGCGACAGTTCGGAGCCGGTCCAGCCGGTCTGGCCCGCTTGCGCCAGTTCAAATTGATGCCCGAGGTGGGACTGGAAGGCTCGCTTGCCATCGTCTGCGGCGGTTGCACCGTAAACCTTGGGGCTGGGCAATTCACTGAAAGCGGCCCAAAAACCACGGGTCTGGATAGCAGTCAGGGCCCCGTCCAGCGTGGCTTTGTGTTTTTCGAAAAGAGGATGGGTCATCGCGTGCTCCTGCAAAGGTAGCTATTGTGAAGCATATTACAACATAAGAAATTAATTACGCAATAGGTAATTTGCAGTACCATCTATTACCCGGGTTGAGCCCGAAGCAGTTCATGGCAAACGAACCGACTGGAGTACGACGTGAGTGACGACAAGGAAAGCAAACATGGCGTGCAGTCGCTGGAAGTGGGCGCAGGGGTGCTGCGCGCCGTCGTAGACGGGCACCGGTCCATGATGCTCAAGGAGATAGCCGCTGCGGCCCATATTCCAGCCTCCAAGGCACATCGGTATCTGGTCAGCCTCATTCGTGCGGGTTTGATCGAGCAGGACCCCGCAACATCGCGATACAGCCTGGGGCCTTTTGCATTGAGCATCGGGCTGGTCGCCATCGATCGGCTTGACCGCATTCGCCTGGGTCTCACTGCCATCTCGGAACTGCGCGATGAGATCAACGAGACCACGGCCATTGCGGTCTGGGGCGACCACGGCCCGGTCATCGTCCGCTGGGAGCGCCCGCAACGTCCAATTACGGTGAATGTGGTCACAGGGGCATCGCTGCGACTGCTCAGCACGGCCAGCGGCCGGGTCTTTGCCGCCTGGTTGCCTGCCAGCGTGACAGATGCCGGGATTGCCAAAGAACTGCAGACTGATGCCAAAGTCTCGGGCTTTAAGACGCGTGCCGAAGTGGACGCAATGCTGGCGCAAGTCCGTGCGCAAGGTGTCGCTCCTGTATCACGCCACTATCTCTTTCAAGGGGTCGAGGCGATCGCCGCACCGGTTTTCAATTTCAAGAACGAAATATCCATGTCCATGGTTGTGGTGGGCGTGCATGGCATGTTCGAGATGGGCCCTGGCAGTCCTGTGCGCGAAAAATTGAGAGCCTCTGCCGATGCATTGTCGTGGCGCCTCGGTGCCACCCGCAAAGCGCAACAGGAAGAATCCTAATCCTTCAGTCAAAATTACAATTGACAGAATTTATTACGTAATACAGAATTGACGCCATGCACTGGTATTTGGTGGTGCAAAGTCAAAGCCAGCAGGAGACAAAGCAATGATCAGTCCGATCGAACCACTCATGGCGCTGGCACGTGCCCGGCAGGATCACTAATGCTGCCCCAATTCCTTCAATTTTTGTTCTCCGGGGTCACGGTGGGTGCGACGTACGCGCTGGCGGCACTGGGGTTCACACTGATCTACAACGCCAGCAATGTCATCAACTTTGCACAAGGCGAATTCATCATGCTTGGGGGCATGTTGGCGGTCTATTTCACACAGGCCGGGCTGCCGCTACCAGTCTCATTGATTCTGGCCATCGTGATCCCGGCCGTCGTGGGAGTCTTGGTGGAGAAACTGGCCATCGAACCGGTCAAGGGCGCCGAAACAGTGACCTTGATCATCATTACCATTGGCGCTTCGCTGTTCATTCGCGGCCTGATCCAGGTTTGGCTTGGCAAGGCCACACACAGCCTGCCATCGTTCTCGGGCGATGCTCCCATCGAGATATTGGGCGCCACCTTGCTGCCGCAAAGCCTGTGGGTGCTGGGAGTCACGGCTCTGGTTGTGGTAGCTCTTTGGTACTTTTTTTCCCGCACCTTGCAGGGCAAGGCCATGCTGGCCACATCGTTCAACCGCCTGGCGGCCGAACTGGTGGGAATCAACACCAGTTGGGTGTTGTTCATGAGTTTTGCCATGTCAGCCGCGCTAGGTGCGCTGGGCGGCATTTTGGTGACCCCGATCACCCTGACCTCCTATGACGTCGGCATCATGCTGGGACTCAAGGGCTTTGTAGCTGCGGTCGTTGGCGGCCTGGGCAGCGGTCTGGGCGCGGTTTTGGGCGGGCTTCTGGTTGGCGTACTGGAAGCCATGGGCGCCGGCTACATCTCATCAAGTTACAAGGATGCAATACCGTTCGTCCTGATTTTGCTGATTCTCTTCTTCAAGCCGCGTGGACTCTTCGGTGGCAAATCGACTGATCGGGTCTAGCCATGAATCGGAACGCCTACTTTGGGCTCTTCATCGTCGTGGGCATCCTGCTGGTGTTGCCGTTTGTGGTGCCCAACAGCTTTTATCTGGACCTGGTAATCCGCATGGCTATCAACGCGGTGATCGTGCTGGGGCTCAACCTGCTGATCGGCTTTGCCGGCCAGATCAGTCTCGGCCACGCCGGCTTCCTGGGTATTGGAGCCTATGCTTCGGCTGTACTACCCACCCACTTTGGCTGGCATCCGGTGCTGGCCCTGGCCGCTGGCGCGGCAGCAACTGGGCTGCTGGCAGCCATCGTGGCCCGCCCGATTTTCAAGCTCAAGGGGCACTACTTGGCCATGGCCACGCTGGGCCTTGGCATCATCTTGAACATTGCACTGCGCAACGAAGCCGCCTGGACCGGCGGGCCTGACGGCATGCCCGTACCGGCCATGGCCCTGTTTGGCTATGAACTGAACAACGACAAGCAATGGTACTGGGTGATTGCCCTGCTGCTATCGGTCAGTGTCTGGGCCTCTTTGAACCTGATCGACTCCCCGTTTGGGCGTGCGTTGCGGGCATTGCATGGCTCTGAAGTCGCGTCACAGGTGGTGGGTGTTGATGTGGTGCGCTACAAGGTTGCGATCTTTGTCATGTCGGCCGTGTTTGCCAGCGTGATGGGCAGCGTCACGGCACACTACGTTGGATTTGTCACCCCCAATCTGGCTGACTTCTTTCACTCCATTGAACTTGTCACGATGGTCGTCATCGGAGGCATGGCTTCAGTCTATGGCTCCCTGGTGGGCGCTGTCCTGCTGACCGCGTTGCCCCAGGCGCTGGCAACCTTCGAGGGCTGGGAGACCGTGGCCTTTGGCTCCATCCTGATGGCCTGCATGGTCTTTATGCCCAAAGGGCTGGTGCCCACACTGGCCGCCAAGTTTGGCAAGGGGCAATAAGCATGGCATTGCTTGAAATTCAAGACCTGTCCATCCACTTTGGTGGGGTCAAGGCGGTACAAAACGTCAGCTTTTCAATTGAAGCCGGCATTGTGTACGCGGTTATCGGCCCCAATGGCGCCGGCAAGACCACGCTGTTTAATTTGATTACCGGTGTCTACACCCCCAGCAGCGGCGTCATACGGCTGGATGGAGAGTCCATCGGCGGCAAGTCGCCCAACGAACTGGCAACCCGGGGCGTGGCGCGCACGTTTCAAAATCTCCAAATCTGCATGAACATGAGCGCCATCGAGAACGTCATGGTGGGTGCGCACTTGCGGCTGGACCGCAACCTGATCAAGGCCGCACTGCGGTTGCCGTCGATCAGGAGGCGCGATACCGAACTCCGCAGCGAAGCCACCGAATTGATGCGTTTTGTCGGACTGGCGCAGTATGTCGATGCCCGGGCCGACAGCATGCCCTACGGGGCCCTGAAACGCCTGGAGATCGCCCGGGCATTGGCCATGAAGCCGCGACTTATTTTTCTGGATGAACCGGCTGCCGGGCTGAATCCAAAGGAAACCATCGAGGTTGACCAACTGGTGCGCAAAGTAGCGGACTCAGGCGTAACCGTGGTGCTGGTGGAGCACGACATGAAGATGGTGATGAACCTCTCCGATCGCATTCTGGTGTTGGACTACGGCAAGAAGCTGGCAGAAGGCAGCGGCGCAGAAGTGCGAAAAAATCCGGATGTGATCGCTGCTTACCTAGGCACCCATTCCTAACCGAGACCGAGCATGCAGGCCATTCAGATCATTCAAGCCGAGCACAGCAAGTTGTGGCGACTCGCGACCACCATCAATACGGTGGCTGATGAAATTGATTCTGGTGGCGCGCTGACACCTGAATTCTTTGAGGCAGTATTCAACTACATCGAGACCTTTGTCGACCGATCCCACCACCCCAGGGAGGATGACTTTTTGTTTCGGCTGCTGCGTCAGCGCACCGATCAGGCCAATCCACTGTTAGACCAGTTGCAGAGCGAGCATCGCAGCGGTCCGGACACGCTGAGGAGTCTGCGCCAGAGTCTGGGTCAGGCCCGGCAGGGCGAACTAGGCCAGTTCACGGTTGCACTGCGCGCGTACACCCAGGGTCTGAAGCAACACATCCGCACTGAAGAGCGGGAACTGATTCCGCTGGCCAAAGAGGCTTTGACGGCCGATGATTGGCACGAGATCAACCGCGCATTTCTGGATAACCAGGACCCGCTGTTTGGTGAGCATGTCAAGGAAGAATTTCGTGCGCTTTACCACCGTATTGCAACCCTGGCGCCTGAGTCAGTCGGACTGGGCGGACTCAGCTCCGGTGAACTCAAACCCGGCACTGCTCCCCGGGTGGACTTTTTGCTCAAGGTCACCGGCCTGCAGAGTAGCTACGGCCGCATCAAGGCGCTCAAGGGCATCGACTTTGAAGTGCGCCGTGGCGAGACAGTGGCCCTGGTCGGTGCCAACGGAGCCGGGAAAACCACTTTTTTGCGCGCGCTCTCCGGTGTGCAGCCAACGGACGGGGGGAGCATTCATTTCGATGGTCGCGACATCAGCAAGCTGCGCTCGGACCTGCGTATGCGCGGGGGCATTTGCCAATGCCCGGAAGGGCGTCAGGTGTTTGGGCCACTGAGTATTGACGACAACCTGCGACTCGGCGCCTATACGCAGCCCAAGAGCCAGGTCGCTGGCGACCTTGAAAAGATATTCAGCATGTTCCCCATATTGAAAGAAAAGCGGCGACTACCGGCTGGAACCCTGTCAGGCGGGCAGCAACAGATGCTGGCAATTGGCCGGGCCCTGATGGGGCGACCCAAATTGTTATTGCTCGATGAACCGTCAATGGGATTGGCGCCGCTGCTGGTGGAAGAAGTATTCAACGTGGTCAAGACGCTGAAATCGGAAGGCATGACCATCATCCTGGCAGAACAAAATGCTTTTGCGGCGCTGGCAATTGCAGACCGGGGGTATGTGATGGAAACCGGCACTATCACCCTCAGCGGAACCGGCCAGGAGTTGATCAGCAACGAACAGGTGCGCGCCGCCTATCTGGGAATGTGACCACGACCACCGCGCATCCGATTGTTGAATCCACAAACGCCATAGTCCGGCCAACGGACCGTGCGCTCACTTAAAAAGGAACATTGCATGAACACCAGGAAATTTGCCTCCGTAGCCGACCTCGAAGTCAAGAAGACCACCTTTGCACAACTCTCCGAGCACTGCTGGGCCTACACCGCCGAGGGCGACCCCAATACCGGCGTCATCATTGGTGAGGACAGTGTATTGATTTGTGACGCGCTGGCTACGCCGGTGATGGCGCAGAGCCTGATTGCCGAAATTCGCAAAGTGACCGACAAGCCCATCAAGTACGTGGTGCTGTCGCATTACCACGCGGTGCGGGTATTGGGTGCATCCGGCTACAAGGCAGCCGGCATGCAGGAAATCATTGCCAGCCAGGGCACCTATGAAATGATTGTTGAGCGTGGCGCCCAGGACATGCAGTCCGAATATGAGCGGTTCCCGCGGCTTTTCAACAACTTTGATTCCGTGCCCGGTTTAACCTGGCCGACCCTGGTATTCAAAGACGCAATGACCTTGTGGATGGGCAAGCTAGAGGTTCAGATCCTGCATGTGGGCCCCGGGCACACCAAGGGCGACACCATCGTCTGGGTGCCCTCGGAAAAGGTGCTTTTCTCCGGCGACCTGGTTGAAGCCGATGCAGCGTGCTACACGGGCGACGCGCAACTGCAGGAGTGGCCCGCCACGCTGGACGCCTTGGCGGCATTGGGTGCGCAAAAGCTGGTGCCCGGTCGCGGACCCGCTCTGGTAACACCCGAGCGCGTGAAAGAGGGCCTGGACTACACACGTGATTTCGTGACAACACTGTTGGGCTCTGCCAAGGAAGCGGTGGCACAGGAGATGACACTCAGCCAAGCCATGGCCCATATCCGCAAGGCGATGGACCCCAAGTTTGGACAGGTTTTCATCTACGAGCACTGCCTGCCTTTCGACGTCACACGCGCCGTAGATGAGGCCAGCGGCATCAAGCACCCACGCATATGGACGGCCGAACGCGACAAGGAAATGTGGCACGGCCTGCAGGCCAGCCAATAGCCGCAACGCAACCCCCGGACGAGACCAGCCGCAGCAGAACAACCAGGAGGCACCGATGCTGAGTACCTATCACTATCCCAAATTTGACTACATTCAACCGCCCGAGCAAAAGACCGGTGAGACCCGGCGTTACCCGGTGGTTGTGGTCGGCGCCGGGCCAGTTGGGCTGGCTGCGGCCATCGAGCTGGCCCAAACCGGTGTGCCGGTCGTTGTGCTGGACGACGATGACACCGTGTCCGTCGGTTCGCGCGGCGTTTGTTACGCCCGGCGTGCGCTGGAAGTGCTCGACCGTCTGGGCGTGGGCGACGCCTGCGTAGGCAAGGGCGTCAGCTGGAATGTGGGCCGGACGTTCTTCCGTGAGCAGGAGGTCTACAACTTCAACCTGTTGCCACAGCCTGATTTCAAGCGCCCGGGCATGATCAACCTGCAACAGTATTACCTGGAGGAATTTGAGGTCAAGCGCGCCAGGGAACTGACCAATCTGGACCTGCGCTTTCGCAACAAGGTGGTCTCGGTCACACCCGATGGTGATGGCGCCACGCTGCAGATCGAAACCCCCGATGGCATCTACTGCATGGAGGCGGACTGGCTGATCGTGGCCGATGGCGCGCGCAGCAATATCCGCCGGATGATGAATCTGGAGATTGATGGAAAGATCTTCATGGACCGCTTCCTGATCGCCGATGTGGTGATGAAGGCAGACTTTCCTTCGGAGCGCTGGTTCTGGTTTGATCCGCCGTTTCATCCCGGTCAGTCGGTGCTGCTGCACCGTCAGGCCGACAATGTTTACCGCATCGACTTTCAGTTGGGCTGGCAGGCCGATCCCGAAGAAGAAAAGAAGCCCGAGAAGGTCATTCCGCGCATCAAAGCCATGCTGGGTGATGACCGCGAGTTTGAACTGGAGTGGGTCAGCGTGTACACCTTCCAGTGCCGCAGGATGACCGAGTTCCGCCACGGCCGCGTGCTGTTCGCCGGTGATGCGGCGCACCAGGTCTCGCCGTTCGGCGCACGGGGGGCCAACTCGGGTTTGCAGGACACCGACAACCTGGTCTGGAAATTGAAACTCGTGATCGACGGGCTGGCACCACACACCTTGCTCGATACCTATTCGCAGGAGCGTGTGTTCGCAGCCGACGAGAACATCATGAACTCGACCCGCTCCACCGACTTCATCACGCCCAAGAGCAAGACGTCGCTGACGTTTCGCAATGCGGTCCTGTCACTGGCCCGTGACCACGCATTTGCGCGGGCACTGGTCAACTCCGGGCGCCTGTCGGTCGCCGCCTTCCTGACCGAGTCTGCACTGAACACCGCCGACGTGGCGCCATTTAACGGCGATATGGTTCCCGGCGCCGCAATGGACGATGCGCCTGTGCACGACGGCGCCCAAGCGGTCTGGTTGCTGGACTGCGTGGGCAAGCATTTTGTCGCGCTGGTCCATGTCAGTGACCCGGCGGGCGTGCCTACAGCGACAGCACAAAGCTACGCAGCACTCGCCCAGGGACCGATCCCGATCGAAGTGGTGCTGGTCTCACCCGTAGCGGGCGCTGCACCCCAGGGTTTGCGTGTGCTGGTAGACCAGGCCGGTCGATACGCCGAGCGTTATGACAGCATCGCCGGAACGGTCTATCTGGTGCGTCCGGACCAGCACGTCGCGGCTCGCTGGCGCACCTTTGACGCAGACCTTGTGAGGGCCGCTCTGGCACGTGCAACCTGCAACACGCAATAAGGAATCCACAATGGCACTGAACCTGAACCCGAATATCGCCGAGCCCGGCAAGCGCTATTTCCATGCATTCACGCCAGGTGATGACTTCTACGAAGCGTTGATAGAAACCCACCGTGACCTGTCGGACGACCAAAGTGCGATGGTCAACGCCAAGTTAGTGCTTCTGCTGTCTAACCACATTGGTGATCTGCGGGTGTTGCGCGAGGCTATGGCCATTGCGCGCGCCGACACTTGACGCGCCGCAGTCGGCAAGAAGAATTGGCTTCTAGCCCTCGTGGAATAAGCCTAAGTTGCTATAATTTATGTAGCAGTTAAGGAAGTTATCCGCCAGTCACATTGGCGCCATCGAAACGCTCAGATTGGCTCGGTACGCGCCGTCAGCCAGGCCAGGCCCGCGGCACCGACCAAGGGACTCAGGCGCGCACGCACGGTGGCGTGGTAGGCATTAATCCACTCCAATTCATCTGCGCGCATCAGGTCTTTCTGGATGCAACGGGTATCAATCGGGCACAGAGTCAGCGTCTCAAACTCCAGAAATTCGCCAAACGGCTCGGTGTTGGCAAACGGGACGTTGAGCACCAGATTTTCAATGCGCACCCCCCAAAGGCCCGCACGGTACAGACCGGGTTCAATGGAGGTGATCATGCCGGGCTGCATGGCCATGTTGGCGTCGGGAATCGCCTTGGAAATGCTCTGCGGGCCCTCATGCACGTTCAGGAAATAGCCCACGCCGTGGCCGGTGCCATGACCGTAGTCCATGCCCTGCGCCCACAACGGCGCGCGGGCCAGTGCGTCCAGCATGGGCGACAAGGTGCCCAGCGGGAAACGTGTGCGTGACAGGCCAATAGTCCCCTTGAGCACCAGGGTGTAGTCCCGCTTCTGGGCGGCACTGGGTGTGCCGATGGGCCAGACGCGGGTAATGTCGGTGGTGCCACCGGGGTACTGGCCGCCAGAATCAATCAGCAGCAGGCCATCGCCTTCGATGACGGCGTGGTTTTCGTCCGTGGCGCGGTAGTGCGGCATGGCACCGTTGGCGTTGAAGCCGGCAATGGTGTTGAAAGACAGCCCCACAAATCCAGGGCGCTTGGCACGCTCTGCGGTCAGACGCTCGTCGATCGTGAGCTCGGTGATGCGCTCTTTGCCCTGGGCATCTTCAAACCAGGCATAAAAGTCGCACATGGCGGCGCCGTCTTGCTCCATGGCGGCGCGAATATGGGCGGCCTCGGCAGCGCCCTTGCGGCTCTTGAGAAATACGCTGGGGTTGGTTGCCTCGACCACCTTCACGCCCACAGGGGCGCTTTCGCGCAGACCCAGAGTCACGCGGCGCGGGTCCAGCAGCAGCACTGCGCTGTCGGGCAGGGCGGCCAGCGCGGAGCCGGCTTGTGGATAGTCCTGTAGCAGAACGCCATCGTCTTTCAGTCTTACTGCCAGGGCAGCAGACACTTTGCCACTGGCGACGAACAGCGTTGCCGTGTTGGCGTCGATCAACGCATGGGCCAAAAACACCGGGTTGTACGACACGTCGGATCCGCGCAAATTAAACAACCAGGCGATGTCATCCACCGTCGAGATGAAATGGTGGGTGGCACCCGAACGGGCCATGGCCTCGCGCACCTGGGTCAGCTTGGTACTGCGCGACGCGCCAACAAATGCGGCATCGTGCTCATACACCGGCGCATTGGGCAGCGCAGCACGGTCGGCCCAAATATGCGCAAACAGATCGGTATCGGTTCGCAGCGTGGCGCCCACTTTGGCAAGTGCTTCACGCAATTGTTGCGCAGCAGCAAGGCCCAGAACCGCGCCGTCCACCCCTGCCGCTTGTCCCGCCGTTACGGCATTGGCCAGCCACTGAACATGGTGGGTTGACGCGCCAGTCTCGATTTTGACCAGTTCAATGCCACTGCCAGCCAGTTCGGCCTCGGCCTGCGTCCAATAACGGCTGTCGGCAAACAGGGCAGCGCGGTTTTGGGTCAGCGTGAGCGTGCCCATGGATCCGGTAAATCCCGACAGCCATTCGCGACCCTGCCAGCGTGCCGGCAGGTATTCGGACAAGTGCGGGTCGCTCGACGGCACCAGGCAGGCTGCCAGCCCCAGCTCCTTCAAAGCGGTCTGGGCGCTGGCAATGCGTTGGGCAAAAACAGAGGGCGTGGCGGTCATAGCGGATCCTTTTGGGAGGGGTTTGGCGCCGGGGTCTGGCGCAAGTCCGCGATTGTAGGACGCCTGTTATAGCCTTTTGACCCCCGGCAAATAGCCGATTAACTTGCCGTCGAGGTACAAGGCACCTTCAGGCGCGCCCGCCTCTGAATAGAACTCAAGCACCTGCTCAGCAGGGGCGCCCCGGCGACCGCGCTCCAGAGCAGCAATGCTGCGTGCGAGACGGGCCAGAGCCACACTGGCACTGCGCAACACGGCGGCAAGAAAACGCCGGGCAGAGGTGCTGCGCGGCACATAGTGAGGCAAGGCCTCGGTATACAAACTTCCTGACATGATGGGGTCTCCTGATGGGGCGACCGCATCGATGGCGGGCGCCGGATTGAACTAAGGGCTGGGGGGTCTGGCTAGGCCACTTGCAAAGCGCCGGTAGCCTGACCGAGGTCGCACGACTTGGCTGCTGGCGCCAATGGCAACGCGCCGAATTGCGCACATCGTGGGCGGGATCAAATTCGATTGGGACATGGACGGTCTCCTGAAAAATATAAAAACATAGGCCAAGAAAATGGCCCGGTTGCTCATATGCAACCGGGCCACTGGGGGGAGCGAGCAAGCGGAGCTACATACTTACTCAAATGATAAAGTAAAACTTATCATGAGCAAATAGAATTTATCCCAATAGACAGGTGTCTATTTTTTTTGTCGCAGTGGCGCCACACCCACTTGGGAGCGCAACCACAAGGCATTGGCATCGGCTGCAGTCGGCACGGGCTTGGCTGCAATCACCTTGTCCTTGGGCGACGCGGCTGTTGCCGGAGTCGGCGATGAGGGCGTCAAAACCTCGCCCAGCAAATCCAGCAGCCGGGTGCGTGCGCGTTGTGGGTGGCGGCGGTAATAGGTCAAAACCAAACCCACAATGAAACGCTCATCGTCGTCTTTGGGTGCATGGCTGTCGCTGGGGGATTCAATGGCCGCTGCTGGCTTTGCGGCAACGGAACCGGCCAGATGGACCTGATCCATCCAGCCATTGGGCTTGTTGCACAATTGCTCAAACTGGCGGGCCAGGCGTTCGCCGATCTGGCGCGAGCGACTCTTGATCTGACTCCAGTAGCTGGGTTGAATTTGCACCTTTTCGGCGAACCGGCCTTCCAGGCCTCGCAGGGTGGCGGCGTCGGGGTGTTTGATGGTGTTGCGCACAAATTCATCGAACAGACTGAGGGCGTTGTCGAAGCGAATTTGTGCCAGATCGGTAGCACTGGTCATGGCACCAATGATAAACCTGCCTTGTGCAAGAATCTCTGCGATGCCAACTCGGCGAAAGTAGCGTCAGTGCAAGGTACCTGCAGCTTGTCACGCCAAAGTGCAACCCGTCTGCGGCGCGCACCGGTGTATCGCACGGCGCTGGCATAGTCCGGCGGCATCGGTACAGTCCGGTCTATCACCTCGCTACAGAACACGCACCATGCAGAACACGACACCTCTCGCTAACGGAAATGGCGCTTGGGCACGCTTTTCCGAACGTTTCTTGAAATTGTTCCACGCCTATGCGGGCTGGCTGGTCAGCATTACCTGGCGGCGGTTCTTCTTTCTGGCATTGGTGCTGCTGGTGTCCATGGGCCTCATTCACGACTTGCCACCGCTGAACTGGACCTACCGCGAGGTGCTGGAGCCCGAAGTGTCGCCCCCGAAACCGCCTCGGCCTCCGGAAGTGAGGATGCAGAAGAACATATTTAAGAACAAGGGCGACGGTGTGAACATCGCCATTGACGAAAACGGTGTGCACATTACCACCAAGCCGGTTGCCAGCGCGCCTGCGGCCTCGGCCCCAAACACTCCGGGTGCCCCCGCAACCCCTGCATCCACATCGGTGACTGGCAGCACAGCTGCATCGCCTGATGATGCCGGGAACGACAGTATTTCCGTCAACTTGCCAGGTGTTCATATCAAACTGCCACCGGGCTCTGACGCGGCAACCGTGCGCGAGGCCATCAAAGAAGCCAAGCAAGAAATCAAGGACGCGATTGAAGAAGCGCGAAGGGAGGCTGAGAATGCCTTTGAGGAAGACAACGCCGCGCCGCAGCGTCGTGTCATTCGACACAAAATCGGTGATCCGCTGATGCCGCTGACGATGTGGTTTTTGCTGATCTCAGCCATCATCAAAGTCACGTACAAAGGCAAGGTTCAAGCCGAAGCCAAGGCCGCCCAGGCGACCGAAGTGGCCGAGTCGGAATCACTCAAACGCCAGGTGATCGAGGCCCGCATGGCAGCGATGCAGGCCCAGGTGGAGCCGCACTTTCTGTTCAACACACTGGCCAGTATTGACCACCTGATCGAAACTGATCCGGCACGTGCCAGCATCATGCAAAAGAACCTCATTGCACTGCTGCGGGCCAGCATGCCCACCATGCGTGAAGCCAATGCACAGAGCACCCGTGACCTGGGGCGCGAATTGGCCGTTATCCGCCCCTATCTTGAGATCTTGAAAGTACGGATGGAGGAACGGCTGCAAACGGAAATTCGCGTCAGCGACGGCTTGTTGTCGGCTGAATTTCCGCCGATGATGCTGCAAAGTCTGGTGGAAAACGCCATCAAGCATGGTCTGGAGCCCAAAGCCGAAGGCGGTAGCCTGACGGTGGCCGCCGAAATCGTCCACGGAAAACTGGCGGTCACCGTGGCGGACACGGGCCTGGGCTTTGGCAAGGCACAGACCGAGGGGACCGGTATCGGCCTGAGTAACATCCGAGAGCGCCTGGGCCTTTTGTATGGCGGCAAGGCGAACCTGTCAATCACCGAAACGGCCGGCGGCGGGACCACCGTCACCATTACCGTGCCCTACGCGGTGCGTGCGGACGACGTGCAGACGGTCTGACGCCGCGGAACGACCCGGCCCGGCGACAATGGGTGCCCTTACGCTTGTCATTAATGGAGTTTGCACATGACCTGTGCCCTGATTGCCGATGATGAACGCCTGATGCGCGAGCAGCTTCGCGCCCGCCTCAAAGAAGTCTGGCCAGAGCTGGAAATTGTGGCTGATGCCAAGAACGGCCAAGAGGCCGTGGCGCTGACCGAGCAACTCCACCCGGACATTGTGTTCCTGGACATTCGGATGCCAGGACTGACCGGGGTTGACGCGGCCCGGCAGATTGCCCAACTGCCAACCTTTGACGATGCGCAAGGCTGGCCGGGTTGCGAAATTGTGTTCATCACTGCTTACGACCAATATGCGGTGCAGGCATTCGAACAAGGCGTGGTCGACTACGTACTCAAACCCGCCGAGCGGGAGCGCCTGCAGGTGACCGTTCAGCGCATCCGCCAGCGTATGGCCGAGCGGGCCAGTCACCAATACGGTGATGGCGCCCTGGCAGAGGCTCCACTGGCAGCGCATACGCCGGACATGCAGCAACTGCTGCAGCGCCTGGCCAGTCAACTCAACCCCCAAACACCGGCGAAGCTGCAGTGGATACAGGCGACTGTGCGCCAGGCGATTCAGATGATTCCGGTGGCGGAGGTGTTGTTCTTCATTTCGGATGAAAAATACACGCGGGTGCAGACTGCCACGGTCGAGGCACTGATTCGCAAGCCCATCAAGGAATTGGTGGAAGAAATTGACATGAACCTGTTCTGGCAAATTCACCGTTCCACGCTGGTCAATATCAAGGCGATTGCCGGGGTCAGCCGCGATGAGCGTGGGCGCCAACTGGTCAGCGTGCGCGGTCTGACGGAAAAGCTAGAAGTCAGTCGCAGCTACGCGGGTTTGTTCAAGGCCATGTAGCCCCATGTTCATGGTGCGGCTGTTCCGCGTGCTGGGTCGCCTGCCCCTGTCGCTTTTGCAACGTATGGGCGCGCTACTGGGCTGGCTGGTGTGGCGGCTGTCGCCCGGCTACCGCCAGCGGTTTGAAGAGCAGGCCACCGCTGCAGGCTTTAGCCCGGCGCAGTACCGCCCGGCACGTGCCGCCATTGGCGCCATGGTGGCAGAACTACCGTGGCTGTGGCTGCGCCCCGCCCACCAGGGCGTTCTGCATCTGGTGCAATGGGACGGGGTTGCGCACTTTGAAGCTGCGCTGGATGCAGGTAAGGGTGTCATTTTGGCGCTGCCACACCTGGGCTGCTGGGAAATGATTGGCCAGTCGCTGGCAGAGCGTTATGGCCCCACCCGCGGACCACTGGTGGCCTTGTACCGCCCCGCACGCAAAGCGTGGCTGGCACCGCTGGTGGCCAGTTCACGTGACCGCCCTGGCCTCAAAGCGGTGCCGACCAGCGTGTCCGGCGTACGCAGTCTGATTCGCGTTTTGCGTGGCGGTGGCTACACCGCCATATTGCCCGACCAGGTGCCGCCGCTGGGCCAGGGGGTGTGGGCACCGTTTTTCGGGCGCCCGGCCTACACCATGACCTTGTTGGCGCGCCTGGCACAGCAAAGTGGCGCGCGGGTGCTGCTGTGCTGGTGCGAGCGCCTTCCAGTTGGAAGGGGCTATGTGATGCACTTTGAGCCGTTCGATGCGCCGCAGCTGGCTGATGCCAGCGCCACGCCTGAATCTGCTGCCACCGCCATCAATGCAGCAATGGAGCAGCTGATTCGCCAGGCCCCCGGGCAGTACCTGTGGTCCTATGCCCGCTACAAGCAGCCCTCCGGTGACGATTAATTTTTTCTAGTCTTCTTCAGCAACGGCACGCCACTTTGCGAAGGTTTGTCTGTGACCACGTAACTGCGCCACCCGCAGCGCGTAGCACCTTGTGCATCCATTTTGCAGTCCATCACCCGTCATGGCCGATGTGCTTTGCGGTTGGCGCATACTAGCGGGGTCACGCGGAAGCATCTGGCCTGATTCGTCAGACAAGACCGGTCTTCTACGCGCGCAAAGTCACACAATGAACAATGAGCATTCTTCCGCTATTGATAGTGATGCACTGCAAGCAAGCGAGACACTCAAAAACAACATTCTGAACTCCCTCAACGCGGAGATTGCCGTTGTGGATGGCACCGGTGTGATTCTGGCCGTTAACGACCAGTGGCGGTTGTTTGCTTTGGAAAATGGGATTGAACCTGGCAAATTGGCACCCAATACCGGCGTGGGCAGCAACTATTTTGCGGTGTGTGGAAACGGTGCTGAAGACGATCCTGCAGACGGCTCCGACGCCAGTGCCGGGCTAAGAGCGGTGCTCGACGGCCGGTTGGCCAGCTTCAGCCTTGATTACCCGTGTGACTCCCCGACCCAGCAACGCTGGTTTGCCATGATGGTCATGCCTTTGGTGCAAGGAGCCAGTAGTGGCGCGGTGATTACCCATACGGACATTACAAAGCGCAAGCAGGATGAAGAGAAGCTGCGCCTGGCTGCGCGCGTCTTTAGCGATGCCCATGAAGGCATCACCATTACCAATTCTGCGGGCATCATCATTGAAGTCAACGAGGCGTTCACGCGCATAACCGGCTTTTCCCGCGAGGAAGCACTGGGCCAGAACCCCCGCATCCTCCAATCAGGGCGTCAGGACAAGTCGTTCTATGCAACGATGTGGCGCAGTCTGATCGAAGGGGGTCACTGGAGCGGGGAGATATGGAATCGACGCAAAAGCGGCGAGATGATTGCTGAACAAATCAGTATCAGTGCAATGCGCAGCTCCAATGGCAATACGCTGCAATACGTGGCCCATTTCACCGACATCAGCGAACGTATTCAAGCGAAGGCGCAAATTGACTCCCTGGCTTTTTATGACCCCTTGACTCAATTGCCAAACCGCCGGCTTTTGCTTGACCGCTTGGATCAGGCTTTGCAGACCAGTACCCGCCACCACCGCAATAATGCATTGCTGTTTATCGACCTGGACAACTTCAGAACACTCAACGACACGCTGGGGCACTTGCAGGGGGACCTGCTGCTGGTACAGGTGGCACAAAGGCTCACGACCTGCATCCGTGACAGTGCCACCTTGGCCCGACTGGGCAGCGATGAGTTTGTCGTCATGCTCGAAGACCTGAGCGAAGACTTGATCGAAGCGGCCACCCAGGCCGAGTGGGCGGCCGACACGATTTAGGCGACATTCGTAGCCGACTTCATCCTCGATCATGGCGCCTTCCACGGCACGTCCAGTATCGGCATTACCCTCTTTGGTGGCCAAGTGCTTGAAAGCTGCGAGCAGCCACTCAAACGGGCTGAGCTGGCCATGTTTCAAGCTAAAGCTGCGGGGCGTAACATGCTGCGCTTTTTTGATGAACAAATGCAGGCCGAAGTGTCAAACCATGCATCGATGACAGCTGAATTGCGCCTGGCCGTGATCAAACAGCAATTTGTGTTGTACTTCCAACCACAAGTGGTGGGTGCTGGCCGCGTCACCGGGGTCGAAGCACTGGTTCGTTGGCAGCACCCGCTACGCGGTTTGGTATCGCCTGCTGAATTTATTCCACTGGCGGAGGAAACTGGCCTGATTCTGCCGTTGGGTCAATGGGTGCTGGAAACCGCCTGTCAGACTTTGGCGACATGGGCACTGCTACCTGAATTGGCGCAACTGACGTTGGCGGTCAATGTGAGCGCACGCCAGTTCCAACAAGTCGGTTTTGTGGCCGGCGTTGTGGCCACGTTGGAGCGAACTGGCGCCAGGGCAAAACTTCTCAAACTCGAACTGACCGAGAGCATGCTGGTCGACGATGTCGAGTCGATGATCACCAAAATGAGCGCGCTCAAAGCCCGCGGCGTGACCTTCTCTCTCGACGACTTTGGCACTGGTTATTCGTCACTGGCATACCTTAAACGTCTACCATTGGATCAACTCAAGATTGATCAGGGCTTTGTTCGGAACATCGCCACTGACGCCAACGATGCTGTCATTGCCAAAATGGTCGTGGGACTAGCCCAGAGTATGGGACTGTCAGTGATCGCGGAAGGTGTGGAGTCGCCAGCGCAAGTCACACTATTAGCCAGCCTCGGTTGCCACGCCTACCAGGGATACCTGTTCAGCCGGCCGCTGTCACTGGAGGCATTAATGACAACATTGTCCGACAACGCTGCCACCACGCACCAAGATTGGAGTTCCGTTACCGGTAAAAATCCACACGTTGATCTCGCCAATGTATGACACCCTACCAAAAACAATTCCTCCAAAAGACCCAATGGCTGCGGCCGATTACACGCATGGCCACTGCATTCTCTATCGGCACGTCTTCCTGGCTGCCAAGCCCCATTCGCAACGCCCCTCTCAAGCTGATTCAGCGAATTCTTCGGGCCTACCATAAGCCCACGGACTCTGGCTGCAATAAGCACGGAGGTTGACGGCAATCACCCCGTTACGCTTGTCTTTTTCATTGGTACGGCACATGGCAAACTCTTCATCTCCGGCATTTTCCAACCCGGCACAAACTTGGAACACCCGATTCGCCGAGGAAGGCTACCTCTTTGGGCTTGATCCAAATGAGTGGCTGCGCGCACATGCCAAGGTCTGGCCTAAAAATGCAACCATTCTTAGCGTGGCAGACGGAGAAGGGCGCAATAGTGTCTGGCTAGCGGGCTTGGGCCACCGGGTAGATGCGTTTGATATTGCCGAAGTTGGCGTTGCCAAGGCTCAAAAACTTGCCGCCGAGAAACAGGTTTCTGTCAATTTTTCAGTGGCAGATTGCGACTCTTTTGCGTGGCCACAGGACGCATACGATGGGGTTGCAGCCATTTTTGTGCAATTTGCCGAGCCCTCTCTGCGCGATAGGTTGTTTTTAAACATCATTCGCTGCCTCAAGCCGGGCGGAGTGCTTATTTTGCAGGGATATACCCCGAAACAGCTGGAATACAAGACCGGCGGCCCGCCATGTGTTGACCACCTCTATACGAAGCCCCTCTTGCAACAGCGATTTGCAAACATGGAAATTTCGAATCTCGTCGAGTACGAAGCCAACATAACCGAAGGCACCCAACATCGCGGCCAATCTGCCCTTATTGGGATGGTTGCACGCAAGACAAAACCGCCCGTTGGGCCATCGACACCGGCGACAAGCGGGACCTGAACCTGATGTCCATAACACCCATCAAGCTGGTGGCCAATGGCGAAAAGTATCTGGCAGCCCCACCGTGCGGCACCAGTAAGACGTAGTCACGGATGTATCGAAACAAACCGAAACAAACCGATACCGTGCAGAGATGACCTAAGCCCTGCCGCCGGGCACCATTGCAGTCCTGTTCAACAACTTTTTTATAGGAATTACTGCCATGAAACACTGGATCAAACGCTCCCTCTTCGCCGTCTTTGGTGTCTCCGTGCTGGTCGCTGGCATGACCGCCTGCGGTCACCGTCATCACGAGTTTGGTGCTCAGCTGAGTGCCGAGGAATACTCCCAAAAA
The DNA here is from genome assembly GCA_903870065.1 of uncultured beta proteobacterium. Classification (GTDB taxonomy): domain Bacteria; phylum Pseudomonadota; class Gammaproteobacteria; order Burkholderiales; family Burkholderiaceae_C; genus Allorhodoferax. The sequence continues at coordinate 1,795 of CAIQBN010000478.1, read as the reverse complement.
CGCGACAAAATCGTAAGCAAGGCTGCCAGCAAGCTGGACCTGAACGACGATCAGAAGAAGCGCCTGGCCTCCCTGGGTGACAAGCTCTATGACCAACGTACCGCACTCATCGGTCAAACCAAAGACCCCCGTGCCGAGATGAAAGCGCTGGTAACCGGCGACAAATTTGACACAGCCCGCGCTCAGTCCCTAGTTACCGAGAAGACCACCGCGCTGCAAACCAAGAGCCCTGAAGTGATTGCCGCGCTGGCTGACTTTTACAACAGCCTGAACCCCGCGCAGCAACAGAAGGTGCGCGACTACATGGAAGGCCGTGGCCACTGGTTCCGCCGCGGGTAAAGTCGGGGTGCCATGCACCACATCCTGCTGATTGACGACGACGCGCAACTCGGGCCGCCCCTGGCGGCCTACTTTGCGCGGTTTGACATGGTGCTGGAGTGCGCCTTGCGCCCCAGCACCGGCCTGGAGCGGCTGCGCCAGGGTGGGCTCGATGCCGCCATTCTGGATGTGATGCTGCCCGAAATGGATGGCTTTGCCCTGTGCCGCGCGATTCGCAAGGAAAGCGACATCCCGCTCATCATGCTCACCGCGCGCGGTGACGTGATGGACAGGGTAGTGGGGCTGGAGCTTGGGGCCGACGACTATGTGCCCAAACCCTTCGAGCCGCGTGAACTGGTGGCGCGGTTGCAAACCGTGCTGCGCCGCCGGGTCGCCGTGCCGTCTGGCAGTGTCGAAGCGTCTGTGCCTGGGCGCTTGATTTTCGATGGATTGGTGATTGATCCGGTCACCCGCAGCGTGCAGCGCCAGGGCGAGATGCTGGAGCTGACCAGCACGGAGTTTGATTTGCTGCACCTGCTGGCGACGCAGGCGGGCAAGGTTTTCAGCCGCGACGACATCCTCAACCAACTGCGCGGCCATGAGGCCGAGTTGTACACCCGTGCGGTGGACATTGTGGTGAGCCGCCTGCGCAAGAAGCTGGAGCCGCTGGACTGCATCAAAACACTGCGTAATGCCGGCTATTCGCTGGCGCTGGCAAGGAGGCAGGGATGAGTGCCGCAGGTCCGACGCAGGGCACATTGGGGGCAAAGGTCCACTGGCACCGCCGTGCACGGCATGCGCTGGCGCATTCGCTGCGTGTGCGGCTGGTCGCGTTGTTTTTGTTGCTGGCGCTGGCCATGACGGCCATCTTTGTCGTTGGCATGCAAAGAGCGCTCTCTATCGGGTGGCGTGACGCCGCCCGCCCGCTGGTAGTGGACTATGTGGACAAGCTGGCGGCTGACATTGGCAGCCCGCCCCGCATTGAGGCCGCCCAGGCACTGGTGCAGCGCCTGCCCCTGAGCGTGCGCATCAGCGGCCCGCAGGTCAACTGGCGCAGCAATCCGGGTGAGCCTGACTACGACCACCGGCGTGACAGCGCCATTGATACCAACACATGGGATGCCGATGCTCCGCGTTTCTTTGAACGCACTACGGCAGATGGTCATCGCATCCGCTTTGGCCTGAATGTGCAGGCCTGGCACGATCGCCCCCGCTTCATCGGATGGGTTACGCTTGGCCTGCTGCTGGCACTCACTGCTCTTGCCTATGCGCGGGTGCGGCGCATGTTGCGCCCGCTGGACGACATCCGCGTCGGCGCGCAGCGCTTTGGTGCAGGTGACTTTGCCCAAGCCATTCCGGTGCGCCACGCCCACCGCCCTGATGAGCTGGGCGAACTGGCCGCCACCATCAACACCATGGGTGCCGATATTCACCAGATGCTGGAAGCCAAACGCACCCTGTTGCTGGCCATCAGCCA
>CAIQBN010000477.1 GCA_903870065.1 uncultured beta proteobacterium | reverse complement strand
GCAGCCCTTTTGCCCTTAGATGCAACGGGTAGACGTGGGGTAGACCTGCCGAAGGTCCGTGATACCTATTGGCCGCATCGCAAGAACTTCGAGCGCTTGCAGGAATCGGAACTCGATTGGCGTCTCCTGTGCCCGGGTCCGATGGTCGAACAGCCCGCCCTGGGTCTGCAGCGGTTGCGCATATCGATCGATTGCCTGCCTACCCCACTTCCTGCCGTTGTGCGAGTATTACCCGCCCTAGTCGTACTACCATTGTTTGCTATGAAGATTCCGGAAATGATCATTCCCTATGCGGATGCAGCATCTGTGATCCTCGCAAACGTGGAGCGCGGGGATTCGAGCTCCCGGCACCGAATCGGAGTTGCGCTGCCCGTAGGTATGAAGGGAAAGAAAGATCAGTGGGCTGCAAAACCGCGCGGTGGGACCTAACTACGCCGTTAAGCCTACATTTCCAACGATCGGTTTGGAGCACCGCGGCTGACCGGTTCCAGCCCACAGGAGTCATCCGCAGTCAAAGCCGCTGTGACTCCTCCCGCCCCACTGCCCCAAACTTTGCTACCAACTCCGCCCGCTGCTATTTGCCCTCCGCGTACCCCGCAGACGCAGCCAACAGACCACCCCGCTGAACAGCCACCGCGCAATACTTGAACTCCGGAATTTTTCCAAACGGGTCCAGCGCGGGATTCGTCATCAGGTTGGCGGCCGCCTCGTGGTAGGCGAAGGGGATGAACACGGCTCCCACGGGCGTGCCGTCGTCCTGGCGCACGTTCAGCGTGACCTGGCCGCGCCGGGACCGTACCGTCATCACATCGCCTGGCTCCAGTTCCAGTGCCCTCAAGTCGTGTCCGCACAGGCTGGCGGTGGCGGATGGTTCAAGTGAGTCGAGCACGGCACTGCGCCGGGTCATGCTGCCGGTGTGCCAGTGTTCGAGTTGGCGACCGGTGATCAGCACAAACGGGTAATCCGCATCCGGCCGCTCATTGGCGGGAATGATGTTGACGGGCACCAGGTGGATGCGCCCATCTGCGGTGGCCACGCGGTCCCTGAACATGGTGGGCTCGCCGGGATCATCTGCGCTCAAGCAGGGATAGGTCACGCTGGATTCGCGATGCAAGCGTTCCCAGGTGATGCCGCCAATGGCCGCGTGCATGGTCTGGCGCATTTCCTCGTATACCAGCTCAACACCGTGGTAGCCCCCGTCTTTATTGCGTAGTTCGCTATCGTTTTCGAAGCTCCATTTGAGGTCCATACCTTCAGCCAATTTTTGGATGATCCACAGGTCGGCGCGCGCCTGACCGGGTGGGTCCATGGCCTTTTTTCCCAGTTGCACCATGCGGTCGGTGTTGCTGACGGTGCCGGTCTTCTCGGGCCAGGCGCTGGCTGGTAGCACCACATCGGCCAGCCAGGCGGTCTCGGTCATGAAGATGTCTTGCACTACCAGATGCTCCAGACTGGCCAGCGCGTGGCGCGTGTGGTTCAGGTTGGGGTCGCTCATGGCCGGGTTCTCGCCCATAACGTACATGCCCCTGACCTTGTGCGGGTCACTTTCGGGCGCCAGAATTTTGTCCATGATTTCGACGACCGTGTACCCCGGCTGGTTGTCCAGCTTGGTATCCCAAAAATTCTCAAACCACGCATGTGCAGCCTTGTCGGTGACCCGCTGGTAGTTGGGAAACATCATCGGGATCAGGCCGGCGTCGCTGGCGCCTTGCACATTGTTCTGGCCGCGCAGCGGGTGCAGGCCCGAGCCCGGCTTGCCGATCTGCCCGGCCACGGTGGCCAGGGCGATGAGGCAACGCACATTGTCCGTGCCGTGCACGTGCTGGCTTACCCCCATACCCCACAGAATCATGGCGCTTTGGGCCGTAGCATAGGCACGCGCAACCTCACGCAGCGTGCCGGCGGGAATGCCGCAGATGGGCGCCATGGCCTCGGGACTGTAGCCCTTCACGTTGTCCTTGAGCGCTTCAAAGTTCGTAGCACGTTGCGCAATGAATTCATGGGCAACCAGGTCTTCGTCGATGATGGTGTGGATCAGCGCGTTGAGCAGGGCCACGTCCGTATCGGCGCGGAACTGCAGCGTGCGCCAGGCATGCTGGCCCAGATCGGTGATGCGTGGATCGGCCAGTACCACTTTGGCACCGCGCCGAGCGGCGTTCTTGATCCACGTGGCGGCCACCGGATGGTTGGAACTGGGGTTAGAGCCGATCACAAAGATCAGGTCCGAGTGTTCCACATCGTTCACCTGGTTGGTGACCGAGCCCGAGCCAACGCCCTCAAGCAGCGCCGCTACGCTGCTGGCATGGCACAAGCGCGTGCAGTGGTCCACGTTGTTGGAGCCAAAGCCTGTGCGCACCAGTTTCTGGAACAGGTAGGCCTCTTCGTTGCTGCCCTTGGCCGAACCAAAGCCGGCCAGCGATTTGGGGCCGTGAGTGTCACGCAAGGTCTTGAGCGGGCCGGCCGCTAGCGCCAGCGCTTCGTCCCACGTCGCCTCGCGAAACACCGCTGACCAGTCGGCCGTGTTGCGGTTCAGGTGTTGCAGGGTCGCCGGGTCCTTGGGTACACCGGCTTTGCGTACCAATGGCACGGTCAGGCGCTGCGGGCTGTGGGCGTAATCAAAACCAAAGCGCCCCTTGACGCACAGGCGGCCACGATTGGCCGGACCATCACGACCGTCGACGCTGACGATTGTGTTGTCCTTGACGTTGTAGGTGATAAGGCAACCCACCCCGCAAAAGGGGCACACCGAGTCTACTTTTTTGTCCACCACCTGCGAGCCAATTTGGGTTTTGGGCATCAGCGCCCCAGTGGGGCAGGCCTGCACACACTCGCCGCAGGCCACGCAACTGCTGGCGCCCATGGCGTCGCGCAGGTCAAACACGATGGCGCTGTGTGCGCCGCGATGGGCGTAGCCAATAACGCCGTTCACCTGCTCCTCGCGGCATGCCCGCACACAGCGGTTGCATTGGATGCAGGCGTCAAGATTCACCGCCATGGCGGGGTGGGAGACGTCAGAAGCTTGCTGTGCACTGCGCAGCGACTGAAGTGCAGGGCGCACCGATACACCCATGCGGCTCGCCCATTTACTCAGCTCCCCATGCTGCCCCACAACGGAAGATAGCCCAGCAGCGCGAGAAGTAGTGCCGCCATCATTCCACTTGTAACCAACATCCGGCATATCCGACAGCAGCATCTCCACGACCATGGCCTGGCTCTTCAATGCCCGGGGGCTTTGAGCGTTCACCTGCATGCCAGCCGTCACACTGCGACAGCAACTCGGCGCCAAACTGCGCTCGCCATCAATCTCCACCACGCAAGCCCGGCAGTTGCCATCAGCGCGCAGACCTTCTTTAAAGCACAGGTGGGGAATATCTATTCCATGACGCTGCGCGGCTTTGAGGATGCTTTCGCCTGCATGGGCTTGGGCTGGCTTTCCATCCAGCGTAAATGCAATGGGTGTGCTCACGCGGTACCACCAATCTCGTGCGCAAAGTATCTTTGAACCGAACGCACAACGTTGGGCGCCGCCTGACCCAGCCCGCAAATGGACGCGTCCACCATCACCTGGCTAATGTCTTCCAGTGTGGTTTGGTCCCAGACGCCAGCTTGCATCAGGGTGGCCGCCTTAGCCGTACCTACACGACAGGGTGTGCACTGCCCGCAACTCTCTTCTGCGAAAAAGCGCATTGCATTGAGTGCCGCATCGCGCGCACGGTCATGTTGACTGAGTACGATGACGGCCGCGGAACCAATGAAGCAGCCGTAGGGCTGCAGGGTGTCAAAGTCCAGTGGAACCTGGTTCAGGCTCGCGGGCAGAATCCCGCCGGATGCGCCACCGGGGAGGTAGGCATACAGCCTGTGGCCCTCGGCCATGCCCCCGCAGTATTCGTCAATTAGCTCCTGCACCGTGATGCCGGCGGGCGCGAGCTTGACGCCAGGGTGCCTCACGCGGCCACTCACGCTGAAACTGCGCAACCCCTGGCGGCCGTGGCGGCCAAAGCTTGTGAACCATTGAGGACCTTGTTCGACAATGTCGCGCACCCAATAGAGGGTCTCAAAGTTGTGCTCCAGCGTCGGGCGGCCAAACAGACCGACTGCGGCGATATAGGGCGGTCGCATGCGGGGTTCGCCGCGCTTGCCTTCAATGCTCTCAATCATGGCGGACTCTTCACCGCAGATGTAGGCTCCGGCACCACGGCGCAGTTCAATTTGGGGGAGCGGGCAGGGCGGGTCGGCCTGCAGCTTGGCGAGCTCCACCTGTAGCAAGGCACGGCAGCCATGGTACTCGTCACGCAAATAGATATAGCAGACCTCGGTTCCGGTAACTTGGGCGGCTATGAGCATGCCCTCCAAAAAACGGTGCGGGTCACGCTCCAGATAGGTCCGGTCCTTGAAGGTGCCAGGCTCGCCCTCGTCAATATTGACAGCCATCACGCGCGGGGCAGGTTGCTCGCGCACGATGCGCCATTTGCGCCCGGCCGGAAAGCCAGCGCCACCCAGCCCCCGCAGGCCGGAACTTTCCATGGCGGCAATCACCTCCAAAGGGTCCATTTCGTTTTGCACCAGCGCGGCCGCCAAGCCATAACCGCCGTGGGTGCGGTAGTTGGCGTAATCGGTATAGACCGGATGCGGTTCCTGCCGCCCCGGCAGGGGTGACACACTGCGCTCTGCAAAGTTGCTTGCTATGAAATTAAAAGCACCTTGCGCAAGCAATTCGAGGGCTAGAGGCTGATTTGACACATAAGACTGGGCCAGAGTCGCAATCTGTTGTGCGCTGGCATTTAGCACCGGGCTGCGGTGAACTGTGGCAACCGGCGCCTGTTCACAGCGGCCCAGGCAAGGTGCTGCAACCACGCGGATGTCGCTGGTGCCCAACAGGGCGGGCAGGCGCGCCCAAATTGTACTGGCACCCGCCATTTCGCAAGCCAACCCGCTGCATATGCGCACCGTGACTGCCGCAGCATGCACGCCATCGCGCAGCACCTCAAAGTGGTGATAGAAGCTTGCAACCTCAAAAACCTCGGCCATCGGGATGTTCATCTCGTGTGCCAGCGCAACCAGGTGTCGCTCGAACAGCGCACGGTAGTGGTCGTTAAGGGCGTGAAGGTATTCAATAAGCAAGTCTCTGCGGTGGCCATCTGCAGGTTTATGGCCAATCAGGACACGCACTTGCTCCAATGCCTCGGGCGTTGCTTGTCGTCCTTTGAGCTGGTTGCGGCTGTTGCGCAGCGTCGGGCGCAGATCGTCAGGGGTTGTCAAAGGCTGGGGCGGGTGGAGTGAAGCTGCATCGTTCATGCCTACAGCATACCCATTGGACCCCTGTATCGCAACGCACCAAGAAGAATTCGGCGCTTGCGTTAGTAGACTATGGCGTTATGGGTTGAGCCGCTGGCCAATCGGTGTTACCGGTGCGTTTGAGCGTCATTTCCATGACTTGTCGCGGTGGCTGGTCTTTGGCCAAGTATTCGCCGACCTCCCGCCACACGCCAGCTTCGATAGTGATGGTGTAGCGCATGATCGCTTGCGGACCAGCGGCCAGTTCCCATGTGACTCCGTTGGGCGTCGCCTCCATGCGGTAAGTGCCGGAGCGGCCGTGAGCATGCGCGCGAAAATCAAACGCACCGGTTTTGGCGTCAGCCGACACGGTGCCAAACGCATTAAATGCCAATGTGCCGTCGCGTCGGTAGCCGCGCCCCTCAATGACCAACACGTCGCCGTTCAACATTGAACCCACTCTTTCGGTTTGCCGAACCAGATAAGGCTTGCCGTCTGGACCTGTGCCCTTGGCTTCTCCAACCCAAGTGCCTTTGAGCAAGTCGAGCTTTTGCATTAACGGGTTGGGCGGCGGAATATTTTGGGCAGCGACGGGGCTGACCCATACCGTGCCGACCAACAATGCTCCCATGAGCAGAGGGGAGCTTGGAAGTGTTGTATCTTTCATATTGAACGGTCTTGCTTGGTGGCGAAGAAGGCAAGCATACCCATAGACGTTTGCCTGCAATTGAAGATTTCGGACAGTCTGGCGACCTCAATCGGAGAGGCTCAGCTCAACCACATTGGTGTGCTGAATTTGGCGCATTTTGCTTTTCATATCGCATGGGCGGTTTTGCAGGAGTCTAAAAATGCAAAACCCCGCGAAGAACGCAGGGCTTGCAAATTTGCCGCATACCAGCGGCGCTTTTCGTCACGGTACCGCAACGTAAACCGGGCTAAAAAGCTCCGGCGATGGGGTGAATGTGTTGTGGTGCTTGTCTATAGGATGCCACCTTTCTCGAAAACCCTACCGAGTCCTTTTGCATTGCAACGCTTCCCCCGGTAATCCCACTATAGGCAAAGCGCGGGCAATTACAAGGACAACATTTGCAAGGACAACATTCGAATCATTTGTCGTGCTAGCTGACCATGACCAGCTTACCCATCACGCCGCGTGAACCCATATGCGCGTAGGCGGCCTTGAGTTCTGCCATTGGCATGGTTCGGTCGATCACTGGCTTGATCTTGCCTTGGCCGTACCAATGCGCCAACTCCATCATCATGGCGGCGTTGGCCTTGGGTTCACGTTTTGCAAAGTCACCCCAAAACACTCCAACGATGGAAGCACCCTTGAGCAGCGCCAAGTTAAAGGGCAGGGCGGGGATAGGGCCAGAGGCAAAACCCACCACCAAATAGCGTCCGCGCCAGGCGATGGACCGGAAGGCCGGCTCTGCAAAATCCCCGCCGACCGGGTCATAAATCACATCGGGCCCTTTGCCATCCGTCAGTGCCTTGAGCGCATCGCGCAGGTTTTCAGTGGAGTAGTTGATGGTGGCGTCAGCGCCAATTTTTTGGCACAGGTCACATTTTTCCTGGGTGGACGCCGCCGCGATCACCCGTGCACCCATGGCCTTGGCGATCTGGATGGCCGAAGTGCCGACGCCGCCTGCAGCGCCTAGGACCAATACTGTCTCCCCGGCTTTGAGTTGGGCGCGGTCGACCAAGGCGTGGTGCGAGGTTGCATAAATCATGATGAAGGCCGCCGCATCGACCATGGGAAATCCCGGCGGTAGTGGCATACACAGCGCCGCTGGCGCCAGCGCGTGGGTCGCAAACCCGCCGGTGCCGCTCAGGCAAGCCACTGCCTGACCAACTTTCAAGTGCGTGACGCCGTCGCCTACCGCCTGCACGATGCCAGCATACTCCGAACCCGGTACAAAGGGCAGGGCGGGCTTCATCTGGTACTTGTTTTGCACAATCAGAATGTCAGGGAAATTCAGGCTGGCAGCCTTGATTTCCAGGAGCACTTCGCCGGCTTTTGGCTGAGGCGTTGGTAATTCTTTCCAGTTGAGCGAGTCGATACCGGTGGGGTTTTCACAAAGCCAGGCGTGCATAAAAGTCTCCAGAAAATAGTGACGGCATCATAGATGCGCAGCCGCTCATTTTGCGCGGTTGTATGACCCCTGCGGGACAAAGCCCGGGCACGGCATGCGCCCTACAATGCTCGCTCAACCCCTCCCAGATCATGAAAATTCTTATTTCCAACGATGACGGTTACCAGGCCCGAGGCATTGTGGCCTTATATGAGGCCCTGAAGGACGTTGCCCAGGTTGAGGTGATCGCGCCCGAGCAAAACAACAGTGCCAAGTCAAATGCCTTAACGCTGCATTCGCCCTTGTATGTTTATCGGGCAGACAACGGTTTTCGTTATGTGAACGGCACGCCAGCCGACTGTGTGCATATCGCACTGACAGGCTTGCTGGATTACATGCCCGATCTCGTGGTCTCCGGCATCAACAATGGCGCCAATATGGGAGACGACACCATTTATTCTGGAACCGTGGGCGCAGCAATGGAAGGTTATTTGTTCGGTATTCCTGCCATTGCGTTTTCACAAGTCGAGCGTGACTGGCACCATATCGATGCCGCTGCACGCAAGGCCCGCGAGTTGGTGCAATCCATGCAACAGCAACAGGTGCTTGGACACGCTGCTTTTTTGCTGAATGTGAATATTCCCAATCGGCCATTTGATGAAATAGGAAGTATGAAACTGTGCCGGCTTGGACGACGGCATGCCGCGGAAAAGGTGATACAGCAATTGAGCCCGCGCGGAGAGAAGATGTATTGGATTGGCGCCGCTGGCGCGGTCAAGGATGATGCCGACGGAACCGACTTTCACGCGACCGCACAAGGCCATATGTCCATGACGCCGCTCAAAGTTGATTTGACAGATCACGATCACCTGAGCTACTGGGCGCAAACTGCGGCACGGCTAACGGGCAAGGTGCCCCAAAACGCAACATGAAACAGCGTCCATCGTTTCCTGCAAGCCTGAACGCCACCTTGGCCAAGAATCGGCCATCCGCTGTGGGTGCAGTGCAGGTCTCAATGGCGAAGTCAGCCACAACCACGCCGGCGGCGGCACCCGCCGGACATGGTATGGAGTCGGGCGCCGTGCGGGCGCGCATGGTGCAAAAGTTGGCGGCTCAGGGCGTGACGGATGCCCAGGTGCTCGGGGCCATGGGTGCAATTGAGCGACACCGCTTCGTTGATAGTGCTCTGATCAACCAAGCCTATGAAGATACCAGCCTGCCAATCGGACTGGGGCAAACGATTTCCAAGCCGGGAGTTGTCTCGCGTATGCTGGAGTTAATGCGCAACAGTCAAAGTGGCAAGCTGGGTCGCGTTCTGGAAATTGGCACCGGCTGTGGTTACCAGGCCGCTGTTTTGAGTTTGCTGGCCACAGAGGTTTACAGCATTGAGCGACTGCGCGGTTTGCACGACAAGGCCAGGGAGAACTTGCGCTATTTACGCTTGCCCAACCTGCACTTGCTGTTTGGCGACGGAATGCTGGGCTACGCCAAAGGAGCTCCCTATGCAGCGATTATCGCAGCTGCCGGTGGGGAGGCCGTGCCCCAGGCCTGGGTTGACCAACTGGCGGTGGGCGGGCGCCTAGTGGCTCCGGTCATGACACCCGGTGCACCTGGTTCTGCAGGTGGGTCACAGGCACTGCTGGTGCTGGACAAAACTCCGCAGGGGCTGCGGCAGACGGTTCTGGAAGCCGTGCACTTTGTCCCTCTAAAATCGGGCGTTGCCTGAAGGAAGAATTTATGACCGGTGTTTTGCGTCCAGTTTGGTGTTTGACGGGTATCGTGGTGGCGCTCGTGCTGTCTGCATGTAGTTCCAAACCCATGAGCCGCGCACCGGTGGAAGACCGCAGCGTGGCGCCAGCCAAAGTCGAGATCGAGAGTCGTGCGCCGGTGGCGAAGCCACCGGTGGTAATCGAACCGCTCGCCAAAGCACCCGTTTACACAGTCAAACCAAAAGATACTTTGATTGGGATCGGGCTTGAGACCGGCCAGAGTCACAAAGACATTGCACGCTGGAACAATCTGGAGAACCCCAATCGGATTGAGATTGGCCAGGTTTTGCGTTTGACGCCGCCGGTCCCAGAGACGGTCGCGGTGACCAAACCAGTTTCATCAGGTGCAGTCACGCCCATGCCGATTGCTGCCGGTCAGGGCAAGCCAATAACAGGGGCTGTGCCCGCATCGCCGGCCGCCTCGACCCCCATGGGAGGCGCAAGCGCAGCACAGAGCGCAACTGCATCGGCTTCGGCTCCAGTTACGCCGGTCTCCCCTGGTGCCACTGCTGAGGATGATATGGGTTGGATTTGGCCCGGCAACGGCCCCGTCCTGGCCGGATTTGACGAAGTGAAAAACAAGGGCCTAGACATTGGTGGGGTAGCCGGTGAGCCCGTGCTGGCATCAGCGGATGGCAAAGTCGTCTACGCCGGAGCCGGACTGCGGGGTTATGGCAACTTGATTATTCTCAAGCACAACAACGTATATCTAACCGCCTACGCACACAACCAGTCGCTGTTAGTCAAGGAAGACCAATCGGTCAAAAAGGGACAGAAAATTGCCGAAATGGGCAATAGCGACTCGGACCGCGTCAAACTGCATTTTGAAGTGCGGCGTCAGGGTAAACCGGTTGATCCGGCCAAGTACCTGCCAAGCCGCTAAAAGGCCGGCGCCAATGAAAAAGCCCACTGCCAACGGCGTGCACCTGCAAACCGGCAAACTAGCCGCTTCTGGCGTTTTTATGGATCAAAAAGAGCATGAAGCCCTCGTCATTATTGATTCTAATGCTATAAATTCCATAGTATTGCAGGCTGAAGAATCGTTCACATCCGACGCACCAGTGGGTGACTTTGTGGCCGATGAGTCGGCCGACTCGCTATCGCTTTACCTGCGCGGCGTGCGCAAAACCGAGCTTTTCACCGCGCAACAAGAGTTTGACACCGCGATGCTGGCCCGGGCCGGTGATTTTGCGGCCCGTCAAAGCATGATTGAACACAATTTGCGCTTGGTTGTCAGTATTGCCAAGGGCTATATGGGCCGCGGAGTGCCAATGGCTGACCTGATTGAAGAGGGTAATTTGGGTCTGATGCACGCGATCGACAAATTTGAGCCTGAGCGCGGTTTTCGTTTCTCAACCTATGCAACCTGGTGGATTCGCCAGTCGGTTGACCGGGCCCTGATGTACCAGGGTCGCGCGGTGCGGTTGCCAGTTAACGTTGTACGCGAATTGCAGCATGTGCTGCGCGCGCGGCGTGCACTGGAGAATGACGCCCACCTTGTCGCCAGACGCCCTGAAGGCATACGGGTCGAAGATATCGCAGCCCTGCTCGGGCGTGATACTGCCCATGTTGCTGACCTATTGTCCATGGCTGAGGCACCGCGTTCGCTCGATGCTGCACTCGATAGAACCGACGGCGATCAGACCTTGGGTGATGGTTTGGTCGACGAGTTGGCGCTTGCGCCAGAAGACGTAACCTTGTCCCACGAAGTGGAGCTTTTATTGGAAGAGTGGATTGCCACACTGTCGCCGCGAGAACGTGAGGTGCTGGAGGGACGCTTTGGTTTGCATGACCACGAGCCTGAAACACTGGACACGCTCAGTTTGCGCCTGGGACTCACGCGAGAGCGGGTACGGCAGGTGCAAAATGAAGCGCTGGTAAAACTCAAGCGGTACTTGAGTAGACGCGGCATTACGCGCCACTCCCTTCTCTGACCATTGCGCCGCACATGAATTTGACCGAAAAACCGCTGCCCGAGGGCTGGCTGAAAGTGAAATCCCTGGACCTCGAAGCCCAGGG
>CAIQBN010000476.1 GCA_903870065.1 uncultured beta proteobacterium | reverse complement strand
GGCCGACCGCTTGCGCATAAATTAGTGTCAAATTGGCCTCCAGCCCTTATGGAATGTGCGCGAGCAGCTTTATTTGAGAGCATCGCCCATATCTGGTGCATCCACATCCGGCGCATTCTGCAAATACAGCTCGTGCAACTTGGCTTGCAGCACGGCCTTGTCGGGCATCCGGGTGCATTTGTGTCACCAGTGGTGACACTTTTACCGGGCTGAGCACCATGTCCACGGCAATTGTCGCGCCAGTGGTGCGACTATTGCATCACCCTGGTACGTCTCGTAAAACTTGCGCATTCGAAAACAAATTGCTGCGGGTGAAACCACGCAACCCGGGCTGGGTTTGGGCCAAGTGATCTGCCAGCTGCGCCACCACCCCATCGCCCCACTGCGCCTGGGCAATCTTTTGGCTGATGGTTTGGCCCACCTGCCAATACAAATCGATCAGCGTGGTGTTGACCGCCTGCATTGCGCGCAGGCGTGCTGCAGCGATTAGCTGCGCTATTTCGGCAAAATCAGACGACGGTGTGGTGGGTATAGTCATGTTGAAACTTGAATGCCGGTGTATTTGCCAATGCCGGTCAGCTGGGGCGCGAAGTTGATGCCGTACAGGAGAATCTTCATTGCGCCAACGCAAATCGCATCACCTCTTGACTCAACCAAATACCCCGTTCCCGCATCCTCGCCAACGCATCCGGGATGGAGACCTCATAGCCCTGGGACCGCGCCTTGAGCAATACACCAATGGAACCGGTCACATTCAAACCCGACAAGCGCGCAACGCGTCTGCCGATACTTTCATCTATGCATACCCGCGCCAAGCCAAGATCAAGGGCCGTTTGAATGACGGATGCCTCCCCTCGGTCAAGAGCATTTTGAAGATACGGTGGCAGTGTCACCGGTGCAGGACAAATTTCGAGCCACGCTGCTGATTCGAAAACATCAACCCCAAAGGCATCGCGTCCACCGAGCCGAACCTCTTGCGCTACTTCGTAGGGCACTACTACCCGTGAATAAAGATACCGCAAGGCATCCAAATTCCCTGTGGCGGCCGTCAATGCAATTAGCGGGGTGGTGTTGGTTACAACCGATTGCGCCAAATCAGGCATTGATCAAGTCCTGCGCCAATTCATCTTGATCCAGATCGATCATTGCTACGCCATAGCGTCGCAGTTCCGCCAGAAACGCTACCCGGCTTAAACCGATCAGCGAAGCGGCCATTCCAGATGACAAGCGCTTCATTTCAAACAGCTTCACGGCCATCGACAACTTGGCCTCGTACAGAAACTCCTGTGGCGTGCAATGCGCTGCGTCGGGTAGATTGCTGGGTACTTCGAGCAAGAGTTGCATGGCTTCTCCGAACTTGTTTGGTATAGATTGCATTCTAAATTGCGCCGGAGGTAACCGACCGATGCCGGTCAGCTCGGGCGCGAAGTTGATTTCGTACAGTAGAATCTTCATAGTCGAATTGGCCGCTAGCCCGCGTGGAATATGCGTTTACCGCTATTCATTTGAGAGCAGATAAGTGTCTGGCGTGACGACAGGCTCACTGCCAGACTTTCTTAGGGATGAACGCTAGGGCGCCGGTTTGGTCAGACCGACGCTAACGGCTTGGGCGTCAATGGCCTTGACTGTCTGAAACAGCATTTCTGCAGCCTCCCGTGCGGTCAACAAGGCCTACTGGATGCGGTGCGTGTTCTGGCAAATACTGCAGCGTCATAGGGCTACGCCTGTGCGCTGGGCTATTTCGAAGATGGGCGCCGATGGAGTGTTTGCATCTTTGAGAATGACGTCAATCTTGCGGTCGCCAAGAGCCATGGTGATCGCACCGGTCAACTGGCAGATGGATTTGGCGCGATTTTCAAGCACCGTATCGGTTTCGAAAAACAGATCAATGTCGCCGCCTTTGCGCTCATCTTGTGCACGCGAGCCAAACACACTGACCCGCGCATCAGGCCCCAGCACGCGCTGTGCCGCATGGCGGATGGCGTTGATTTGATCAGGGGTGAGACGCATGCAGGGATTATTCCACGCGCGGCCAGCCAGCTTGCCGGTGTATTTGCCGATGCCAGTCAGCTCGGGTGCGAAGTTGATGCCGTACAGGAGAATCTTCATAGTCAAATAAGCCGCTAGCCCTCGTGGAATATGCGTTAGCCGCTACTGTTTGGATAGCAGGTGCAGCGCATCCCCCTCAAACCGCAGCAACACCGCCTCGCGGTCCAGGTGGGCCTGGGCATACAAGTAGCCTGCTGCGCCCAGGCGCTCGCGCAGGGCTGGGTCGGCGGCCAGGGTGCGCACGGCTTGGGCTAGTGCGGCGGGGTCTT
>CAIQBN010000475.1 GCA_903870065.1 uncultured beta proteobacterium | reverse complement strand
TTTCCGACAGCCAGAACCTGGTCGATCACAATCTCTTGGCCTACGTCCGCAGCAATCTGTTCTACTTTAATTTTTTCGCCAGCAGCAACCCGATATTGCTTGCCACCGGTTTTTATGACCGCGTACATGTTGACCTCTTTAATCTTGATCCCGCGAGCCAGAAGCTAGCGGACTTGACTCCCCGGACGGATTTCCGCAGAGCCCAAGATTATAGCAGTTCGACTGATTCAGCACAAATTGCCACGAAGCGCGTGGTATTGATCGTTAGCCTTTCTATACAATTCGTCAACTAAGCCAAACCCCCATACCGCCTTGCAAGCCACTTCAGCCGGCACATCGACCGGGCTTTCCATCGTCGAACAGGACATGCTCCAAGTCGATCAGGTTATCGCGCGCAGACTCGATTCTGGCGTGCCCCTGGTCGGCAGCGTGTCACGCTACATTATTTCCGCTGGCGGCAAGCGCCTTCGTCCCGTTCTTCTGCTCTTGTGCTGTGGCGCGCTAGGCTTCAAAGGCGAGCAGCGCTTCAACATGGCTGCGGTGGTTGAATTTATTCACACAGCCACCCTCTTGCACGATGATGTTGTCGACGACTCCGCTCTGCGCAGAGGAAGCCCAACAGCGAACGCCAAATTTGGAAACCCTGCCAGCGTGTTGGTCGGTGACTTCCTCTATTCGCGCGCCTTCCAGATGATGGTCGATTCGCAAAGCATGCGCATCATGGATGTGCTGGCAAACGCCACAAATATCATTGCGGAGGGTGAGGTGATGCAACTGATGAACATGCATAACGCTGCACTCGACGAGGCAGGCTACTTGCAAGTCATCCGTTCAAAAACTGCCAAATTGTTTGAAGCCAGCGCCCGCGTTGGCGCCATTTTGTCCGGTGCGAGCGCTGATCTGGAAAGCGCCTGCGCTGAGTACGGACAGGCTCTGGGCACAGCCTTTCAAGTTATTGACGATGTGCTTGATTACACAGGCGATGCGTCCATCATGGGCAAAAACCTCGGAGACGATCTGCGCGAGGGCAAGGCTACGCTACCACTCATTGCCGCCATGCAACGGGGCAGTCAAGCTGAGCGAGAGACCATCCGCGAGGCTATTGAAACCGGCAATGTGGGAATGCTCGACGCGGTCATCACCATCGTGAAAAAGACCGGCGCCCTTGAAGTCGCCCGCCACGCCGCGCAACAAGAAGCAATGCGTGCAATTGATGCCGCAATGCGCTTGCCGGCAGGTGATCACAGGGCGTGTTTGATACAATTGGCGTCGCAGTTATTGAACCGGAATCACTGATTTTTTGAATTCAGTACTTCCAGCGGGGTGTAGCTCAGCCTGGTGGAGCGCTACGTTCGGGACGTAGAGGCCGGAGGTTCGAATCCTCTCACCCCGACCAAAAAAGTCAATATCCATGCGGGTTGCGACGTAAGTGGCCGCTAACTTCATTAATATAGGCAACTGCATTGGCTTTCATGGTGCATTCATGGTGCGCCACCGAGAACTTGTTTGAGTTCTTCCTGATCCACGGTCCGCGCTGCGCCAAACCCAGAAATATGGCGGGCACTATCGACCTGTATGGTGACAAATCTGAAGTCCATAAGTTCTGTCATGTGCTCAACGGCGGGAAATCTCTCCAAATAGGCGGCCTTGCATGCATGCCACTCAACGCCCCCGCGCTCCAGCACACTGGCGCGCCCCCGGATGGTGACTCTTGGCAAGTCGTGAACCGCGTTATGGGGTATCTCAGCCTCATGACAAGAAGTGACACTTGACCTCTGGCCTGCATATATCGGGTATGCGCTGCCAGGCCACTCACGTGGATAACCAGACATCGCATGATCTTCTCAACCGCAAAAGGAACCATCGACACAAATGGAGCGCCGTCATCCTCGCTCGTCCCCAGCGCGCCGACCCGACTGGCTTCAAGAAGCTGGCGCAATTCGCGCAAGAGTCGTGGTTCGTGTGTCATTAATTCGGATTTGATGTATGTACGATGGAGTCGGTACGCTATTTCACTTTCGACTCAGGCAAAAACGCTTTCTACTGTCTGGCCCTTGCACTTTCCCGATGCACGTTGAGCACGTTGCCACAGCCACCAAAGCATACCAAGACAAACGTGACTGCGGCACCGAAGAACAGTGCTCTTCGTCACCAACATAGGCCCCCTTTCGGATTCGCCGAAAAAGTTAACATCGGCCATCAAAAACTGAATGACTCCCATATGAAAACAATTGGACTCATTGGCGGTATGAGCTGGGAATCAACGATCCCATACTACCGCGCAATCAACGAGCGGGTGAAGGAGCGCCTTGGCGGTCTTCACTCTGCCAAAATCATTCTGTACAGTGTGGACTTCCACGAGATTGAGCGACTGCAGCACTCGGGAGACTGGGACGCTGCAGGTGCAAATCTAGCGCGCACTGCCCGCTCACTTGAATTAGCCGGCGCAGAGTTCATCGTATTGTGCACAAACACAATGCACAAAGTGGCATCAACCATCGCGGGTGCGGTGTCGATTCCGCTACTGCACATTGCCGAGCCCACAGCGCTGCAAATACGTGAGGCCGGCCATGTGACAGTCGGACTCCTGGGAACGCGATTCACGATGGAGCAAGCGTTTTACCGTGAACGACTTGAGGAAATGGGCCTAAAGGTACTGGTACCACCCGAGCAGGGGCGCGAGGCGATCCACAAAATTATTTACGAAGAACTCTGCCTTGGAAAAGTCCTGCCGGAGTCTGCAACTATCTACCAAACCATCATCGCCGACCTTGCTATGGCAGGCGCTCAGGCTATTATTTTGGGTTGCACAGAAATTTCTATGTTGGTGCAGCAGAAGCACTGCACCATACCCCTTTTTGACACAACTGTCATCCATGCCAAGGCGGCGGCTGACATGGCATTGATGATGGAACGCACATGAGCGAAGCCAATCAAGGAGTCAAAGATGAACCCTGAGGACCTACAACTTCTGATCACCCGCGAGATGCCCTTTGGCAAGTACAAGGGGCATCGAATTGCGGACCTTCCTGGGAACTACCTGACCTGGTTTGCTCGCAGCGGATTTCCAAAGGGTGAAATTGGGCGACTGCTCGCACTGATGCATGAAATTGACCACAATGGGCTGTCTGACTTGCTGAAGCCGTTACGCCGCGCTGTCAATTGACAATCAAAGATAGGGTGCAATGTTGCAGGAATGCCCCTACTCAGTAGTGCTGAAGAGCCAAACCCTGCGGTCTGCGAAACTTCACCACGCTCAATAAGTACGCTCAAGCCAACCCACGAATTGGACGGACCGTGTAACCTTCGCAGGTTTGCCAGCAACAAACGTGAAACGGCATGATTTTTCTGCTGATGCTTCTTATCTATGCGACCCACACTACCACTACTGTTAGCGACTGATTTCCCCACCATCCGCCGTGATCGGCTAGACACTTTACAGGTCAATCTGGGCTACAAGTGCAACCAGAGCTGCCTGCACTGCCATGTGAACGCCGGGCCGACGCGCACCGAGATGATGGATGCAGATACCGTTGATCTGGTCTTGCAGGTGCTGCGCCACAGAAAGATCGCCACGCTGGATTTGACCGGCGGCGCGCCGGAACTCAATGTGCACTTTCGTGACCTGGTCACCCGGGCACGGGCATTGGGGGTGCGGGTCATAGACCGCTGCAACCTGACCATTCTGTCGGAACCGGGGCAAGACGGATTGGCCGAATTTCTGGCAGCGCAGAGCGTGGAGGTAACTGCTTCACTGCCGTGCTACTCGCCTGCCAACGTCGACCGCCAGCGTGGCGATGGCGTGTTTGAGCGCAGCATTGCCGCTCTACAGCAACTCAATGCGTTGGGTTATGGCATGGACGGGACGGGGCTGGTTCTCAACCTGGTT
Organism: uncultured beta proteobacterium; assembly: GCA_903870065.1. GTDB lineage: Bacteria > Pseudomonadota > Gammaproteobacteria > Burkholderiales > Burkholderiaceae_C > Allorhodoferax. Next base: position 2,193 of record CAIQBN010000475.1, on the reverse strand, counting down.
TACAACCCCCAGGGCGCGTCACTGCCGCCTCCGCAGGGCCCGCTCGAAGAAGACTACAAGCGTGAGCTGCTGGTGCACTTCGGCATCCGCTTCAACCACCTGTTTGCGTTGACCAATATGCCGGTTCAGCGCTTTGGCAGCACGCTGGTCAGTAAGGGAAGTTTTGGCAGCTACATGCAGTTGCTGCGCGGGGCCTATCGCGCGGACAACTTGGAGACGGTCATGTGCCGCAGCTTGACCAGTGTCGACTGGCAGGGCGATTTGTACGACTGCGATTTCAACCAGATGCTGGGTCTCAGGGCGCGCCTTGATGGGCGTGCGCGGCCGCACCTGAAAGATTTGTTGGAGCACGATCCGGTGGGTGAATCCATCCATATCGCCGACCATTGCTATGGCTGCACCGCGGGCCAGGGCAGCAGCTGCGGCGGTGCGCTGGAAGCCGCTGCCAGCGTCGCACTGGGTGAAGGCGTGGCTGGATGACCAAGGTTTCCAAGGGTGCGCTGTGGCTGACCATCGGCGTTGTGGCTGTGGTCGCTATCGCGCTGTACCAGCATTTTGGTCTCGGGAGGTTGCTCACCCTGGACAGCCTCAAGGCCAGCCGCAATGCGTTGACGCTGGGTTACCAGAACCAGCCCTTGCTGACGTTGGGCCTGTTCTTCGCGAGCTACGTTGCGGCGACGGCACTTTCCATCCCCGGTGCCCTGGTACTGACGCTGGCCGCCGGAGCCCTGTTCGGCTTGTGGGTTGGCCTGCTGGTGGTGTCGTTTGCCTCAAGCCTGGGCGCGCTCTTGGCCTTTTTGTCGGCCCGCTACCTGTTGCGTGACGCTATCCAGTCGCGTTTTGGCAAGTCCCTTGCGCCCATCAACGAGGGCGTGCGCAAGGACGGCGTGGTTTACCTGTTGACTCTGCGTCTGGTGCCAGTGTTTCCGTTTTGGCTCATCAATTTGTTGATGGGGTTGACCCCCATGAAGGCGTCGCGGTTCTACGCCACCAGCCAGATTGGCATGTTGGCCGGCACCGCTGTGTACGTGAACGCAGGCACCCAGCTCGCCACAATTCAGTCACCCGCCGACATTCTTTCGCCGGTGCTGCTGGGCAGCTTTGTGTTGCTGGGAATATTCCCGCTGTTGGCAAAAGCGGCAGTGCAATGGCTCCAAGCCCGCAAGATCTACGCCCGGTGGACCAAGCCGCGGCAGTTCGACCGCAACCTGATCGTTATTGGCGGTGGTGCGGGCGGGCTGGTGTCGGCCTATATAGCGTCGGCGATCAAGGCCAGTGTCACCCTGGTCGAAGGCCACAAGATGGGCGGCGACTGCCTGAATTTCGGCTGTGTTCCCAGCAAGGCCCTGATCCGCTCGGCCAAGATGGCCCGGCAACTGCACAAGGCAGACGAGTTGGGTTTCACGGGCGCGCAGGGTACAGTTGACTTTGCTGCCGTGATGCGCCGCGTGCACCGCGTTATTACCGACATTGCGCCGCATGACTCGGTGGAGCGCTATACCAACCTGGGCGTAGATGTGGTGCAAGGGCATGCCCGCATCACAGGCCCCTGGAGCGTGGAGATCACGCGCAATGACGGCAGCAAACAAACCCTGACCACGCGCAATATCGTGATCGCAGCGGGCGCCAGCCCGTTCGTTCCACCCATTCCCGGTATCGAGCAAACCGGCTACCTGACCAGTGACACCGTATGGGGGCTGACCGAGTTGCCTCGGCGTCTGGTGGTGTTGGGTGGCGGCCCCATTGGGAGTGAGCTGGCCCAGAGTTTTTCTCGGCTCGGCGCGATAACCACCCAGGTCGAGATGGCCGAGCGCATTCTGGTGCGTGAAGACCCTGAAGTGTCAGAACTGGTCAGCGCATCGCTGCGCGCCGATGGCGTCGATGTGCTGACCGGCCACCAGGCCGTGCGCGCCGAAGTGGTGGACGGTGAAAAGCGTTTGATCGTGCGGTGCGGCGGTGTCGAGAAGGCGATTGTGTTTGATGCCTTGTTGTGCGCCGTGGGACGCAGCGCGCGGGTGTCGGGTTATGGCCTGGAGGAACTGGGTATTCCGCTGACGCCGCGCAAAACGATTGAGACCAATGGTTATCTGCAGACGCTGTATCCCAACATTTACGCCGTGGGTGATGTGGCTGGACCTTTCCAGTTCACGCACACGGCAGCGCACCAGGCCTGGTATGCCGCAGTGAATGCGT
>CAIQBN010000474.1 GCA_903870065.1 uncultured beta proteobacterium | reverse complement strand
ATGCGCAGTGCCGGCCAGACGCCGCAAAGTGCCGAGCGCCGGCAACTCGAAACCGTGACGAATGAGGGCATCAATCGCTGAATTGATGATGTCCGCTGGATCCGTGCGCGCGTGGGCAGTCTTGCGCATAACTGCTTTGGTCAGTGCCAGCGCATCGGGTCCCCACAAAGCCACCCCAAGTCGTTTGAAAATGGCCTGGCGGTGCCGATAGCGAGTTCGCTCTGGGAAGATCTGACCGGGTGGGAATTCGACGCCCATGCGGCGGGCGACGTGCTCAATTGCGATGGTGGGGATTTCGGCGGCTGGCCGAAAACGTCCAATACTCTGGAAAATCTTTAGTTGCACAAGTAATGCTACCTGTGACTCGGCAGCTCGCACCACGGTAGGCGCCCACTGGCGCTCATCGAAGCTCGGGCTGAAGAGTTGATGTAGGTCGCTTGGCGTCAGCGGATCAGGCAGCTCTGGATAAATTACGCTTGCAGGGATGGGGGTCATGCGGCTCCGGAATTGACAGCGGACAGGGCCGTGAACCATACCAAAACCACCTTGCGATCACGCCGCCAATTCTTTCATTAAGACTAAGTGGCCGGTTTTCACACGAATCTTACTGACGGGCCTCTATCCGAGTGCGCAGGTGCGCGAGACACACACCGGCCACAGCGTCCATCGGGAAAACCCAAAACTGGTTGTGCAAGCCATCGAAGAAGTCTTTATCAAAGCAGTGAAGCTGGCAGCTTAGAGCGACGACGACTATCTCTTCTGCAACCATGCCGCTGGCGTTTGAGCCGGTTTTTCAGGTGACGGGGGTGCGCAAAAGCGGTCGGCCCAAAGGATCTAAAGTCTATGACGTTCAAGACGCCTGCGCTTTGGGTGTGCACCGCTTCGCCCACGTTCAACACCGACGTGAGGCATTGCAAAAACACACAATTGATGCTGGCCGCCATTTGCATACCAGTCTGGCACCACATGCCAAGATCACGCAGTTGCTGGATTTGCTGAGCAGCGATGCCTCGGCAAAGCCGGCAGCGTTACTTCCTTCTGAATGGGTGCAGAGCGAGTGCATGACCCCCCGAAGGCTGGTCTGAGGCCGACCTTCTAGTCGAGTACATGGCCGCGTTCGGTGGCGACAATGCCGATGCCATTGACGCCGCAGTGGGCCTGGAAGATCCGGCCGACGAACGGGTGAAGGCGCTCAATTGCCTGGAAAAAGTGCTGCCCACTATGGTGCAAGCGATCGACCGGACGGAATGATGGTTTGTGCGCCCGGTTGTCAAATGTCTGCGCGATGTGGGACTGCTGACCTTGGGCGACCTGGTGCGCTTAATCAATGTGCATGGCTGCCGCTGGCATTGCCGCATCGAGGGGTTTGGCTTGCAGCGTGCCATATAGGTGGTGGCTTGGCTGATTCTGGAGCCGGAACATCTTAACCTGAAGGTGTCGGGTCGGCGACTTTGAGAACGCAGCATTTAATGAGTAAGGATAGCTTGGGCATTGCGCAGGCAAGGGCACAGCGGTTATTAAAAAAGTGCCCGCCCTGCAATGACGGCGGGGCGGGCATTACCTCGTTGAGACCAGTGGCCTAGAAGCGGTAGTTGTACTCCGCAGAAAGCTTCATGGAGCGCGGCGGTGTATAGCTGCGCACGCGCCCATAGAGCGCGCTCACAGGCTCCAGATAGCCATCGGCTTCCCTGTCCTCTTCCACAATCTGGGCGGTCTGCGCGTTGAACACGTTGAACACATCCAGCTTCAGCGAGAAGCCCTTGACCATCTCCGGCTTGTAGGTAAAGTTCAAGTCCATACGCTTGTCCCAGGGCAGATTGCCTGACGTTCCGCGCGGCGATGGTTTGCCGTCGCAATAGTGGAAGGCAGAGCCATACGCTTGCTCATCCTGCACTTGGTCCGGATGTTGGCCAATACAACTGATGGGTCGTCCGGACGCCAGCAATACGTTGGCACCAATGGTCCACTGCGGACTCAGCTCGTAGAAGCCATAGGCCTTGATCTGGTGTGTACGATCATTTGGCAACAACCCATTGGCGTATTGGGACAGCGCGCCAAAGTCCCACGCGGCGGTCTCGCCAATATCCAGTTGGCCGGTATCGGAGTTGGTCTGACCCTCGGCATTTCCTTCGCTACGGGAGTAGGTGTAGTTGATCTTTCCATACCATCCATTGCGCAGCGGATGCTCTGCAAAGAGATCGATCGCGGCGTAGGTGCGCTTGGCAGGTCCCGGCGCCCCCACCATGTTGGAGCCAAAGCCCATCTCGGCGGCCGTCAGTGTGACGGACCGGAAATCCGCACGGTTTCCGTTGCCCACGTAGTCCACCAGGAAGGTATTGTCCTGCCCCGGGTTAAAGTAGATACAGGCAGGTGTGGAGGCCAACCCTGCGAAGTCTCCGTAACGTGGGCCGACAGTGATGCCGTTGCGTGCCGCGTAGTCGATAAAGGGTTGCTGCGCGCAATAGTCGTCAATGGATGCGAGCTGACGGCGGTAGGTAAACTTTGCGCCAAAGTTCAGGTCTTGCGTAACAGCCTTCTCGAAACCGATGATCAGTTCATCCTGTTGGTTGGGCTTCAGATCCGTTGACGACAGCAACGCGGCGACCTTGGGTTGACCCACCTCGCCATTCGAGGAGTAAGGTGCGCCCAGGTTGACACGCCCAATCGGTTGACCGTTGACATCCACTCCGGTGTAGGTGAAGAACTGACTGGTCAGCGTGGACGGTGTTGCCCCACGGGCCGCCAGGGACGTCGGCAACTGCACGTTGTATCGGCCTGCACTGCCGAACACCTTGAGGGCGGCGTCGCCGTTGACGTCCCAGGCCGCGCCAAAGCGCGGAACAATGACGTTTTTCTGCTCCAAATACACTTCGCCCTTGTCGTTCTTGTTTTGGAAAGACTCGCTACGCAGACCAAAAGACAGCAGCAGGTCTTTGGTGACCTGGAAGCGATCTTCTAGGTACAAGGCCGATTGATCCGAAAAGGCCCCTGCACGGCTATCAAATATGCGTTCACGTCCGTAAAAACCCTGCGCGCCCAGGCCGCCGCCCTGTGCCACGGTCAGAATGTCCGATTGCTGGGGTCTAAACGTTGCGGCGTTGGGGGTAAAGCGGTAACTCAGGTTGCCGCCGCCCGCGGCGTATCGCCCGATGCCAGTGGAGCTCAGCTTGTTGTCGTCGATGCCACCACGTAGTGTGTGCTTGCCGAGCTTCCATTCCAAGTCGAAGCGTTTTGAATCCACCTCGTCTTGGCCAGACTCGGCTTCCAAATTCTGCCCGGCAAGCGCCTGGGGTGAGTCATAGGAAATGCCGGGAGCCCGCGCAGACGGTGTCTGCACGGTAGAGCCTCGAGTGAAGGTGCCAGCTCCGGTTGAAGAGGAGTGGCCATCCCGCCGTGGAATCTGTGATCTGCCCACCAACGCGGAGATAGTCAGGTCGTCGGTCAAGTTGCCGGTGTACTTCAGAATCTGATCGTTCATACCGGCAGGTGTTGTGCCCAAAGAGTTTTTGTACTCAGATTCCCACAGCACCGTGCCATTGCGAGCGCCGGTTGCATAGTTGTACCCTGACAAGCGCTCCTTGCGGGTTGACTCGTCGCCAATCAGTGTCAGTTCGAGGCGGTGATCGTCGGTGACGTTCCAATCGAACTTGCCCAGGTATCGGGTGGTCTTGTCGTCACGGTCTGACCACCCCCATTTGCCAATGGGGGATTCGCCAGAGTTGGTGTTTTGCAGCGGGTTGACGCCGGACAAGGTGGAAGCAATGGACTCTGCCGCAACATACATGAAGAGCTTGTCCTGAATGATGGGACCACCAATGGAGGCAGTCACGCGGCGCACATCCGTGGTGTCGTCCGAACGTCGCCGATACAGGGTGCCGTCCGTGGCGGAATTGTGGGGGTCCCCCGTATGGGCGTAGTAGAGGTCCTGCTTTTTGGCGCTCAGCGACTGCGGCTCTATGGAGGCGGAAACGGTGGCCTCCCAGTTGTTGGTACCACTTTTAGTCACGATGTTGACAACACCGCCATTGGATCGCCCAAACTCCGCGCCAAAGCCACCGGTATAGACCTGTGCTTGCCCTATGGCGCCGAAAGGCAGTTGGGAGCTCCCCATCTGGTTCAGCGGATTGGTGACCGGAAACCCGTTGATGTAGTAAGCGTTTTCACTGACCGAGGCACCACCCATGCTCGCCGCTCCGTTTGGATAACGCGGGTCGCCACGAGTGGTATTGGGCGCCAGTTGAACAATGGCACCAATGTCCTTGGCGACTGGAAGTGAATCCAATTGTTTGGCGGTGAAGGTTGTATTGCTGTTGGAACTGGAGACGTCAATCGATTGGCGGCGACCAACCACCTGAACGGCGGCCAGCGAACCGGATCCGAACTTGACTTCGGTTCCCTGGCCCAACAAAACTTCAATCTGCGTGGTCTCAGCGGCAGCCCCAGCTTTCATCAACTGGACTTTGTAGTTACCGGGTTGCAAGGCCGTAGCCTGGAATCGTCCCGTTGCATCGGCAGTGACCGTGCGCTTGGCGCCGTTGCCCGTGTTTTCTATTACGACGATAGCCCCTGGAGCTGCAGCGCCAAACAGATTACCCGCTGCATTTGACTGGGCATAGGCTGGCATAACCACACCGCCGCCCAATACAACACCGCCTAGCGCGATTGTCAGCGCGCGGCTCAATACGTGCTTTTTGAATGCACAAGAATTCTTGTGCGCGATTCTATTCATAGGGTTGCTCCTGCTATTGCAATGGTTGCGAACGCCGCAGCGTGCAAAGCCCAAACGATTGGAGATTTGCCACTTTCAACTGCGACGGGTTCGTTTTTTCAATGTATGACAAGGTGGAGAAGCTTCACAGCGCAATTGATGGCGAATGCAACACTATCAGTCCGAGTGTGATGAACACGGCCTTCTCTGGGACGGAAAACCCAGCACTGAAAAGCGGAGGCAATGAAATGAATCCTGCTGCTTGCAACCAACGGGGTGTGCAAGTTGAACGCCACGTTCAAACCAGCTTTGCGGCGTTTCGTCCCACGTGCCTGGAGGCGTGGACGGTTGCGCGCTACGATTGCACGCCTAATGGTGGGCCGACACTTTAGGAACGTTTGATGAAATACGTGCTGCAAATTTGTGGCCTGCTGTTCAGTGGGTTGGCCCAATCCAGCGGGTCGGTATGGTCGCCAGTTGATCCGGTGCGCGACCAAGGCATAGTCGCTGTTACGCCTTATCAGGTTCCGTTCGAATCGGAAACCATCACACTGCCAGTTTCAAAGAACGGAGTGCAATATCGACTCACTGTACGTGAACCGTTGCGCCAGCTAAAAGATGGGGAGAAAGCCGCGACCGTGTATGTATTGGACACCTTATGGAATTTTCCCGCCGTCGCAAGTATGTTCGCCAATGCGGAATTTCTCGGTCATGTACCACCGCTGCGTATCGTTGGCGTCGGCTATGTTGATGATGTCAGTGCCCCGATGGCCACCCCAAACTGCTCCACTTATGGCCACCCAAACTGCCCCAGGCAGGACGGCTGAATTATCAACTCTTCGGTCAGGCTGGCTCTGACTTCCTTTCTTGGTAATTTTTCCCTGACTTCTTGGTTTTTTACAAACGGCTGTTTGGCAAGCGAAGCGCGTCAGGCCGAAGGCGAAACGCCGGGGAGCGGTGGACAACTGTCGCATCGGTGCACAGCACCGACTGTCCACAGGCTCGCCCTGTGGTCAGGACAGATGCCCACGGTTCTCGAGCGCTTTACGTACCTCGCAGATGGGGGATTTATGAATCGATGGGCATTGGTGCTGCCATTCGAGCTGCCGCCTCTCTGAGTCGATAGCTCTTGCCTTCGAAGTCAAGCATGCTGCAGCGGTGCATGAGACGGTCCAGAATGGTGCTGCCCATGGTCGCGTCACCCAGATATTTCCCCCAGTCCTGAACCACGCGGTTTGAGGTGACGACGATAGCTCGGCGCAGTTTGTAGCGCTGGTGGACGATTGCCTGAAGCAACTCCGCACTCACTTCGGCAATGCGCCGGGCCAGAAAGAGATCGTCAAGGATAAGCAGATCCGGGTCTGTGTAGGTCAGCAGAATCTTGGCCTGTTCAGCCTGGGTGGCCAGGCCGAACTTTGCAAAGTCGCTGTCGGCCTCGACGTACTTGACGCTGTAGCCTTGCAGTGTTGCCTGGTAGGCAACGGCCTTGGCGATGTGGCTTTTACCGGTTCCGGGTTTGCCAATGATCAGGGCGTTGGCACCTTCAGTGATGAATTTGAGGCTGTGCAGCTCGAAGCAAGCCTGCCTAGGTATCTTGGGGTTAAATCGCCAGTCAAAGTCAGCTAGGCTCAAGCGTTCATCGAGTCCGGACTGTTTGAATCGCCGCTCCGTTACACGCGAGCGGCGCCGATCCAGTTCGTCCTGCAGCATGGAGGCGAAAGTGTCGAGGAACGGCTCTTGGGAGCTTTGGGCCTGCATGACACGGGTGTTCAAGGTGGCGGCAATGCCAGACAGGCGCAGTTCGCGCAGAGCGCGTTCAATCTCATTGAGGGTCATGGAAAAATCTCGATCAAAAATGGAAATAGAAATGGATGGGTGGTGGGTTATGACTGGGCGCTGCAGCGAGTAAAGAGGTCTGCGTATTCATCCGGACTGCGGATGAGGTGGTGCTCCTGGGTCAGAGGTAACTCGGCCTGAGCGGTTGTTTCTGGCGCAGCGTCGTGTGCCGCCAAGGCCTCGGCCACGAGCCGCTCGGTGAGCGCCTTGACGTGCTTGTAGCTATAGACTCCATCACTCATGGCGCGCTCGCAAGCCGAGTTAACCAAGCGGTGCGGGTACGACCGGCCAAGACCAACAATGCCCCAGAGCTTGCGCTGGCCAACGCGCCCCTCAATGGCAAACAGCATCTGGCACAGTCGATGGGCCTGAGCACCGATGTCCTTGGCCTGGTTGAGGATGTACAGGGTCTCTCGCGAGGGATTGAAGACGCGCTCCTCATTGGGCAATATCACCGTTCCTGGACGCTGGGCGCGCGGGTGGGTACGTATCAGAGATTTGGACTGGAGGTCGCGAATCTCGATGCGGTGCTCGAAGATGCGCACCAGAACCAGGGAGCCGATGGGGGCCGGGCGTGCTGCGTAGCTGCTGTGGTCAACGCGCACGCAGGTGTCGTCATAGACGGTGCGCTGGGACTCGGTGAAATACTGCATACCGAGGATGGGAAGTGCTTGCAGGTGGGGCTTCTCTTCTTCGAACATGGCCTGCACTTGGCGGCGCTCACTGCCGTGGATACGGGTGGCGGCCCAGGTCACTTCCCAGTGCTCCAAAAAGTCGTTCTGCTCTTCGATGGTTTCAAAGCGCCGGCCCTTGAGGGCGGTCGTCTGGGTGTGGCCGATGGCATTCTCGACGGTGCCTTTCGAATAAGCATCCAACTACAGACGATCAGCTCGATCCGTATAAGGTTTTTCGGGTCACCCACCCCTTTCATCCGCTCTATGGACAAGAGTTTGCTCTGATTGAACGGCGTAGCGCTTGGGGAGAGGAGCGCGTCTACTT
>CAIQBN010000473.1 GCA_903870065.1 uncultured beta proteobacterium | reverse complement strand
GTCTGTGAAGTCGATGCCGCTGACACGCCAAGACTGCTTCGCCGTCCCATGAAGGCAGTTGTCGTTCGGGGAAAGATACTGGTGTACTGCCGCGGGGTACGGCACGTGCTTGCAGAAGCCCACCTCCTCGAGAACACTCTTGCCTTTAGGGAAGAACGCATTGCCATTGTCACTCAAGGCAATCGCACTCGCCACGATCGGATAGATCTGGAAGAAACGGTGTATCAGTTCTGTGTTCTCGTACATAAACACGCGGGACTCATTCTGCGGCTTACCCATGTAGACCACGCGCGATATGGGTATTCCGGTCGATCGTGACCGGCGATTCTGGTTTATCGTGACCGGTGATTCCGGTCGATCGTGACCGGCGATTCTGGTTTATCGTGACCGCTGATTCCGGTCGATCGTGACCGCTGGTTTTGGCTGCCCTGAACTGATGTGACGGGTGCTGAAGTTGGCGGCGACGCCAGAGTCAACAAGCAGCGAGCAGGAGCTGCGCATATTTTTCCAAACCCAAACGGGCTAGTCTCGCCAGCTTTTTTGCTGGAGCCGATATGCCCGATACCCGAAGGATCACTATGCGTCAACTCAAGGACGTTCTGCGTCTCAAACTCGAAAGCCACCACTCGCACCAGCGCATCGCTGAGATGCTTGGCCTGTCCAAAGGAGCCGTCACCAAATACGTCAAGCTCGCCGCTGCCGCTGGCCTGTCATCCTGGTCACAAATCCAGGACATGGATGAGACGGCACTGCACAACCGCTTGCTGGCCACACCGGTGCGCAGCAGCGACTTTGTGACACCCGACTACGCCAAACTGCACCAGGAACTTGGACGCAAAGGCATGACCCTGATGCTGCTGTGGCAAGAGCACGCAGAGCAACACCCCGGTCAAGCCATCCACAGCTACTCGCAGTTTTGCGAGAACTACCGCCGATTCGCCAAAAAGCTCAAACGCTCCATGCGTCAGGTTCACCGTGCAGGCGAGAAACTCTTCATCGACTACGCTGGCCCCACCGTGGCGCTTGCTGATGGCAGCCGAGCCCACATCTTCGTGTCTGCCCTGGGTGTTTCAGGCTACACCTTCGCCTATGCCACGGCGCACGAAACCATGGCTGACTGGTTGGGCTCGACGGCGCAAGCTCTGCGGTTTTACGGTGGTGTCACCGAACTCATCGTCCCCGACAACCCCAAGGCCATGATTGCCGACCCGGACCGCCACGAGCCCCGCGCCACTGACACGGTGTTGGAGTTTGCCCGCCATTACGGCACATCGGTGCTGCCCGCGCGCCCACGCCGTCCACAGGACAAAGCCAAGGTTGAATCGGCAGTACAGGTGGTGGAACGCTGGATTTTGATGCGCTTGCGTCATCACAAATTCGACAGCGTGGAGGCGGTCAACGAGGCCATCACCGAGCTGCTGGCACAACTCAACAACAAGCCATTTCAGAAGCTGCCAGGATGTCGCGCCAGTGTCTTTGCCCAGATTGACGCACCCGCACTGCGCGCCTTGCCCCTGCAAACCTGGGAACTGGCGGTGTTCAAGACGGTCAAGGTCCATATTGATTCGCACATCACCTTCGAGGGCCACCACTACAGCGTCCCCCATGCGCTGGTGGGGGTGACGCTGGAGGTGCGCGTGACACAGCGCATCGTGGAGGTGTTGCATCGCGCCACCCGCGTGGCCAGCCATGTGCGCTGTACACATCAGGGGCAGTACACCACCGTGCCCGAACACCTCTCCAAAGCCCACCAGGCCCACCTGCAATGGACACCAGAGCGGCTGATCCACTGGGGCCAAGACATTGGCGTGGCCACCGGCGCTCTGGTCAAGCGCATGCTGGAGTCACGCCCACACCCTGAACATGGCTACCGGGCCTGTCTGGCCCTGCTGTCGCTGTCCAAGCGTTACGGCAAGCCTCGCCTGGAGGCGGCTTGCGTCATTGCGCTTGAATTGGGCACCAGCACCAGTCGCCATGTGAAAGACATTCTGCTCAACGGGCGAGATCTTGTGGCTGCGAGCACGACACCTGAGTGGGTCAGTCCGGCACACACCAATGTGCGCGGGCCAGCCTACTACCACTGAGGCAATAGCTTGCTGTGACAACAACGATGTCAAAACCAAATCAGCCAATCAACCAACCAACCAATACCCAAGGAACACACCATGATGATGAACACGACATTGGAGCAACTGCGCAGCCTCAAACTCGCTGGCATGGCCACTGCCCTACAGGAGCAGCTCGCCCAGGCCAACCTCAGCGCCTTGAGCTTTGAGGAACGTCTGGCCTTGCTGGTCGATTGTGAGGTGCACTGGCGCAGTGACAAGCGCCAGGCCCGTTTGCTCAAAGCCGCCCACCTGAAATTCCCGCAGGCATGCATTGAAGATATCGACACCCGCGCCGGGCGTGGTCTGGATCGCAGTGCGGTGATGAGCCTGGCATTGGGCCACTGGATCGAGCGCGGACACAGTGTGCTTATTACCGGCATGACCGGCTCGGGCAAGACCTGGCTGGCGTGTGCCTTGGCACAGTATGCTTGCAGGCGGGGTAAAAGCGCGCTTTACCAGCGCGTGCCCCGACTGGGCGAGGAACTGCGCATTCGCCATGGCAATGGCACTTTTGGCAAGTGGCTCATCGCCCTGGCCAACACCGATGTACTGTTGCTCGACGATTGGGGTATGGCCGCACTTGACAGCCAAACCCGTGCCGATTTGCTGGAGATCATTGACGACCGTGCTGGCAACAAGGCCACCATCATCACCAGCCAGTTGCCCACTGAGCACTGGCATGCTTGGATAGGAGATTCCACGATTGCCGATGCGATCCTGGATCGGGTGATGCAAAACAATCACCGCTTCAATCTCACCGGGGAGTCCAAGCGCAAGCCTGAAGCCATGAACGCTTAAGTCAGCTTGAGCCCCAGTCGGCTCGATGTCCTGTCAATCGTTGCGACTTCAGCCGTGCTCTAGCTGTATCTCGCGGCTCCATCGCCGGATCTGAGCCACGCGGGTAGGCAAAAACCAAACAGCCGGTGGCAGACGGCTCGGGTAGCGCTGCTTGATGGATAAGCAGGGGGTCGGCGTGGATATGTGGACAAGCTTGCAAAACGCCCAGCTTGACCACATACCCACCCCTCCCACCCTACTTACCCACAAGGGTCCTGCCTACGGCCTGACGCGCTTCGCTTGCCAACATCCATTTGAAATTAATACCATGAACAGCCAATACCAAGTCAAAAACCCGGCTGCCAAAGCAGCAATGCGCAACACTCAGAATACAATTTGCGCAGCGCAACTTTTGCTCGCTGCGCAACCGGTCACGATCGACCGGAATGACTGGTCACGAT
>CAIQBN010000472.1 GCA_903870065.1 uncultured beta proteobacterium | reverse complement strand
CTTTGCGAGTGAGGGGTTTTCGCAAATCATTGGCGAATACGGTGCCGACGCAGTTGGTTTCTATGTGTCGGGTCAGCTGCTGACCGAAGACTACTACGTCTTCAACAAACTCGCCAAAGGACTGCTGGGCACCAACAACATAGACACCAACTCCCGGCTGTGCATGAGTAGTGCCGTTGCGGGCTACAAGCAGACCCTGGGGGCCGATGCGCCGCCCGCCTGTTATGCAGACATCGATCACGCCGACTGCATCTTTATCGCAGGATCGAACACCGCATTTGCCCATCCGATTGTGTTCAGACGGATCGAAGACGCAAAAAAAGCCAACCCCAATTTGCGCATAGTGGTGGTCGACCCCCGCACTACGGACACCGCGGCGATCGCCGATCTGCACCTTGCCATACAACCCGGCACCGATGTCATGTTGTTCAATGGCATGCTGCACATCATGGCCTGGGAGGGCTGGTTGGACGTCGAATTCATTTCCAGGCACACCCAGGGCTTTGGTGCATTGAAGACCACCGTGCGTGACTACACACCTTTCGCGGTGTCGCAGGTCTGCGGCATCACCAAAGATGCACTGCTCAATGCGACACGTCTCTTTGCCGGCATGCAGCAACGCGCTGCCTCGGCGCGCACGCCCACTCTCAGTCTGTACTGTCAGGGGCTGAACCAATCCAGTAGCGGAACCGCGAAAAATGCCGCGTTGATCAACCTGCACCTGGCAACCGGCCAGATCGGTAAGCCGGGGGCCGGTCCGTTTTCATTAACCGGTCAGCCTAATGCCATGGGGGGTCGCGAGGTTGGTGGACTATCGAACTTACTGTCGGGCCATCGTGATCTGGCCAATGCAACACACCGTGCGGAAGTGGCTGCGCTGTGGGGGGTGCCAACCGTACCTCAAGCGCCAGGCAAGACTGCTGTAGAAATGTTTCAAGCAGCGGCGGATGGCGAGATCAAGGCGCTCTGGATCGCGTGCACCAATCCAGCGCAAAGCCTGCCCGACCAGTCCACAGTGCGACGCGCTTTGGAGCGGGCGGAACTGGTGGTCTTGCAGGAAGCTTTTTCCAGCACGGCCACTGCACGTTTTGCCGACCTGATACTGCCAGCAACAAGCTGGGGCGAAAAGGAAGGCACGGTTACCAACAGCGAGCGGCGCATCAGCCGCGTTCGCGCCGCGGTGCTGCCGCCGGGCAATGCGCGTCACGATTGGCAAATCGCTGTCGATTTCGCACAGCGCCTTGAACAGCGCGGCTTGGGTCCCGGCAAGGTCCTGTTTGGCTATAAAACGCCGGAATCAATCTGGAATGAACACCGTGAATCCACACGTGGTCGTGACCTCGACATCACTGGACTGTCCTACGCCTTGCTCGAATCCAATGGCCCGCAACAGTGGCCATGTCGAGCTGGCACTGCCGCGGACAACATGGATGGTAGCGACGCGAACGCATCGCCAGATACACCGCGTCAATTCGGACAAGCGCGCCTGTACGTCGACGGCGCCTTCCCCACTGCGGACGGCAGAGCCGGCTTTGCAGACACCAAGTACCAACCGGTTGCCGAACCGCGCGATGCACGTTTCCCGTTCGCGCTCAATACCGGACGTCTGCGCGACCAGTGGCATGGAATGAGCCGCACCGGCACGCTCGGCCGCCTCTTTGGACACGTTGCCGAGCCAGCCATTGAAATGCATGCACAGGACATGGCGCGCATTGGCGTATCTGACGGCGATTTGGTTCATGTCACCAGCCGGCGCGGCTCCATTGTGTTGCCTGTTCAGGCCAGCGCCAGTGTGGCACGCCAGCAGGCATTTATTGCGATGCATTGGGGCGAAGAATTCCTGAGTGGTTGCAGCAGCAGCGGCGAGATCTTGGCTGGCATCAACGCGCTGACCAACCCTGCGCTGTGCCCTAGCTCCAAGCAACCCGAGTTCAAGCACGCTGCCATCAAGGTACTCAAGGCGGAGCTGCCTTGGACACTGCTGGCCATGGCTTGGTTGCCTGAGTCGGGCTCGCTGTCCACACGGGACGCACTGCGCCAGCTGATGCGACTGTTCCCCTTTGCCGCCTGCGTGCCTTTCGGTCGTGATCGCGGCGGCCTGTTGTTTCGCGCTGCTGCCTACGAAGCCCCACCGGACGATGTGCTGACGCGTATTGAGTGGTTGCTGGGTCTTCAAGGAAGCGACGTGCTGCGTTATGCGGACAAAAAGCGTGGGCAGCGCCGAGCAATGCAGCTGCTACGGCTTGCCGGTACACAAGCAGGTAGATCGCAGGCGCAACTCCACGGCTTCTTGCTGGCGGGCGACACCAGTGCCCAGAGTTGGATTAAGACGCTGCTGCAGGATGAGTTGCCAGCGCAGGACTATGGACGCATGTTGTTGGCGTCTGGCGCAAAACCGCCAATGGCGGTGAAGTCACGCGGAAAGCAGGTTTGCGCCTGCTTCAACGTGGCGGAACGCGCCATTGCCGATCAACTTGCCGTATGCAGTGGCACCGAAGAGCAGCGCCAATCGCAACTGCAAACTGCCTTGCGGTGCGCGACCCAATGCGGGTCGTGCCTACCCGAAGTCAAACGCATGATTCGGCAGTCCATGGCAGCGTGACACACCTGCGCAGGATTACTGCATTAGCTTTGAACGACGGGTGTGCACGCGTTGGGAGTCTTCACTGGCGGCGTAGTGCCGTCACTGGACTCCAGGCTGGGGAGTCGGACATCGGAGTAATTCAGCAGTCCCAGCGGCGGGTAATTTTTGAGCGATTTGGCAGCGCACATATTCACCAGAACACTAAAGCGTTGCAGCGTTTCGATTGGAATCTCGGCAACTTTTTTCTCGTTCAACAGGATTTGACTGGCCTTAAAGGCAATCAACCGCGCCATATTCTCGACCGGTGAAAACAGCCCGAGCAGCGAGTTGGCATCCCGGATCGCACTCTCATTGGCAGTGAATGCCGGTAGTTTCGCTTCAAGCGCGGCATCCGTCGTGATCTTGCGATTCGTGAAGCTGACAAATGTATCCGGCCCAAGGTAAAGCCACTGCGCACCGCGTTGCTTGACCAGCTGAATCTTCGGCGCCAACGTAGCGGGGTCAGGTGCACCGGCTTCGGTGAGACCAACTTCTTCAATGATCAGCTCGATACCCGCATTTTTGGCTTCAACTGTCAAATCCTCCAGCATGAACTTGGTGTTGACCTCTTTGGGGTTGTAGACAACCCCAAGCTTTTTTAACGGTCTGTATTCCGCAATGGCCGCCAGTTGTGCAGAGATTGGCGCCAAATGGGATGTTCCGGTGATATTGCGTCCGGGACGCGCCAGGCTGCTCACCAGTTTGGCGCGAATCGGGTCGGCCACCACACCAAAAACAATCGGAACATCACTGATCACAGGCTTGTCAAATGTGCCTGCCACTGCGACGGTGGTCGGGGTACCCCAGGAATAAATCAAATTGGGCTTTTCCTGCGCTATGCGCTCAGGCAGGGCTGCCATCTTGGCGGCATTTGCCAGCTCCGGTTTGATAAGGGTAAACCGCACCGGCCCGATGCGCCGCTTCAACTCGGCCATAAAGACCTTCTCCATGGTCGTCTCGCCCCGCGGTGTAACGATCACAACATGGGGTTCAGCAGCCGCAACCCCGCTGAACAAAAAGGATGCAACGCCCGCGATGACAGCGAACAAGCCACTGGTAAAAATCTTCATGGAAACTTTCATCATCGTGCCTCAGAGATTCGTTTTGCAAATTCGAAATGACCGCGAACGTTTCCGGCCGCATCGGGGCGAAACAACATGACCAGCCCCTCAAACCCCTTGCCAACCAACTCGGCCTGTTTTGTGTAGTTTTCCGCATCAACACAAACGTGACTGGAAAATTCCATCTTGGCGTCGCCCTGGCGCCTGGCGCGCATGTCAAGTGCAAGAACCTGCCACCAGCGCTGTCGCTTCAGCTCACCGATCCAACGGATCGACATACCGATTTCCAGCATATTTCGCAAGGAGTAGATATTTCCGCACGCAGTCATGGAGACCAACAACGTGCGCCCCGACAAAATTGCCATGTCCTTGCGCCAATTCAGCAGCTTGGACTGCAAGCGCATGCCGCGAAATTCCGGAGCAACCATGCAGGCTGACATCTGAGCGGATCGCTCAATATCCGCGTCACTCAACTGCAGCAGGCGACTGGGATCCCCGCCGCCCTGCGCACGGGGAAGCAGCGAACTGGCAAAGGCAATCAACTTGCCGTGGCAAAAGACGCCCAGCGTCAAACCAGGAGAGCGAAGGTAAGTCTCGGCCCACTGCAACTCGGCATGCTCTATGTCATCGAGCGCTGGATCAAGCAGCCTGAACTGCGCAGGAAGCAGCGCAAAAATGGACTTTCGAAACCCAAGCACCATCTCACGGTCTTCCCAACTCAGCAACCGGCTGGAGAAATGGGACAAGCCCCTGGCAAGATTGAGTGCCGGAAGTTCAGCTGCAATCATCAGGCCGTCACTTTCGTCTCACAGGACTCTTCACTTTCTTGCTCTTCGGTGGAGTCCTTGTCTTTGTAGGTCCATAGGGCGACTGCTGCAACAACCGCACCCACCCCCACAATCAACCCGACCCCGAGCAGCGCGCCACGCAGTCCGAATTGCTTGATCAGAACGGCCGCCATAATGGGTCCCATCGCACCGCCAAAACGATCAATCAAACGGTAAATACCCAGAGCCAGTTCGCGATCCGCTTTGGCATCCTTGGTGACCATCATGCCGGTTGCCAGTAACGCTTGTGAACTCGCCAGCGCGGCCTGCCCCAAACCCAGCAAGCTGCACAAAACGACCAGACCCCAAATGCTGTCGAGCTGATAACCAATGAAACACGCCAGCGCAGACATCAAGCCCCCGATGGTCACAAAAGTCTTTCGAGCATTCCAGCGATCCGACAGCGTACCGATATAGCCGGACACCAAAAAAACACCAAAAAAGTACAGCAAAATCAGTCGTCCGGCAACCGCCGGTGACTCGCCCATGTCTAGAATTGTCAAAGGCACCAGCATCAACAGCACTGACGTGGTGACGAGTTTTGCCGGTATGGTGGAAAACAGCATCAGGAATATCAGCGGCGCATTGCGCATGCTGTTGAGCGTCGCAGCAAAAGATACCTCTTTCACTTGTTTCTTGGCCGCAACAACATCAGCGGTACCCATCACAAAACCGATTGATGCAATCGAGCAGGCAGCAGCGGTAAAAAATGCTGCAGTGAAACCAAAATTGCCAGCAATCAGGCCTCCAATCACCGGCCCACACATGCCTGCGGCGACTACGGCCGACAGGAACCCCGCCATCGCACCCGCTCTGCCGCTGGCGCCGGCATGGCGCAGCATCATTGCCAGTGTGAAGATGAACATTCCTCCGTAGGCTCCCCCAGTCAGTGCGCGCACCGCAACCAGCACCGTCCAGTTGCTCGTCATCGCGGTGATCAGCATGCCCGCACTGACAACCGTCGCCGCAATGGTCAGGCACCGGTTGGGACCAAAGCGAGTTAATAGCGAGGCGCCAATGGGCTGGGCCAGAGCCCAGACAAGCAAAAAGGTTGTCAACGGGATACCGGCCAGCAGTTGTGGCGAAAGGCCAACCGGCCCATCAAGATTGGAGGCAAAAACTGCAAAAAATGGCCGGCAAATCTCTTCCGACATGGCGACCAAAAACACGCCGATGCGAAGCCGGGCAACATCCGCAGTGCTCACCACCTCGGTTGGGTCACTGCGCAGACGGTACGCCTGCGCAACTTTGTCCAACTCTGCCTTCACGCCTAGCTGCAAGTGTGCGGGTGCCCGCTCGATGCGTTGCAAAAGCCCGCTGTAGCGTTGCCGGATAGAGTTGAGTCGTTCATCCAGGGTCAGGCTCAGTGCGCCCATCGGGTCGCCGCTGCGGGCGCCTGCTCGCACACCAAAGTTGTTGGCCTTGACCTGACCGGTGAACTCAATGAACCGGAAAAACTCACGCAACGTGGAATGCTGCGACGCGTAACGAAGAAATTCGGTCACCAACACCAGCGCAATCAAGACCGCAACGATCAAGTCAGTCGCTACCGCGTTGACTTGTTCGTCGATGTAATTCACCGGGTATCCAATGACGAGCGAGGCCTGCGAAACGCTGGCTTGCGGGGCCGCGGGTTGGACCGGCGACGATGCCGCCTCCTGCGGGGCCGCCGGCACAACGACTTCTGTCGCCGCTGCAGCCTGTTGGCGCGCCATTGCCTGCGCATCGGTCACGTCCATTTTGGTGGCGCGGTAGGACTCACTCACCAACTCGGCATCACCTGGCTTAATGATGAGCTTTTTCATCTCATCTCGCTGCGCGTCGGTGACTTTGGCGCGGGTGACAAACGCGATCACTTTCCCGCCGTCCGATGCGGCATTGGGCTCGCCTGCCGCACCCTTTTGCACCAACGCGAAAAAAGACAACTCTCTGTGACGCTGCAATTCACCTTCCAGAACGGAATCCACACCCACCAGTTCATCCAGAGATATACCGAGCTCGAAGGCGCGTTCAATCTGGATACGTACTGCCGTACCAATTGCCTTGGAATTGCCCGCCAGCGCGTTCACGACCATCTTCGATCCTGTTTCCCGCGCCAATCCGGCTAGAACCACTAAGCCGGCCACCATGAGCACAGTGCCGAAGACACCGATCAACCAAAATCTGACTTTTGCGATGCTCATATTGATTTTTCCATCATCTTGCGCTCAATCGCGAGTAATTCGCCCTCGGCGACCCCAATGTGCTGCAATGCGTGTGCCAGTGAGACCCCCGGCAAAGGACTGTCTATCAACTGTGCGTCCAACGCATCATCCCGAAAGCGCGAGTGCGCGTGGTTGACGTGTTGCTCCCACTTTCGCCAAATGAGCGTTACAACGCCAAATATCAATAACACGGACACCGCCAGCATTGCCGCAGCAGCGCCGGTCAACCGGTCAAGGGTCCTGGAAAACGCTTCATGGGCGGGCTTTGCCGAATAGATCGCCCACACCACGCCGCCGGTACCGCCGAGTGCATCGCGCGACTGCATCACAACATGTTGCTCGCCATCCGTGCGCCAGGTTCGCGTGTAGCGTTCCGCCGACTTACTGGGTTGTTGTGCTAGCACGCGCTGAACGATACGCGTATCCAGATCAGGTATCTTGCCGTCACGATCTTCGGCCAGCAGGCGTTTTCCAGTTTCGTCGAAAAGTGCCACCGTCAGCAAAGCCTCGTCATTGGCAATAAGGGATCGCATCTTCCCTGGCACTGCGGCTTGATCCGGAAGGGGAACACCAAAACGAAGGCCACCTTCAACAACGTTGTTAAGCTGCTGGGCAATGAGTGCTGTCCGATCCTCAAGCAGATCACCAACAGACTTTTCCAAACGCAACGAGATCAGAACCGCGGCAAACAAAAGCACCGCCGTGAATCCCGCAAAGGGGAACAAAGCCAGCATGGAAACCCGTCGCAAAAAGTGCGTCTTGGCATGCTCGACTTCCAACGTGTTATCTTTTTCTTTCATTGCATTGCTCCAGGGGTAGTCCGGCGCTGACGCCACAGGCTATAGGCCAAAAGATGCTCAATCACACAATGACGATCAATACCTTGATGCTGCGCTGACTGCATGATTGCGGCGTGACTGCCCAAGTTGCAGCCGATGTTGAACTCCAGGAAGACCGGCTCACGGGTCTTCTTGTCGAGGTGAAAGTCGGCTCGGATGTAATCAAACGGGCGCACATAAGACGACAGATTTTGCACACTGGCGCGGATTTGTTTTTCCAACTCACTGTCCTCAAAAACACGCCGCACACGCCCTTTGTCAAGTTGACGTTTTTGCCGGAAAGTGGAGATGCCCGCAGGAAGGTCAGAAATTTCTTCCATCACCGGGAGTACCATCGGCCGCACACCACCCAGGACTGGCACGGTCAGATCGGTGCCATCAATACACCGCTCAACGATGGCCTCTTTGCCCTTGCCAAGTAAATCAACAATCCGTGACTTCAGACCAGGCCAATCGCCCTGTATCGACTCGATAGAAACTTCATCGGATGCAGCACCAAAGCGCGGCTTGACAAAGTAGGGGCCGGCAAAGTTTGGGGCTGCGAGTTCGTCGTGCATCCCGTAAGTCGTCCACTCCGATGTCGCCAATCCGATGGACTTCGCCAGATGTTTTGCAAAGCTCTTGTCTTCGGCCAGACCGCGCACATTCGGCGGCGCGCCCAAGTAGGGAATGCCCATTTTTTCGCAATGCGAGGAGACAAATATCTCGGAATTGCGAAAGTCTGATCGGTTATAGATAGTGAACACGTAGTCAAAATTTGTTGCCTGCGCAACAAACTCATCCAGTGATCGACAAGGCGTGCAGTTGATGCCCAGCTCGCGCAAAGTTGTGTACAACTCATGGTTATACCTGGGCTCGACCCCGACTTTTTCATCAAGCCCCGGAGCCACCGCGTCCACGGCCAGCGGCGCTTGCCTTGCGAGAAAAAGCACTTTCAGCGTGCTTTTTTGCTCAGGAGTAAGTCGCAATAACGACTGCTCAATATCTACCAAATCACACCACCTTTATTTTTGGGCCGAATCCAGCAAAACATCATGTTGACCATTCGTCATCGCAGCGCGGCAACGAACAATCATTTCTCTGGACAGGGCATCATCGAATTCGGATGCGATTTCTTCGTAACAGCTGATCGCAGAAAGCCACTGCCCCTGCGAATACAGGCCAAACGCCTTCTCTGTAGCAACACACTTCTTCTGGTCGTCGCTCGATGCGCTCACCTCGTCATCGCCATCACGAATTGCGACCAGTTCATAGATCAAAAATTCACCCTTACGCCCCTTTACCGACACTTCGTCAATGGGCCGCAACCACAAGCGCTCCCCGGCTTCCTTGAAGACCGAATGACTGACACAGATCCGGGTCCCAAAGTCTTTATTGATGCCCTCTAGGCGTGATGCAATATTCACACCATCGCCCATCACCGTGTAGCTAAGGCGCTCCAGCGAACCGATGTTACCAACCAGCACAGCGTCCGTGTGAATGCCAATGCGCACGACAAGTGGACTTTGGCCAACTGCGGCAAATTGCTCATTGAGTGCCCGCATCCGGCGTTGTGACCTCACCGCTGCGACACACGCGCGGTAGGCATGATCTTCGCTGAGAAGTGGCGCGCCCCAGAATGCCATCACCGCATCACCAATAAACTTGTCGATCGTTCCGCGCTCTTCTTTGACAGCATGGGTCACCATTGACAGGTAGGACGAAACCATGTCCAGCAACTGCCTGGTCGGGGTGATTTCGGCCAAGCTCGAGAAGCCCTGCAAGTCAGTAAAAAACATTGTCAAGTAGCGGCTTTCACCGCCGGGAGCGATGGGCTTGCCTGAGTGAATCAAATCACTCACCAACTCACGCGGCACGTAGGCGGCAAATGCGTTGATCGCGGTCTTGAGCTTTTGCGTTGCGTCGATCAGCGAGCCGATTTCCGACACGCGCGACTTTAGATTGAGGCCAGGACTAATCTGAAAACTCAGAACCTGCTTGATTTCTTCAACCAGCACCTCCAATGGACGTGACAACCGGCGCGACACTACGTAGGTCAACAAAACAATGAGCAACAAAGCGACGATGCCAACAGCCATGGTTCGGCGATTGTTTTCATTGATTTCACCGACAAAATCACTCAAGGGCGCGATAACCATGACTTCCCATGGCTTGTTGAATGTCGGCGGAAACGGAGAAAACAAGGCCATGAACTCTTTGTTCGTTCCATATTCCGTGAAGACAAAACTGTCTTTGCCGGTCCTGATGCGCTCGGCAACGGCAGACTGCACAGCAGGATTGGGTAGGTCACTGAGTTTGCGCTGGGTCTTCTTGGCATCCTTGCTATACGCCTCATCGCTGTTGGGATGCGCAACTATGTTGCTATCGCGATCAACAATGATGGTCATGCTATTAGGGCTGATTGCACTTTCGGCCAAGTACTCCGAAATTCGTTTCAGCCGCAGGTTGGCCGCAGCAACCCCTACCAGCTTTCCATTGGATATCATTGATGCAGAAATGGAAAAACCTGGCTGTCCGGTGCTTCGGATAATGTAGGGGTCGGAAATCAGGATCGCATCACTTTTTCCGGTTGTCCCTCTGGCCACGGCCGCTTTGAAAAACGGCGCCGTGCGTGGATCGTAGCTAGCCGGCGAATTGCTTTCGCCGACGCGCTGTCCCCAATCTTTGAGGAAAATATAAGAATCGACCGGATCTTTCTTGTTCTTGGAGCGATCAATCATCCGGTTGGCGAACCGCGCTTCCGGTGGCGGCAAACGATCAAAAACTGGCACCGCCGGGTCAATCGCTGCGCCCTGGCGAAATGACCCGTCTTCGAAACCCACGTAATAGCTAAGGATGTCCCGGTTGTTTTGCACTGCACGCACCAGCAACTGGCCAGACTCCTCAGCTCGGAAAAAATTGGGTTGGATCGATCCCAACTGTGCAGTGGAACGCACTGAATCTGCGATCGGCTCAACAAAGCCAATGATGTTTTTCAAGGTCTCTGCCTTGGCGCGCTCCATTGACGTGTTGGCTTCTTTCTTGGCCAGCGCTAGATTACTTTGGTATGAGTAATAAATCAGTCCGGAAAATAGCGGAACAATCAGGACCAAAAACAGTGCACTGATCGTAATGTGTAACTTGTAAGACGTTTTCATGGCTGCACTCCAACTGGTGAACCATCGGGGTTGACGGTCAGCTCTTTTTGAATTTTTTCCAAGGCCACTTTCGTCAATCGAATGTTGCGTCGGGCCAAGCCGGGCGCCTTCACGAGGTAGCCCTTCTTTATTAAGGCGTCTACAACACTCTTTGCTGCCGTCTGACCATACCCAAACTTCGCAGCGATCTCCTGCTGGGTCGGGTACTCCTGATTGGCTGTCACCGCAGTGTGTATAACCTTGAGCACATTGAGCTGTGGATGCGTGAGTGATGGAAGAATGAGCAGCCCAGTGGACTGATCGATTTCCTGATGTGTTTTGCTGGAAATTGGCATCGCCCTATGTTAGACCATTAACGCAGGTTTCAACACAGATTCAATTACTGTTTTAATATGTGATTTCCAGACCTCTTGCGCTTGCCAAGATTTGGATTGGACGCGATATTCGGGTCTAATTCGGTCACTTTGATAGCTTAAGCAGTCCATTGATCGGAAGGACTCGATAGGGCTGACATGACCGTACAAACTGCGCATCAACCGAGCTTCGATCACAAGGATGAGAGCCTATTGCATGCCACGCGCTGGTGGGTAAAGCTGTTTTTACTTTTTTTTCCGCGCCCGGACTTTGAAGATGTTCCCGTCAACAGACTGGCAGGTTTGTACAGCGACATTCATGGCGTGGCGATCATCATCTTGGGATTGTTGGCGGTTGCGCAGCTAATCCTGGGCGAAATTGGCAACTTTGGCGAACGGGTCGCACTATTTGGCTTGTTTGGCTTGGCTATTGTGCTGCGCCAGATGATCCGGCCCGCCTATTTTCGACCGCTCATTTTGATCGAGACTTTGGTGCTCATCTTTTTGGCGCTTTATGCATCGACTTGGTTTGGCCACACGATCGGTGACTGGTTTCTGCCCTTTGTGTGCGGAGTCACCTACACCATGATTGTCTTGGGTGGCAATTATCGTTACCACTATTACCGCAAGAACCGGGAATGGGACATTCTGCGTTTCAAGATGGACGACGCACAGAAAGTCGTGCTGCAAAGGGCTGAAGCACGCTGGAAGTTTGCGATCGAGGGTGCTGGTTATGGTTTGTGGGACTGGAACATTCAAACCGGCCATGCGTTCTATTCACCGCGCTACAAGGAAATGCTGGGGTTCGAACCCCAAGACATCGGCGAAACGGCAGAAGAATGGTCCAAGCGAATCCATCCTGACGACGCACCCAGCGTAAAGGCCGCGCTTCAACCTTTCATGGACGGCAAACCGGGTGCAGCGGCGGTGGAATTTCGCATGTTGCGCAAGGATGGAATTTGGCAATGGACGTTGGGGCGCGGCATGGTGGTTGAGCGCGATTCTGATGGCAATCCCTTGCGCATGATTGGTACAAATACCGACATCACCGAGCGCAAACAGTTCATATCCCAGTTGGAGGCTGCCAAGGACGACCTGCAAGCAACTCTGGATGCCAGCCCCGACTGGGTATTCGACATCGGGCTTGACGGCCGCTTTCACTCTGACCATTCCGTACGCCCTGAGGCATTGATCGGAACCAAGCAGACTTTGGTCGGAAAGCTGGTCTCCGAAGTGATGCCGGCCGATGCGGCATCGGTGATCATGGCAACGCTACAGGAAGCTAGTGCAATTGGGCATTCCCGGGGTAAGCAATTCGCACTGACACTGCCACAAACGCATCAATGGTTCGAGCTGTCAGCTGCGCTGAAAGCTATCCATTCCGACGATGTATCCAACTTCATCGTAAAAGTTCCACGCTTCATTGTGATCCTGCGTGACGTCACACAACGTCGGCAGCAAGAGCAGGAGCGACTCGATCTGGCAAACCGAGTGGAGGAGCTTTCGCGAGAAAAAATCCGCACTACAGAGCGGGGGCGAATCCTGCGCAATATGCACGACGGGGTGGGCTCACATATCAGCTCCGCGATTCGTCAACTCCAGATGCAGCCGGAGTCAAATGTGGTGTCCAACAGCGGCGAAGTATTACAAACACTGCGGGACGCGCTGGATCATCTCAAACTGTCAGTCGATTCCATCCACTGGGAGCCCGGCGACGTTGGAGTTTTGTTGGCGAACCTGCGTTATCGACTGGGTCCGCGGTTTGCGTCAATGAATATACAAATGCAGTGGGATGTGGATCCGCTGCCGGTTTGCATCAGCCTAGACTCTGGCGCCATGAGCCAACTGCAGTTTATTTTATTTGAAGCGTTGTCCAATGTGATACAGCACGCCGGGGCCACAGTACTGAAGGTCGAGGGTTGCACAACAAGCTACACCGACAGCAATGCCAGCGGAAACAGCCAACATGACAAAAAGCGGGTGGTATTGCGCCTGGTCGACGACGGCCACGGCTTTGATGCAACACAGCGATCTGGCTCGGGCAATGGTCTGGTCATCATGGCGGAGCGGGCATTGGCGATCGGTGCGCAACTGAGCATCAGCAGTGCGCCAGGTCGAACGATGGTTGAAATTGCAATTGACGTATAGGCGTTGCGGGATATGAGAAAGTTTTTGATTCTCTTGCTGATGGCCTGCCTCCTGGGGTTTACCTCATCCTTTGCCGCCGGCGCTTCCGAGAAGAATAAGCCACACTTGAACAACGGCAAAAAGTGGAAGCTTGCTTATGTAGAGACGGCTCCCTTTGTCAACTATGCCGGTGCCTTGTATTACCTATTAAGGGGGCTGGAAGAACAAGGTTGGCTAGTGGGCGTCGACAAGTTACCGTTTACCTGGGGACAGAGTGACACCAAGCTAATGTGGAAATACATCGCAACCCAGCGCGATTTCAGTGCCTATATTGAGTTCTTACCCGATGCTCGTTTTTCTCTTGCAGACATGCCAGGCCGAGAAGACGATGTTCTCAAGCGATTCACACAAAAGAAGAGTGCTGACCTCATTATTGTCATGGGAACTGTCGCCGGAAAATTAATATCGGTAGACCAAACTTTATCTCCGTCCATGGTCTTCTCCACTTCGAACGCTGTCCGTTCAGGTATTGTCAAGGCCGACGATTTTTCAGGTCGCAAGATGGTCTGGGCCCACACCGATCCGGAACGTTATAAACAGCAAATCGAAGTGTTTTGGGGAGTTTTCAAATTCAAGAACCTGGGCATCGTCTTGGAAGACAGTACCAACGGACGCGCGTATGCCTCAATTGACGACGTTGAAGCAATTGCCAAAAGTCGGGGGTTCAAAGTCATTCGTAAGTATGTGGTAGGCATGAAAAATCAGAGTGACCATGATCGATTTTTTAAGGACCTGACGACTGCATACCGTGAACTGGCCCCTCAGGTTCAGGGTTTTTACTACACCATTGCCGGCGCACAGGGATTACGGCCAGAAGTTCTTCGTGAGGCCTTCCAGCCTTTTTATGACAACAAGGTGCCCGTTTTTTCTCAAAATGGTGACAGTGAAGTCCGACTCGGTGCGCTGATGTCTGTTGTCCGAGGTGAATATGTCGGCCTAGGTCTATTTGGCGCAAACCAAATGATCAAACTACTCGGCGGAGCAAGTGCAGATAGTTTGCCGCAGATCTATGCCAACCCTCCCAATATTGCGCTCAATCTGGAAGTGGCAAAGAAAATTGGATACAAACCATCGGTCGAAATAATGACCGCCGCTGACAAAGTTTTCCAGACTATCGAGTGAAGAGACGAGGCAGACCAAGCACAACACAAGAGCCTTATTGAAATTGCCATTATTGAAAACGCCAATTGCGTGATATTGCATTAAAGAGCACAGAGAGTACGACTTCAAGAAAAAAGAGAATCGTGGTTAGTAATAAAAAAGTCGAGCCAGACAGTATGACCGAGACCTTTTCCATCCAATAGTTTTTCTCCAGGAACGCAAGAACGATGCTATTTGTGCCGTCTGCATCAGCATCAAGGTCAAGTTGAATGACGCGCTCATCTTGCGCCAAAGCCCGCAACCAGGTAGTGTTATCCAAAGTGGACGAACCCTGAAAGGCCTCCGGATTGGACGAGGTAATGATGGTGCCGTCCGACTTCACCAGTGCAACACGATCGAGTTCAGGCATCGACGTAGTGAAAGAACCAAGCCACGTGTCGACATTCCCTAAATCAGAATAGGAGAGGCCTTTTGCAAACACCCCGGCGAGGTCTCTTTTAATGATGTCCACCGTCAACTCATGGTTTCGATTGACAGACCTTTCATAAACCGGTCTGAACTCCATGATCGCACCAACCACGAGCACAATTTGCGCAAGACCAACAATTGCAAATATTGAAAACTGAAGTCGTCCGTTATTGAGTCGGCCAGTCTTTGGATCAAAAAATTCCAGACGGCTCATCACCCAATACAAAATGACCGCAGCAAAACAACCGATAAAGATTGTCTGTGCGACCAAAGTTCGTGTCAGGCTATCAAGATAGTGCGTAATGACAGACTCGTCGAACTGAATACGCACTGCGCCTACGTTGGCGTTGGTGGAATCTCGAATACTGAGAAAAACGTTGTAAGTGTGTCCGTCCAGCACGGTCAAACTCCGTTTTTTTGATCCAGCCATCAGCAAAGCAAGCGGGCGAAGCTGCTTTTCACTTAATCGGCGATTCACCGCGGACCCCTGCGGAATACTTTGAACAATTCGTCCGTCTTTTAGAACCACCTGCACATTGGATGCCAGTGGAGTAATCGAATTGAGTTCCTGCAGTAGTTTGGAAAGCCCGGAGTAGGTCTCCAGTTTTTTACCGTAGGTCAGTGAAATCTCAATCTTTCGAACGGCGTCCACGCCGTTGAGCGCAAAGCTCGACACATGGGTTTCAACAATGTACTTGCGAAAAGTGTCAATGTTGAACAACGAACCAAACGCCAGCACCAGAAACAGAATTAGCAATGCGGCCCAAACCAACGCGGTTTTGATACGATCTGGTGTCATCGACTGGCTACCGCGATAGTGTTGCGCCCGCCCCGTTCACGCCGATGTTGAAATACATTGGCCGCGCGTGGCACTGGAGTCCACTTGAACCTGCGAGTACGCAGCCTGCTACCCATAGTTGCAACAAAGTACGCTAGCGAACATCATCGTCAGACCATTGTAGATTGCGGGTTGAAATTTGCAGCCGCGTGAAAACCCGGGCGCTGGCGCACCCTACACTACCCTTTTGTCAACCCACACGGAGACCTTCATGATCGGTTATGTAACCCTTGGAACCAATGACCTTTCCCGCGCGGCAGCCTTCTACGACGCCCTTCTGGCAGAAATCGGGGCCAAGCGCCTGATGGAGTTTCCCACAGGCATTGCCTGGGGTGTTTCCATGCAGCAATGCAGTCTGGGCATCATGAAGCCGCACAACGGTAAAGCGGCCACGGTTGGCAATGGCGTTATGGCAGCAATTGTGGTGGATTCCAGGGAGAAGGTCGATCGCGTCTATAACAAAGCCATGGCGCTCGGTGCCACGGATGAAGGTCCTAACGGCCCGCGCGGCGAGAATTTTTATGCCGGCTATTTCCGCGACCTCGATGGCAACAAACTCAACGTCTTCTGTATGGGCTAAGCCCCAGGGTCATGCAGGTCTATGACGTCGTCATTCTCGGTGCGGGCGCGGCCGGGCTATTTTGCGCCGGCGTGGCTGGCCAACTTGGCCTATCTGTTCTGGTAATTGACCATGGAGAAAAGGTGGCGGAGAAGATCCGCATCTCGGGCGGTGGTCGATGCAATTTCACCAACCGCGACACCACACCGGCCAATTTCCTCAGTGACAACCCGCGCTTTTGCCGTTCGGCTCTCTCACGCTACACACCGCGCGATTTTGTCTCGCTTTTGCAAAAACACCAGGTGCCCCATCATGAAAAACACAAGGGCCAATTGTTTTGCGATCGCTCAGCAGACGATGTGATCCGTATGCTACTCGCAGAGTGCGATGCGGGTGGCGTTTTGCGTTGGCAGCCCTGCTCCATCAAAGCTGTGCGGTTTTTGGCGTCTAGCCCTCATGAATCAAGCGCCGGAAGCTATGAAATTGATAGCGACTTCGGGACTGTGCGTTGCACGTCCCTGGTGGTCGCTACTGGTGGATTATCCATTCCGAAAATTGGCGCCTCGGACTTGGGCTACCGCATTGCAAAGCAGTTCAATCTACCGGTGGTGGCGCCCCGGCCGGCTCTGGTGCCCCTGAGTTTTGACGAAGAATTCTGGTCTAGGTTTACCCAACTGTCAGGCCTATCATTGCCAGTCTCCATTGCAACTGGAGGCAAGAAGGACCGCATCGCGTTCCGCGAGGATTTGCTGCTCACTCACAGAGGCCTGAGTGGCCCAGGCGCGCTGCAAATTTCAAGCTATTGGCAACCTGGGACTTCCATCCAGGTGAACCTTGCGCCGGATGTCAACCTCGCTGACGTGCTACGCGACGCCAAGACGGTGTCCCGTAAACTCATTGCCAATGAACTGGCTGTGATGCTCCCCACACGTCTGGCAGAAACCTGGGTCGCCCACGGCTTATCCCAGGGCCAGCCTTGGGCACGACCAATCAACGAAGCCACCGACAGGTCGCTCTTAGCATTGGCCGAGCAATTGCATCGCTGGGAGCTGTCGCCTACCGGTACTGAGGGCTACCGCAAGGCAGAAGTAACGGCCGGCGGCGTAGATACCCGGGCGCTGTCCTCACAAACCATGGAGTCCAAACAGAACGGCTTGTATTTTATCGGCGAGGTTGTGGATGTAACCGGATGGTTAGGCGGTTACAACTTTCAATGGGCATGGTCCAGCGCCTTTGCCTGCGCACAGGCACTAGGCGCGCGGCCAGCGTGAAAATCCAATGTCACATTGACTCCCATCAGTTTGCAGTTCCAACGGGCATGGTAGATTTGTCGGCGAAATTTCGACCACAGAAAAACATAATCGACGAACAGAATCGGCGAGCAATATCGAACAAGGGCTTACAGCATGCGCAATAACCAACCGGTATACGACACCGAATACGTTCTGGGTGAGAACCAATGCCCCATTTCACGCACCGACCTGCAGGGCAACATCACTTTTGCCAACGCGGATTTTGTCGAAGCCAGTGGCTTTGCTGAGGATGAGTTGCTGGGCCAGCCCCACAATATCGTTCGCCACCCCGATATGCCAACCGAGGCATTTGCCGACATGTGGAGCTATCTCAAAATCGGTCGTTCCTGGACGGGAGTCGTCAAAAATCGGCGGAAGGACGGCAGTTATTACTGGGTGCTGGCCAATGCCTCACCCATGTGGGAAAACGGTTCTGTGGTGGGATATGCATCGGTTCGCATGAAACCGCCTGCGAGGATGGTTACTTCAGCCAGTGCCGCCTATCAGCGATTTCGCCAGGGCAACGCCCACGGCCTGCGCATACAACGAGGACAGGTTGTACGCACCGGCATCTTGGGCCAATTCGATGCGTTGCTGAGTCTTGGAATTGCAGGGCGCATCAATGTCCTCATCGGAATAATGGTGGTGGTCGCATTGGGCATTGGTACATTGGGCATACGCGGCATGCGCAGCGCCAATGAGCAGGTTGCAGCCATGTACCGGGAAGGGTCACTCGCTACCAAATACCTCGAAACGATTGCTCGCCTGCAGTATCGCAGCCAAATGGCGATCTCTACAACACTGGTGAGCCCGAGTCCAGAAAAAGCGCTGGAGGCTGCGACTTCGGTCGAGAAGAACACTGCGGCAATTGGCGCTGCGTGGACATCTTACTTGGCCATCGGGCACGACGAGAGTGAAAGGAAGGTGCAAATTGAGTTTGAAACGCTGCGCGCCAAGTACACCAATGAAGCGCTCAACCCTGCCTTGGTCACCCTGCGCAAAGGTGAATTTTCAGATACCCAGCGTGTTTTTGGGGAAAAGCTCGTCCCCCAATTTGAGGAGTTGAGCCGCAACATCGATGATCAATTGGCTACGCAGGAATTGAATTCGCGCCATGCCATGGAAGA
This sequence comes from uncultured beta proteobacterium, assembly GCA_903870065.1. Lineage (GTDB taxonomy): Bacteria > Pseudomonadota > Gammaproteobacteria > Burkholderiales > Burkholderiaceae_C > Allorhodoferax. The sequence continues at coordinate 10,431 of CAIQBN010000472.1, read as the reverse complement.
ATCGGAAGCCCATTTCCAGCGGGTTCGGGCACAGGCAATCCTGTCCATATTGTTGGGTACAGGCTTCATACTTTTCATGGGGTGGCGGCTGCGCAACAGCATCGTGTCTCCACTGGCAGAAGCCATCGCCGTCGCCAAGCAAATTGCAGCGGGGGCACTGAACAACGCCATTGCCCCAAAGGGTCGTGATGAAACCGGGGAGTTGACTGCCGCCTTGTTTACCATGCAAAAGAGTCTGGCTTCGCTGGCCAACGGAGTTCTTCAAGGTGCCAGAAACATCGGTACTGAGTCCAAAGAAATCTCGGTGGGCAATGAGTCGCTTGCGGCGCGGACCGAGCAGCAGGCCGCGTCCTTGCAAGAGACAGCATCCAGTATGGAGCAGGTCGCAACCACAGTAAGGCAAAACATCGAAAACGCGCAATCTGCGAATGCGCTGGTCCAAGAGGCAGGGTCAATTGCAGCACGCGGCGGTGCAGCCATGGAGCAAATGGTAGGCACGATGGATGCCATAGCCGGCAGTTCCAGAAAAATCACCGACATCATTAGCGTGATCGACGGAATTGCCTTTCAAACCAATATCCTGGCACTGAACGCAGCGGTGGAGGCAGCCCGAGCCGGCGAGCAGGGGCGCGGGTTTGCGGTCGTTGCATCCGAGGTCCGCAGCCTTGCGCAACGCAGCGCTGCGGCGGCCAAGGAAGTCAAATCGTTGATTGATGATTCAGTACACCAAGTCGAAGGCGGTCTGACCCAGGTCAGTGCTGTTCGGCAAACGATTGAAGCAACGGTTGATTCGGTGCAACGGGTGGCGACACTGGTCGCAGAAATTGCACACGCTTCGAGCGAGCAAGGTATGGCCATCGACCGGGTCGCACACCTTGTAGTGCAAATCGATGAAGCAACCCGACAAAATGTTCCGCTTGCCATGCAGGCGGCAAGCTCATCGCGGATTCTTGCCGACCAAGGACGTGCTTTGGAGTTGAGCGCTTCCGTGTTCAGACTGCTTTGACAGCATAAACACCGCCAAGGATTTCTGAATGCCGTGGCGAAAACGCTATAATCCAAGGCTTTTCTGGCAATACCCCCGTCGGCCGATACTAGTTAAGCGATAACAGATGGGGGAACACCGCTGAACGTGGCATGTGGGGCCCGATCTCCCCCCGTGACTGGCGACAGCACATTTTGGAAAAACATTACGTAATGACAACCATCCGTGTAAAAGAAAACGAACCGTTTGACGTCGCTTTGCGCCGTTTTAAGCGCACCATTGAAAAGTTGGGTTTGCTGACTGACTTGCGCGCACGCGAGTTCTACGAAAAGCCCACTGCAGAGCGCAAGCGCAAGAAGGCAGCAGCCGTCAAGCGCAACTACAAGCGTATTCGCAGCATGCAATTGCCCAAGAAGATGTTCTAAAAGCAGCCTTCAAGGACCAAAAAAGCTCGCTTGGGGACGCTCCAGCGGGCTTTTTTTATTAAGTCACCCCCATTCACGCATTCCTTCACGAGTCAACACCATGTCACTCAAAGACCAGATCACCGAAGATATGAAAGCCGCCATGCGCGCCAAAGACAGCGAACGTCTGGGCACCATCCGATTGTTGCTTGCCGCTTGTAAGCAGCGTGAGGTCGATGAGCGCATCGTGCTGGATGACTCAGCGGTGGTTGCGATCATCGACAAGCTGATCAAGCAACGCAAGGATAGCGTGGAAGCTTTTGTCAAGGCCGACCGCATGGATCTGGCCGACAAGGAATCGGCTGAAATCAAGGTATTGCAAGGCTATTTGCCGCAGCGCTTGAGTGCCGATGAGGTATTGGATGCAGTCAAGGCCATCGTGGTCGAACTGGGCGCATCTGGCCCCGCCGACATGGGCAAGGTGATGGGCGTGGTTAAAGCCCGACTCGCTGGAAAGGCCGAGATGTCGGCCGTATCAATGGCCGTGAAGACCGCCCTCGCCGGATAGACCGATCAGCTGCCCGCAACTTTCATACGGTTGATCAGTATGGAGCCAACTGTCTTGGCACCATAGTTGTAGGTGTCCGCTCCCACAGCCTCAATGCCCTTGAGCATGGTCTTCATGTTCCCGGCAATCGTGATTTCATGCACCGGATAAGCGATGCGGCCGTTCTCGACCCAGAAACCGCTCGCCCCGCGGGAGTAGTCACCGGTGACGTAGTTCACGCCCTGCCCCATCAATTCGGTCACAAACAATCCAGTACCCAGTTTGTGCAGCATGGCATTCAAATCATCGCCAGGTTTGGTTTGGCGCGAGGTAAAAATCAGGTTATGTGAGCCGCCCGAATTACCCGTGGTACGCATGCCCAACTTGCGTGCCGAATAGCTGCTCAAAAAATAGCCTTGCACGCGCCCACCATCAATCACCTTTCGCGCCTTGACGTTGACGCCTTCATCGTCAAACGGCGAACTTCCCTTGCCGCGCAGCACGAACGGGTCTTCAAACAGGTCGACATGACGCGGCAGCACCATCTTGCCCAATGAATCCAGGAGGAAGGAGCTCTTGCGGTACAAAGCGCCACCGCTGATCGCTTGTACCAGGCCACCTACCAATCCGGCCGCCAGCGGTGACTCAAACAAGACCGGGCACTCCACGGTCGCAATCTTGCGCGCCTTTAATCGGCTCAGCGCCCTCTCAGCGGCATAGCGCCCGATTGCCTGCGGCGTCGCCAACGCGTCGGGATGGCGCATGGAGCTATACCAGCTGTCACGCTGCATAGCCTTGCCCTTGCCGGCAATCGGTGATACCGACATGGAGTGCCGAGAGCTGGCATATCCGCCACGAAAATCGTGCGTATGGGCACTAAAAAAATGTGACTGCTGTGCCGACACACCTGCCCCTTCACTGTTTGTGATCCGCTTGTCAGTAGCCAGCGCGGCCGCTTCACATGCCAATGCCAACTGCATGGCCCCTTCACTGGTAATGGCCCAGGAACAGAACAAATCCAGGTCGCGCTCGCGGTCAGCCACCGGCGCGATGTCGTTTTGATCGGGCAGACTCGCAAATGGGTCCTCTGCTGTAAACCGTGCGATGTCGTAGGCCGCACGCACGGTCTGCTCAATTGCTTCTTCGGAGAAGTCTGACGTGCTGGCGTTGCCTCTCCGTTGCCCCAGGTAAACAGTGACGCCCAGTGATTTGTCGCGGTTGCGTTCGACATTTTCCAACTCGCCATTGCGAACCGAAACACTCAGCCCGCAACCTTCGGAGATTTCAGCGCCTGCATCGCTCGCACCTAATTTCTTGGCATGGTGCAATGCGGCATCCACCTTCGACTCAAAAAACGCCCGGCTATAGGCAAACCCGCTATCGGCGGGTTTGGGTGAAGAAACGCCTTGCGGCGCGGCTTTTGGGGGGGTATGGGGGTTCGTCATAGCGGAGGCTATGATACTTGGCAATATGAGCAAACTAAAAAAAGGCTATTTCGTCAAAGGTAAATTCGTGACGGAAGGCAGCGAACTCGACCTTGAACTAAAACGCGAACTCAAAGGGACCGATGAAAAAAGTCGCACGGACCTCAAGCGCGAGAGCACCGAACTGCAAAAGCTCGGTGAGGACCTGCTGACCCTGCGCGTCGATTTACTCAAACGACTGGAGTTGCCCGACAAGCTGCTGGATGCGGTGGCGGAGGCCAAGCGAATCACCAACTTTGAGGGTAAACGCCGCCTGATGCAGTTCATTGGCAAGCAGATGCGCCTATTGGCACCCGGCACACTGGACGCTATTCGAATTGCGCTGATTGAGCAACACACCCCTTCGGCGCTGGAAACGATGACGCTGCATGCTGCCGAACAATGGCGCGACCGCCTGATTGCCAATGATGATGCGCTCGGCCAATGGGTCAACATTTGCCCTGCAACCAATGTGCAACAGTTACGCGCATTGGTCCGGCAAGCACGCAAGGATGCCAAGCCCGAAAGACCCGGTGAGGCCTTGCGCCATGGCCGCTCGTTCCGCGATATTTTCCAAATCGTACGCGACCACTTGACGCACCCGCAAAGCGGACCGGATTCCGCAATGAACGACCATGATCTTCCACACAACCCCGGAGCTGACGCGTGAACACGGCTACCTGCATCACACTGGATCCCGTTCGTATTGGCATCGTCTCCATTAGCGATCGCGCGTCCAGCGGCGTCTACCAGGATCAAGGTTTGCCTGCGTTGCAAGATTGGCTGACACGGGCATTGCAGAACCCGCTGGCATTTGAATCACGCTTGATTCCCGATGAATTAGCTTTGATCAGCGCGACCTTGATCGACTTGGTCGATGCGGGTTGCAGCCTGGTACTCACCACCGGCGGAACTGGCCCAGCGCTGCGGGATGTTACCCCCGAAGCCACGCTGGCGGTTGGTCACAAAGAAATGCCCGGTTTTGGCGAACAGATGCGTCAAATCAGCCTGCGCTTTGTACCCACTGCGATTTTGTCGCGCCAGGTAGCCGTCATCCGGGGCCAATGCCTGATCATCAACCTGCCGGGGCAGCCCAAAGCCATCGCCGAGACCCTGGAGGGGTTAAGGAACACGACCGGCGAACAAGTCGTCAATGGAATTTTTTCTGCAGTGCCCTACTGCATCGATTTGATCGGCGGACCCTACTTGCAAACCGTGGACAGCGTTTGCAAAGCGTTTCGCCCAAAAAGCGCGATACGTGCCTTTACTTCCCAACCAGCTGGTTGAGTCGCTCGGCTTCAAAGCACTCTTTGAGTGCAGCATCGCCTGGCACGCAGTCCGTGCCCGTGCTCATACCGCCGATGTTTTGGCCCGATAAGGTCTCGATCGCCCTCCACAACAGCGCAATTTGATGCTCTTGCCCCGATGCTGAGTCAATCAGCCCGCGCAGTGCCTGGCTGACCGGATCATCCTCTTGGGTAATGCCGTACGCGGTGAACTTGGGTTCCGAGTGCGTTACGTCGGCGCTCTCGCCGGACTTGCTCGGGATGATGCGCGCCGGAATTCCCACCGCAGTAGCGCCCGCGGGAACCGGTTTGATCACTACGGCATTGCTACCAATTTTGGCACCGTCGCCAACCAAAAAACCACCTAGCACCTTGGCGCCAGCGCTGACCACGACATCCCTCCCCAACGTCGGATGGCGCTTGGTGCCTTTGTATAGCGAGGTTCCGCCCAGGGTCACGCCCTGATAAATTGTGCAGCCATCCCCGATTTCAGCGGTCTCGCCCACGACCACGCCCATGGCGTGGTCAAAGAACACTTTTTCGCCTATCACCGCGCCAGGATGAATTTCGATCCCGGTAGCCCATCGGGCCATATGCGAAATAAAACGTCCTGGCCATTTGAGTCCGTGCGTCCAGCACCAGTGTGCAAGTCGATGAAAAATCAGTGCGTGCAGTCCGGGGTAACACGTCAGGACTTCCCACTTGCTGCGCGCGGCAGGATCACGGTCAAGAATGCACTGGATATCGGAACGAATTCTGGAAAACATCGTCCAAGTCTACCCGCTGCGCAACAACCCAATGTGTACTGGGTCTAGTCGGGTGCAGATGGGCTTTGGCTGGCGGTTAGTTGCAAAATGGCCTTTGCGATTCCGCGCAGAATGTGAATCTCCTCTTGCGTAATGCTCGCCCGATTAAACATCTGGTTCAAGCGCGGCATCAGCTTCTTGGGTGCAGTTGGATCAAGAAACCGCAATGCGACCAACGACTGCTCCAGATGGGTCAACATCCCCGCGACCTGCGACGCGTCGGCGACTACATGCGCGCCGGGCGCACCAGATTGAACCTGCGCGGGAAAGCTCCCCAGGGCAAGTCGCCATTCATAGGCAATGACCTGCAAAGCGGCACCAATATTGAGCGAGCCAAACTGCGGATTGCTGGGAATGCTGAGGCAAACATGGCAGCGGTACACGTCTTCATTGCGCATGCCAAAGCGCTCGGAACCAAACAGAAATGCAACGCCGGCCTGAACTCCCGCAGGCTCAGCGGTCGCTTCGGTCCCAATATTATTTATAAAACCAGCCTCTAGCCCTCGTAAAACCTCACTTTCACACTGCACTTTTGATAGCATCTCAAAATGCTGACGCGGCGCAACCGTGGGTGGACCAAAGTCGCGAGGTGTCATGGCCGTGGCACACAAGTGGGTCATCCCGTCCAGCGCAGCGTCCAGTGTGTCTACGATGCGGGCTTTGGTCAGCACATCCAAAGCGCCACTGGCACGCTGGATGGTCTCTTCCCGACGCAATACATTGGCCCAGCGCGGTGCCACCAGCACCAGGTCGTCAAATCCCATGGTTTTCATGGCGCGCGCCGCAGCGCCCACGTTGCCAGCATGGCTCGTGTTGATGAGAATGAATCGGGTGTGCATGGGAACCGGTAAAATCCGGGTATTGTCGCCGCCTGCATCGTCATCGGCACACCATCAGCTCTTCAAAAACAATCTATGTCGCCCAATTTGCATCCCATGATAAACGTGGCCGTCAAGGCCGCACGCGCTGCCGGCGCCATCATCAACCGCGCCGCGCTCGATATTGAATCGGTTCGGGTCTCGCAGAAGAATGCCAATGATTTTGTGACGGAGGTCGACCATGCGGCAGAGCAAGCCATCATCGAGACACTGCTAACTGCTTACCCAGGCCATGGTATCTGGGCAGAAGAATCGGGGCGCGAGCACGGTGCAAAGGACTCCGAGTTTGTGTGGATCATCGATCCGCTGGACGGCACAACCAATTTCATTCATGGCCTGCCGGTGTACTGCATTAGCATCGCCTTGGCGGTCAAGGGAAAGATTGAACAGGCTGTCGTGTACGACCCCACCCGCAACGACCTTTTTACCGCCACCAAAGGGCGCGGTGCCTATCTGAACGACCGTCGCATCCGAACGTCCAAACGCATTCATCTCAAGGATGCGCTAATTTCTACTGGCTTTCCATTCCGCCCGGGCGACAATTTTTCAAACTACCTGTCGATGATGGGCGAAGTGATGCAAAAAACTGCCGGATTGCGCCGCCCCGGCGCGGCGGCGCTGGATCTGGCCTATGTCGCCGCTGGCTACACCGAAGGCTTTTTTGAGACCGGGTTGCAACCGTGGGATGTCGCAGCAGGATCCTTGCTGGTCACGGAAGCCGGCGGACTGGTCGGTAACTTTACCGGTGAAGCCGACTTTCTGGACCAGCAGGAATGCCTGGCGGGAAACCCAAGGATTTACGGACAACTGATCACCATTTTGGGTAAATACAGTAAATTTGCCAGCGCCGGCGAAAAGGCTGCTTTGCGGCAAAATCGTCACTCTGCTGCTGAAACAATCCGTGACGTACCGACCGAATTGCCAGCAGTCCCACCCGCTGGACCTGACGCTTCAAGCAACTTCTAGCAACAAGCGTTCGACCGGCACAGGTCGCCCAAAGAAATACCCCTGAAACGACTTGCAACCACACAAAAGCAAAAAATCGCGTTGCCCAGCGCTCTCGACGCCTTCGGCCACGACGCTCAAATCAAGGCTGCGGGCCAAGCTCAAAATGGTGCGCGCGATTGCCGCATCGTTAGGGTCAGTTAAAACTTCACGCACAAACGACTGGTCGATTTTGAGCTGATCCAACGGAAGGCGTTTTAAATAGGACAACGACGAATATCCGGTGCCAAAGTCGTCGAGGGCAAAGTTGACACCAATGGACCGAAGCTCTCCCATTTTGGCGATCACGTCCTCGATGTCGTTCAATAACATGCTCTCGGTCAGTTCAAGTTTCAAACGGTAAGGATTGGCTCCACTCAGACGCAGCAAGTCAAGCAACTGCTGCGTGAAATCGGGATGGCGAAACTGACGCGCGCTGACATTCACTGCCACGCTCAGACTTCGCGTTGACGCGCTGGTGTTCCAGGCCACCAGTTGCTTGCAAGCCTGACTTAACACCCATTGTCCCAAGGGCAAAATCAGACCGGACTGCTCAGCGATCGGAATAAATTCGGCCGGTGACACCATGCCACGGCTTGGATGACGCCAACGCAACAAAGCCTCAACGCCCGTGATGCGGCCCAACTCGTCAACCACAGGTTGGTAGTGCAACAAAAATTCTTGGTGCTCCAACCCGTGGCGCAGATCGGACTCAAGAGCCGCACGTGCACTGGCAGCAGCCTGCATGACCGGATCAAAAAACCGCAAAGTATTGCGGCCGGCAGACTTGGCTTGGTACATAGCAAGGTCAGCGCGCTGCAAAAGTTCATCGACACTTTGCTGTCGATCAAAGAATAGTGTCACGCCAATACTCGGCGAGCTATGGTGTTGTTGACCCCCCAGATCAAAAGGCTGGTTGAGCGCTGCCAATACTTTTTTCCCCACCGCGTCGGACTTCGCCGCGGCCAATAGCTCTGTATCTCCCAACTCCTCCAACATGACCACAAACTCGTCCCCACCAAGACGCGCTACGGTGTCAATGCTGCGTACGCAGTCAACCAGTCGGGAAGCTACTTGTTTCAGTAACTCGTCACCCATATGATGGCCCCGGGTGTCATTGAGCACCTTGAAATTGTCGAGGTCGATAAACAATAATGCACCAAAGCTTGCGTGACGGGCGCTTGCCGCGACGGCCTGTGTCAGCCGGTCAATCAGCAACCGGCGATTCGGCAGTCCAGTCAACGCATCAAAAAATGCCAAGCGCTCAATCTCAGCCTCGGCCTGCTTGCGTGCGCTAATTTCCCTTCCGGTTCCACGGTAACCAACAAAGTCACCCTGCCCGTCAAAAATCGGCGCACCGCTGATCGACACCCACATCACCGTGCCGTCCGGGCGTAGACGCTGCATCTCAAAATCATGGAATACCTGGTGTGCCTCTAGCTTGGTGCGATGGTCTTCCCATTGCGAATGGCTAACCCCCTGGACTCCAGACTCCCAACGTGTTTTGCCGATAAAACTTGCAGCTGGCACGGAGCGCGTGGCGTCAGTGTCGCCATCGACCCGGACAAATCGAAACATCGCGTCCTGCTCCCAATACCAGTCCGAGCTCAAGGCGGTCAAACTCCGAAAACGCGCTTCACTTTGTTGCATCGCAGACAGTTGATCTGCCGCCGCCAATAACGCCGCGCGTTCGCCGGTGATATCCTGCACGACCCCCAAGTCGGCTTTTACGATATCGTTTTCCACCTGCCGCCACATTCGCGAACGCAACCAGATCACAGTACCATCTGGCCGGCGCCAACGATACTCAACGATCTCGCCATCCATTTGCTTGAGCGCGTGTTTGACAATTGCGCGATCTTCCTCAACTACCCAGTGCAAATGCTCTCCAACCGGGGCGGTTCTGGTTTGGCCCAAATGTCCGATTTCGCAGTAGCCATGGGACAAATGAACCACCGCATCATTCGGATAGACGACCCAATAGCCGACCTTGGCCACTGCTTCAATCATCTGGTGCAAAGTCACCTGGCGACTCAGCTTTTCGTTGACCATTTCAAGCGCAATTTCTCCTGCCCTCAGTGCGCTCTGCGCCATCCGTTCCGCGGTGACATCGCTAAGGTCGATCAGGATATACGACACTAAGTGCACATCAAGCACCACTGCGTTCATGCAAATCAACCGACTCGCACCATCGGCCATAACCATGGTGACGTCCTGGCCGTATGCACGGCCCTGATTCACGAGGGGGCTCATTGCGCCCGCACCTGCGCCATCATTGAGCCCAAGTCCGATGTCCCCTACGGTTCTTCCAATAGACTGTTGCCGCGTGTAGCCGGTCAGGGTTTGCCATTCCTGATTGACTTCCACTATGACCTTGTCGCTTAGCCGAGACAGGACAATGGCTCTAGGGCTATGCGCGAAGATTGCCTGAAAAACGGCGTCGTGCAATACGCTCGGACCGGGGGGCAGCTCGGGTCGTTGTGCGGCCACGCAGTCACTCCATCAGACAGGTACCGCAACCTGACGACTGACGTCAAAGCAGAAGACCCGGTCGCGCCCCGCATTTTTCGCCGCATAAAGCGCCTGATCGGCCTGACGAATCAATTGCGCAGGCGAATCCTTGTCCTTTGGATATCCGGAGCAAACCCCGCCGCTGAGTGTCACCAGTCCGCGCCCAAAATTGTGATCATGCGGAATTTGCAAGTCCCGAATACGTTGCAGGATTTCGCGCCCAATCCGAATTGCTCCTGCCTCATCGGTATCTGGCAAGATGGCAACCAATTCTTCGCCGCCATACCGTGCAACCAAATCGCGCGGTCGACGACAAACCGATTTCAATACCCCAGCAACTGCTTGCAGGCAACTGTCACCCGCCGGGTGCCCGTACAGGTCATTGAATTGCTTGAACTGGTCGATATCAAGCATAACAATGCCAAGCGACGCACCCGCACGACTTGCCGCGCGCAATTCAGCGCTCATCGATTCATCAAAAAAGCGTCTGTTTCCAATGCCTGTCAGTGCATCAATGTGAACCAGGTCGCTCATCCGATCTGCCTGTGCCTTGAGCAGGCGTTCACG
>CAIQBN010000471.1 GCA_903870065.1 uncultured beta proteobacterium | reverse complement strand
CGGCGGGTCTGCCCACCGAGTTTGTGTTCGAAGGCGGCTACGCCGTGGACGAAGTGGGCGTTAACACGGCCAACGTGCTTGAAGGGTTCATTGAGGGTTGATGTTTGCCACGAAAACGGAATGCAAGCCCAGGACGCAAGCGCCGCTGAAGCAATTCAAGCTGATTGCCGCAGATTTGACCGAAGACGCCATTGCCATTGGCCAGGCACTCACGCCAGCACGCCCCACGGGTTTACCGCATGGCAGCCGCGTTGGTAGTCCGGTCAAATGCAGGTATTCCCCATCTTTGGAGCACATGATGCAACGCCGCCACGCCATCCAACTCGCCGCCACCGCCCTTGCCGCCCCATTGATCCCGGCACAGGCGCAGGCAAGCCCCTTTCCGACCAAGCCCATCAAGCTGGTCATTGCGTTCCCTGCCGGCGGCCCGACCGACATCACCATGCGCGCCCTGGCCGATGCTGCGGGCAAAATCCTGGGCCAAACCGTCATTGTGGAAAACAAACCCGGCGCAGGCGGCACCATGCCGGCCCAGCAACTGCAGACCGCACCCGCTGATGGCTACACCGTGGCGCAAATTCCGCTGGGCGTGTTCCGACTGCCCTACACCACCAAGATCAACTGGGACCCGATCAAGGACATCAGCTACGTGCTCAACGTTACCGGCTATGCCTTCGGTCTGGTGGTGCCTGCCGATTCTGCGCTGCGCACCTGGACCCACTTCGTGGCTTGGGCCAAGGCCAACCCCGGCATGCTGTCCTACGGCTCCACCGGCACCATGACCAGCCCGCACCTGACCATGGAACTGATCGCGCAGAAGTTGGGACTGGAACTGCTGCATGTGCCGTTCAAGGGCAGTGCTGACTTGATGCAAGCCATTCTGGGCGGGCAGATCATGGCGGCGGCCGACTCTACTGGCTTTGCACCGCAGGTGGCGGCTGGCAAGTTGCGCGTGCTCAACACCTGGGGTGCCGAGCGGCTGGCGAAATTTCCTGATGCGCCCACGCTCAAAGAACTGGGGCTCGACCTGGTGCAGAACTCTCCCTTTGGCATAGGCGCACCCAAGGGCACGCCCCCTGCAATCATCAAGCGCCTGCACGATGCCTTCAAGCAGGCCATGGAGCAGGAGAGCTACGTGAGTGCCCTGGCTCGATACGACATGGTCCCCATGTACATGAACTCTGCCACCTACCTCAAGTTTGCGCAGGACACCTTCACCAAGGAGAAAGTCCTGGTCGAAAAGCTGGGCCTCATGCGCCAGCCCTAAAACAGACGGATACCGCGCAGCTTCAGAAGGTGTGCGACCACATGAAAGGCACTGGCCAGTGACTGACTACGTTTGAGCCGTTTTGTGAACTCAACAATCCTTTCTCAACAACAGGCACGAAATCTGCATTTGGCGGCGCAAGGCCTACTGGTTGCTCCATCAAAAGCTGCGACCCGGTCGGCCTTGCGTACCTGCATGGCACGTATGGCGCTGCTGCAAATCGACACCATTCATGTCGTGGCGCGCAGCCCGTATTTGGTTCTTTTTTCACGGCTGGGAAGCTATCCCCCTGGCTGGCTGGATGAGGCGCTTGCCAACAGGGATGTGTTTG
>CAIQBN010000470.1 GCA_903870065.1 uncultured beta proteobacterium | reverse complement strand
TCGGCGCAGCAGCTGGCTGGGCAGTAGGCGCAATTTTTAATTTGGTACTCAGAGTCAGCAAACGGTTACTGCCAGAGCGTTGGGTAACGGCAAAGAACGGCGGCACCTTATCAGGTGCAACGACCTTGTTGGGAACTAAGGCATCCAGATCAAAAAAACGATCCAGGGCCGCGTCAACCACGCCTACCGGACTGCCCTGATTGGAATAACTGCCATCGCCGAGTTGACCGTTGTAATTTACGCCAAAAGACCAGACCAGCCCGTCCTGGCGCACCGCCAGCGTGTGCAGCACGCCGGCGCCAAGGGCCGAATACGTGTCACTCCCCGCTCTAGCAGGCTCACTACGCGTCTCGAACTTGCCGTCGCCCAACTCACCTTCACCGCCTGCACCCCAGGCCCATAGGCTGCCATCGACGGCCAGCGCAAAACTGCCGTAGTAGCCCGCGGAAATCGCCTTGATCGGCGGCAAGCCGGTGATTTGCAGGGGAACTTTGACCTGCAAATCCTCGACGGGCCCCACTTGCAAATACCCGTTGTCACCCCATGCCCAAACCCGGCCCTGCGCGTCCAGTGCCATCGAATGGTCGCCACTGGCCGAGATGGCGGTGATGTCGGACAGCGAGGTCAGCATGCGCGGCGCAGTGGCCTGGTCATAGCCATCCCCCAATTGGCCATAGCCGTTGGAGCCCCACACCCAGACTCGGCGCTGAAGGTCCAGACCCAGCATGTGCCCGCCGCCGACGCTGACCTCCGAGAGCGCGGGCAGACCAGTCGCCAGCGTAGCGGTGTCGGTTCGGTAGGTTTCTTCAGGCAAGGTGAGCTGCCCGCTCAAGTTGGAGCCCCAAACCCACAAACGATTGTTGGCGTCCAGCGCAGCGCTGCTGCTGCCACCCGCTGCCACCCGCCGCACTCCAGCCAGGCCTTTGACCACCACCGGGCCGGTGCGCACTTGCACGTCTGTTTTGTCACCTAACTCGCCGCTGCCGTTGTACCCCCAGGCGCGCACGGTGCCGTCAGCCAGCACGGCCAAACTGTGGAACTCGCCGCTGGCAACCTGGGTCGCGTTGGCAATTCCGCTGACTGCCACTGGAACCGACTGACTGATGCTGACGCCATTACCCAATTGGCCCAATGAATTGTCACCCCAACCCATCAGGCGGCCCGAGGCGTCCAAGGCCAGGGTGTGAAAGTAGCCCGCAGTGAGCACACCAACGGGTCCTGAGACGCCTTTGGGCGCAACAAAGACCAGGTCATCCGGCGACACCACCGTGCCATCTCCAAGCTGACCGTAGGTGTTATCGCCGCTACCAAGCACGTGGCCGTCGGTCAATGTCACCACCATATGGGCTTCGCCCACCCGCACTTGCGCTACAGCTCCCGGCAGGCCGATAACGCGGGTGGGTTGTTCATGGCGGCCATAGAACCCCATCACCCACAGGCTGCCATCCGCCAGCACCGCAGCGCTGCCACCCGGAGCGGTCGCAAATGCAACGACTTTGCCCTGCTTCTCCAAATCACCCTGATAAAGCGGTGAGGTGCGAAACGCGTAGGTCGTGTCGCCGAGTTGGTATGCGCCGTTGTCGCCCCAGCTCCACAGTCGCCCCTCGCTGTCGAGCGCAAAACTATGGTTGCTGGAGGCCTCAATGGCCACAATGCGGACATCCGGCAGCGGAAACTCCACCTGCACCGGCAACGTGCGGGTGCGCCCGGTAGAGTCCCCCAATTGGCCGCTGAAGTTGGCACCCCACGACCAGACCTTGCCGTCCCCGGTTAACGCCAGGCTGTGTTCCTTACCTGCCCGCACATCCACGATATTCTGCAATTGCAATACCTTGAGCGGCAGCTTGCTGATGTCGAGGTCGACATCGCCCTGGCCAAGGCGCCCAAACTCATTGCTGCCCCACGCCCATACGTCCCCGGCCTTGTCTGCCGCCAGTGAATGCCTTTCCCCCGCCGCGATCGCAATCACCGACGTCAAACCCGCCACTTTTTGTGGCAAGCCCCGACCGGTCAGGGTACTGTCGCC
>CAIQBN010000469.1 GCA_903870065.1 uncultured beta proteobacterium | reverse complement strand
TTGGAACAGCTTGGGCTGTGGAGATAGATTGCCACCGTTTCGGTGGCACCAAAGGTTGGGGCCGCGTTAGCGACCCCGTTTAGCCGCTTTGAGCGGCTCACAATTTTGAATACCCCCGGCTTTGCCGGGGGATGGTTATTTTGGGCTTTTCAGTCAAGGCTACCTGGCGATGGCACCGACAAGGCGGGTCACTTACTTGGCTTTCGGTACTCCGAGTTTGAATTCGCCTACGCCACCTTCGATGAGATGACCTGTGGCTTTCAACTTCGCAATCGAGGCGCCAATCGAACCCTTTGGCAATCCGACCTCTGTGCCAACGGCAGTACGGTTGATTTTTACAAAGGTAACGGGATTCAGTATGTCCAACAGACGGGCCAGCACTTTGGCTGAATTTCCACCCAGTGAAGTCGGTTGCGATGCTGCTGGTTTTGCGTGAGCCGCTGCCTTGATCTTCTTGGGCACTTTCTTGATAACTGCGTCGGTCGCATCGACTTCTTGGACCATGGTCAGATCAGCTGTTACGGTTGCCTGCGGCGCGGTCAATGAAGGCATTGTCAACGCAGAAGGTGTGGTTCCAGCCGACAAGTCTGATGCGGCACCGTAGATTTTCTGAAACTCGGCCTCAACCTGACCGACCGCACGTGAGAGGCGGGCCACCGTTTTCCAGTCGTCAAACAAGCGGTCATTACCCATATCAAAAGGGTTCTCCAGCATGCCGATTTTGACCTGGTCTGCGTAACTTTGCACTGCGTCCTTCAATGCAGCATCAGCCGCATAGATAGCGGCTCCGGCAGCTTGAATGCAAGCGAGGGTTTGGGCGGGTAATGCCATGAATAAATCCTATTTATAGATATCGCGGTCGTAATGCCGCTTTTGTTCCAACGAAACGTCGCTCGGTATACACATGGTACATGTGCGAGCGGGACGCCAATTTTATAGAAAACCGGATTTCTCCATCTGGTCCCGTTGCGCCAATGCCGGAAATAGTGTTAGCCAAGACAGCGCAATAGGGATGGTGTCTGGCCCGGCCAAAATGCAGTGTCGGCTTTGACTGGGATTCCTCAAATCGCACGGGAGTGGGCAAGCCCCAATCAATGACAGCCACGGTGCACAAGGTGGAGTTGCTTATCAATCAATCTTTGCGACATGGAGACGGTAAGTGGCGCTGATCGAGTCCATCGTCGGCGCTACATTTCCTGTCAATGTACGCTTTACTAGAGCTTTGCGACGTTGTAAAGGTCAGCCCGCGGTTCTTCAGTTCGGGAAGTATGGAAAACCTGATGACAATATGCCCCCTGCGTCTCAAGGCTGTAATGTCCACCGGCTGGATAAAGTATGGCTCTCTCAATGCCAAGTTCTGTGGCCGTTGGCCACCGGTTCATTTGGTCTCTGAATTTCTGAAAATTGGCACGCAAGGGTCTGGTTTCCTGAATGGCGACGTGATTCGACCACGCAATCCTCTGACCTTGTACATGTTCAGCATGGAATTAATCATGGCTCCGATCGTTATGCAGAATAGCCTTATTCGCAGCTTCTCGTCGTAAGCAACAGTGTTTCGGTATCCGGATGTTCCACTGAATGGCGGTGTGGGTTTTTCTGCCCGACAGGGTTGTCGCTTTTCAATATCCACAGGAAGCTGCAGTGGCGAATGTCTGGATATCACCCAAGACGATGTGTTGCCCACCTGGATCTGACTTGATCAGCTTGTTTTGCAGCATGTCCGCCACGATGGATGTGCCTTTGCCCGCCACCCGGTAGTCGCGGTAATACGTGTGAAACATCGCTTGCGACAGGCGGCGCTGTTTGAATGGGGATTGGTTCAGCAAATTGGGATATTGCGTTTCTGCCCAGTTGAGGATGCAGTCCACGCTGTTGTATCTGGCCAGGTTGTAGTTGCCCCACAGATTGTTGTTCCCAGTGGATGTGCGTTGTACGGTTGCGCCGTTTTCCTGGGTGATGGTGAATGGCGCGCCTGAAAAATGGTTGGCCTGTGCGCAGGGCGTCCCGATTCCTGTCTGGTAGCCGCCAGTGGCCGATGTGGGGTTGAGGCTGCCGTTGTTGCCAAACGGGCCTTTCCAGGTCACGTTGAATGCAGGCAGGTTGCTGCAATCTGCGGTGGCTGGCCCGGCAAAGAATTCAGTCACAGCCTGCATGCCTTGTGCATTGAGGCTTCCATAGCCTACGTGGCCATTTGCGTTGAGCAATTCGATGGCACCAATGAATGTTTCTTCCATGGTTTTGACATCGACAACCCATGCGCCCCATTGTGCGCTGGTAGTGCTTGCGCTGCCACTCAGCTTCCACACTCGCATCTTGTATTCGGTATCTGGCTTCCAGTTGAAAGCGATGATGCAACTGGTGCCGGTGCCTTCGTTTCCGAAGCGCACACATGCGTTGCCTGGCACAGGCAAGGCTGTTTTACTGTTACCAACGTCCCAGATGGAGAAGATGGCTGTTTTGGGACGATTGGGATCTGTGGTCTTCTGCAACCCGGTGTAGCCGCCCTGCCCTGCCTGAAACATAAACCAGTACATGGCGTACATGCCCCAGCCGGCAGCGGGCTCCTGGTGCCAGGTCACATGCATGTCGTGGTTGTAATACCCCTGCCCATTGTTGGCAGGCAGGTTAATGCTGACACTCTGGGTATGTGTGGGGAAGGTGTAAGCATGGGCATTGGCAACCCACACAAGACAGCCGGCCAGTGCTTTGGCGGCTGTGGTTTTGATCCAGAAACCGATGTTGATCATCGAGATACAACCCTTGGCGATGTGGTGGAAAGTCGGGTGGCAACCAGTGAAATCAGCGCCCGGATTCAATCAGAGCCGAAACAAAAGAAGACAGAAGCGGATAGGAGTTCCAATCATATAACCTTGTCCATGAAAGTGGTTAAAGCAATTCTGGCCAGACCAAGCGAGGATGGAATTGGCAATACGCTCAAATCTCGTCCCGAATTCCCACTGCGCTTTGGTTGTATCGAGGACGCCCGCGTCCACTGCCAAGAATTCTTTCCTTGGTACAACCACACACATCGCCATTCTGGCATTAGTTATATGACGCCAGCCGCCGTTCATTGCGGCTGGCACTGCAACCGCCCCTACTTCACCATGTGCATGGCCTCGATGCCAGCAATCAGCTTTTGTGCACTCCAGAACGACTTGAACCCCAGCATCAGGTCGGTGATGCGCTTCACCGCCCGATGGTCCTGCTCTACGATGTTGTTGAGATATTTGGACTGGCGCAATTCAATATCACCACAGGCGTCTGCATTGACGCTGCGAATGGCAGCGGTGTTGGCACCACTCTTGTCTATGGTAATTTTCCCTAGCAGGCCATGCAGATTAATGGCGCGCTCCAGGTAGCGCCGCGCAGCAGCATGATCGCGCTTGGCGGTAAGCAAGAAGTCCACCGTGTCGCCGCTCTTGTCGACAGCGCGGTACAAATACTTCCACTGGCCCGCCACTTTGATGTACGTCTCATCCATGTGCCAGCTTGTACCCACGGGCCGTTTGCGGCGGCGATTAAAGCCATGGCGGGCAGAATCTTCAAGGCCCAGCGATGCACGGTGGAGTGGTCAACAAAGACGCCGGGCTCCTGCATCATTTCCTCCAAGTGGCGAAGCTCAACGGGTAAGTGCGTACCAACTGGCGCATACCAGCATCACTTCCAGCGGATAGTGCAATCATTGCATTCCGCCATTTTCAGGCCTATGCGCTTACTGCGACAGAACCCATTGCAGACCCCTTTGAGTCAGCCGGTGTCCTGACCGACGAAAACGGCCACTTTTCGCTGGAAACGTCTGTGTTGGCGGCGTTGATGGAGGTGGGCGGAACCAACACCGATACGGGTGAAGCCAATGAACTAACCCTGCTAGCACCGCGCAGCTCGTCGGTCATCACCCCGCTAACGACCTTGATTCTGGGCCTGGTGGAAGATACCGGCATTACGGTGGCAGAAGCCGAGAGCCAGGTTCAGTCAGCGCTGGGCATAAAGGGCAATGAGGACCTGACCCAGCTTGACTCATTTGATCCGAATTCGGATGCCACTGTGGCCCAGGATGTCCAACAAGCCGCGGCGCAGGTGGCAGAGCTAGGTAGCCTTGCTGAAGAAACGGGTTCAGATTTCTACCGTCAAGTTTGACTTGCCAAGATCGAACCTTGATGAGGACAAGGATGGCGATAGTGGATTGCCCACACACAACTTCGGTAGACTACCTCAGCCGCTCAGCTGGAGAGACTCAATGGACAATTCAAAGCGCCTAGTCGTCTGTCACGGAGTGTTTTTGTTTTTGCTTGGCTTGCTTACCGGTCTGGTGAGAGAGCATTTCACGAACGTCCGCATGAGCCTAGCGGCGCATCTGGAAGGGGTCATGAATGGAATCCGTCTGATCGCCCTGGGAGGTATATGGCAGGAAGTTCGTTTGTCAGCTACTTCCACCAAGGCAACGTTCTGGTTGCTACTGTACGGAGCCTACTCCAATTGGCTTGTCACTACTATTACGGCCATTCTTGGTACCAGTTCCATGACGCCGATCGCCGCAGCTGGCAGATCAGCGTCTCAATGGAATGAGGCACTTATCTCGATCGGCTTTGTTAGTGTGCCTTATCGATCGTCGCCGCGAGCGTGATGCTATTGATTGGGCTTCGTGCAAAGGCCGGTAGGTGAGCGTCTAGTGTTTTGCTCACGCTATCGTGAACCAGTATTTGGATGCAGCCAAGTAGAAGTCGAGTGCGATGAGAATCGTGGCGACCTGTGCGCGGGCCTCAGGATTGCATCAATCCTGCTGCTTGACGACTTGCCCTACGACACCTTGGAGATTTGAGACCAGTGCCTTTCGGTACTCCGAGACATAACACTCGACGGCAGTATTCCTATATTCGTCATTGCGCGACAGGAAATTGAAGGCGTTGTACCTTCCAGCAGCAAAGAGGATTGCTGCAATGACTTCACCATCCATTCCACCCTCAGCCAGTTCGTTGGCAAGGTGGATGAACTTATCTACGAGCTGGAGGAATTCGGGTGGGTACGGCATAAATGGATTTTGCCCAGGTTCCATGCTATCAACCTGACATGCGAGGAGCAACCGTGATCTAGACCGCGAACCTTTTGAACTTCGATTCCAAGTGAGCCCGCCGGTGCACAATATCGGACTACTCGCCATGCCCAAGATAAACCGCCTCTTTCAACCCCGCAACCCACTTTTCTGGATCATGGTGATGCTCAATGGACTATCCGCCTTGCTGGGTTGGCTTACCCACACCTACGTGATGGGATCTGTAGTCAGTCTCATGATGGTGGGCTTCGCCATCGGTAACGCGCTACTAGGGACTTACTTGGCTTGGCGTTTGGTCAATTCGTGAGGCCTAAGATATCAGGATACCTAACACCCACAACGAAGTCCATTGAGTCCATTCCTAACTTCACCGATCCTGCTGCGAAACTGTGGAGGGCCATACCGACAGAATTCAGGAAGAAACTCCTTGCCAATGTCTGGTGCGGCCACTGTGCGGAAGCCGTCATCATCAAGAACTACACAGGTGCCGTCAAGGCTGGAAATTTGCTTTTGGTAGGGCAATGCCCAGTGTGCCACGAGGATGTGGCTCGAGTGATTGAGTCTGCATAGCACTGGCGATAGTCCCTTCACATGCGCATCAACCTCGTCACCCCTTTCGCCGACGAGGACGCCGTTAAAGCCCTGGAAGCTCGTTGGGATGCTGCAAAGAAGGTTTGGTACATCACCGTTGTTGTCGAAAAGCCCTAACTCAGGCGTGAGGCCGCCCAACTCCAGACTAGAGCAACAAGCCGAAGGACCTGTACAAGTGACCGTAGATTGCGAATACTGCCGCAAATGGAATCAGGAACACTCGGAATCCGAGTCGCAAACGTCGTGTGGCACTTGCGAAATCTGTCGGGCACCTGGGCACCTGAAAGCGCCCCCCGAAAACCCACGAGCCTTTGTCTCTGTCAGCAGCATTGGGATGAACTGAATACATCCGGCTATCACTTTAATCTTTCGCACCTGCTCTACGTTATCGTTCTCGGTATTGCGGCGATCCAGATTTACCCCCCTCATCGCACAACTATGGGGCGGTTGACTCACAGCTTTACCAGCTAGGTCTGTCTCAAATACGCCTTGGTAACACGGCCCTCGCCATCGAATTCAAAGGCAAGTGCCATGTAGTCGGCGGCCGTTATCGCGACGAAATAAAGTAGCTTGCCCGGCGCTTGATGATCCGGCTTGCCGAACAACTCGATCAAAGCCTCCCGATGCATACCGGCATAGAGATGGCGGTCAAGGAAGTCCACAGCCATAGCATCACGCCGGTACTTGTGGGCACCTAGCCAATTGTCTGGGGTAAAAGCAGTCGGGGTTGACGCAAACAAGCTCGACCAGGCCGGGAAAGTTGCATAGAGCATCAACCCAACGAACCCCGCAAAGACTGCTGCGATCAATCTCTTCAAAATAGCCATCGGAAGAGTCTATCGGGTTGCCCCGGCATTTTGGTCTGGAAGGCAGATTGGCAACGTGAGTCCCCAGAAAAATTGACCCGATCTGCCGGACAAAGGTGTGCCATATGCCTTTGTTGATGCAGCCCAGTTGTTAAGTGACTTCTTTGCCGAGTCCGCTTTGGTTTTGGCAATGCACAAGTCGAAAGGAAAGCCATGAAAATAATCACTATCGGCATATTGCCGCAGGAGCAAATGCGGGCTCGAACGCTAACGTGTTTTGAAGCCAAAGACTGGTGCCATACTTGACCTCATGTGGTTTACAGGGACTCCTCACGCTGTCAAGTACTCATATTGGTTTTTTCTTGATTACTGCCTTCGACATTCGCGTTAGTTGAAGCGGCGAGGAAACGGGAACAGACTGCACATTTACAGACGGCCTTGTTGCACTATTGTGCGGGCCCAGATACAAACCTATAAGGACATCCCTTTGTGGTCAATACCTTGGCGTGACATTTTGGTGATTACGAAGTAAAGGTTGCGGACAGCGTGCCTATAAACGGGCATTTTTGCTGAATTGTTCAGCGGCCCCTGATGAAAGACGCGCGCCAGGGTCTCCATTCGCTCGGCAGGTATCAGCCATTCTGGCTGATTGACCTCTTCGTATCTTCGAGTACTCCCCAGCGCAGGTCCAAACCTTTTAACTCATCAACACTTGCTTATCACACGGCGGTATTTCATGATTGCGGAGGTTGCTGTGATCAGGCTGGCATCTTGAATTCCTCCTGCAGGTGCAATGCAGCCCAACACATGCGAGCATTCTTGGCTGCAATGGCAACTAATGCCCTGCCGTATCCGCGGCGCTCCTTGATCTGCAACGCCCATCGGCTTACAGGGTCAGCTTTTCCCGCAGCACTTGCCAGTAACGACTTGGCCCCCATTACAAGCAGCGTGCGCATATGGTTGTCACCAGCTTTGGTGATGCTACCGAGCTTGGACTTACCGCCAGAGCTGTGCTGCTTGGGCACCAGACCCAGCCAGGCGCTGAACTGCCGTCCATTTTTGAAATCGTGTCCGTTACCAATGCTGGCAACAATCGCGCTGGCCGTGGTCGGTCCAACGCCACGCAACTGCATCAAACGCTGAGCTTGGGGGTCATCTCTGGCCATCAATTGGATTTGTCGCTCGCTTTGGGCGATGCGCTCCTGGACGTGGGTCAACTCATTCATCAACTCGCCAATGATCTGGTTGCAATAGCCAGGCAGATCTTCCAGCGCTTCGTGCACGCCTTTATGAAACGCCTTAAAGGCTTGGGGCAGGACGACTCCCAGTTCGCACAGCAAACCTCGAATTCGGTTGATGAGCGCGGTGCGCTCGCCAACGTAGCCTTGGTGCGCCCGGTGCACAAAGAGTTTGCCTTGCTGTTCGATGGACTTGATCGGCACGAACCGCATATTTGGGCGAGCCACTGCTTCGCAGATAGCCGCTGCGTCAGCCGCTTCATTCTTGCCATGCTTACCGCCCATGCGGTACGGAACCACGA
Organism: uncultured beta proteobacterium; assembly: GCA_903870065.1. GTDB lineage: Bacteria > Pseudomonadota > Gammaproteobacteria > Burkholderiales > Burkholderiaceae_C > Allorhodoferax. The sequence goes on along the minus strand of CAIQBN010000469.1, from coordinate 309 downwards.
ATTTCGGCGCCATGATGCGAACGGTGTGGCCGAACTTCTGGAATTCGCGTGCCCAGTGGTGGGCGCCAGAGCAAGCCTCCATCCCGATCAAGCATGGGGGCAATTTGGCGATGAGTTCAAGCAACTTGGCACGCTTGACATCGGGGTGAACTAGCGCAGGCTTCCCGGCTTCGTTGACACCATGGACAGCGTCGGGTAGCAGCAGTGCATTGCTGCACCGCCGCCCCCTAAGAACCGTACGTGAGAGTCGCCCCTCATACGGCTCAAGCCACTTTTCAGCACCATAGCTTGGCACCGAACAACTTGACA
>CAIQBN010000468.1 GCA_903870065.1 uncultured beta proteobacterium | reverse complement strand
TGTCCACAAACCCTGCAATGAATCCGGGCTGAGAATCAGCTGCGCCAAACGGCGTGGGTCGGTTGCCAGGCGAATCAAGCCTTTCAGATCTCTGCCATTGTTTAACAAATGGAACCCGGGCCCATGCAGCCAGGCCTGCAGATGTTCCCCGTAAGTGCGCAGGTCCTTGTGCGTCTTGATGTGCGCATGGGCATTGAGCCACAGGCTTTGCTCATCTTTGATCAGGCTGAAGTCATCCATAAAGTAGGTCAGATCTGGCGAGTTGAAATCCGGCACGCGCTGCATGAAGGCGTTGTAGCGCTCCTGCATGGCCCCCTGCCAAGCCAGGCGCAGCTTTGGCGCACGAAACTCAAACATGTAATGGCACCAGTTGCCTTTGCTCCCCGACGGAGTGCAGCGCAACTGAATGAGTTGCTGGACGTCTGGATCTTCGCGCACCAGCAAGGTGGACTGATCAACGCGGGGTGTACTTTGGCGAAACCCATGCGGCGTCAGCGTCTCCAGCAAACAGGCCGTCAAATGCGCCAACACCTCGGGGGCACCGGGCAACTCGGGCTTGGCGGTTGCTTTTGCTTTTACCCGACTAACGGGTGGCGCAAATGGCTCCACCTGCCCCGCATCATCAACCAGCATGCGGTCGGCTCGGTAGAGCGTGGCGCCAATCGGCTCAAGCATTTGCAGTCCGACGTCCACCGCCAGATGTGCCAGCGTGTCCAGCGTGGCTGCATCGATACACTCGGTTTTCAGGCCCAGGTTGAGCACATCATCAAGAAAGGGAGCAAACGGCAAAGGTTCGCTCCAGATGACGGCGCAGGAATCACCACTCTCGCCGTCTTCATCGACTACATCGCTGGCACCGTCCTTGTCATCCGGGTAAATCAGCAAAACGCGCTGAATGAAACTGGCAAACCGGTCGTTGTTGGCACCGGTACGGGTGGCTTGGTTGATGTAAGCATCGGCCTGCGCGAAGGTGGTGGCAGCTGGGGCATAAAACAACTGGATAATGAAACTCATGGGTACCAATCCAAACGAGAGGTTGTGAAAAATGGGCCGTGCGGTTCAAACTGCAACCAACCCCACGAATCGCGTGCGCTGGTTTTCATGTCAGGTCTGTTCGGGGATAGATGCCGAAAAATTGGGGACAAGCCTTGAGTTTTTCGGCCATTTCTCGCAGCACTGGCAGAAAAACCCGCATCTTCGTGGCGGCCATGCGTGCGGCATGGGCCTCCACGATGGCATCGAAGTCTGGCGCGCCGATCCAGTGCGCCATGCCCAGCATGCCGTACGCCGAATCGAACTCGACACCATGCGGCTCAGAATGGCGGTCGCATTGCACCATGCCCGGCGGCTCTGCGATGGCGTCCAACAAGGGAAGCCAAGTGTCCTGCACATGAACGAGGTAGGCCCGGGAAATCGCCTGCATCTGTGCCTCGCTTTCCACCCAAAATTCCGGGTAACGCGGTGTTTGCGTCTGGGCAGAGTCGCGGGTCTCTGGGCACGCATAGTCCAGCAGCGGCACGCAGTGGCGGGCGAAAATGAAAATCGATCGGCCGGGGCCAATGGCAAGGACAATACCCGCTGGAAGCGCCGGGTTGACCATGGTGGATGGTTTGACTTCAATCGCCTGCCCGAGATCACGCAGCCCGACGGTGAGCCTTTGTTCGCCAGAGGGGCGATGACGAACAAAGTCAAACCCCAGATTGTGGGTGACCCATTTGAACCCGTGTACCGCCAGCGTTGGCAGCACTTCGCGCTTGAACATTGCGCGGGCCTGCGCCACGGTTGGCCAGGCAGGCAAGGTCGAGGCGGGCTCTGCCTGCAGCACTTGTCGGCCAGACTGGTCTAGCACCCAGCCCCCCGGCAGGTAGACCCGAGCGGCCTGGTCGTCGTAAACGGTCAGGCCCAGGCCGGTGGCCTTCTCCACCAGTACCGGCAGCAAG
>CAIQBN010000467.1 GCA_903870065.1 uncultured beta proteobacterium | reverse complement strand
TGACCCCGGCAGCATGATCACCCGCGCCAAGAAAGTAGCTGGAGGCTACTCCTTGAGCGGCTCCAAAATGTGGATCACCAACAGCCCAATTGCCGATGTGTTTGTGGTCTGGGCCAAGGACGACGGCGGCTCCATTCGCGGCTTTGTGCTGGAGAAAGGCTGGAAAGGTCTGAGCGCTCCCGCCATTCACGGCAAGGTTGGCTTGCGCGCCAGTATCACCGGCGAAATTGTGATGGATGAAGTGTTTTGCCCGGAAGAAAATGCTTTCCCCGATGTGCGGGGCCTCAAAGGTCCATTCACCTGTCTGAACAGTGCGCGCTTCGGCATTGCCTGGGGTGCGCTGGGTGCCGCAGAAGACTGCTACACCCGCGCCCGCCAATACACCATGGACCGTCAGCAGTTCGGCAAGCCGCTGGCAGCCAACCAGCTGGTGCAAAAGAAATTGGCCGACATGCTGACCGAAATCACGCTCGGCCTGCAAGGCTGCCTGCAAGTGGGGCGTCTCAAGGACAGTGGCCAGGCGGCAGTCGAGATGACATCCATCATCAAGCGCAATTCCTGCGGTAAGTCGCTGGAAATCGCCCGTATGGCACGCGACATGATGGGTGGCAACGGCATCAGCGACGAGTTCGGGGTGGCGCGCCATCTGGTGAACCTGGAGGTGGTCAATACCTACGAGGGTACGCACGACATTCATGCGCTGATTCTGGGCCGTGCCATCACCGGCATTGCCGCCTTTTGATTTTCAGGTACTTGAATTGCAACGCTTGCCAAAGGTCCGGCCATGAAGCCTCAGAGTATCCGCATTATTCAGGAAGAACACGGCACGATCGCAGCCATCGCAAAATCGCTGGGCATGATGATTGAGCGCGGCCCGCACGATGATTTGCCGGGCTACTTTGAGGTGGTCGGCGCGATGTTGTTTTACATCGATGAGTTCCCTGAGCGCCTGCACCACCCCAAAGAGACGTTGATGTTGTTTCCCAAAGTCGCACAGCGTGCGCCAGAAACAGCAGAGCTGATCGCCCGGTTGGACACGGAGCATGAACGGGGCGAAGCGTCCATCCGCGAGCTGCAGTATTTGCTTAAGGGCTGGGAAATGCTGGGCCTTTCGCGCCGAGAAGCCTTTGAAGTAGCCGTCAAGCGGCATTTGCTTTTTTACATGGAGCACATGCGCCTCGAAGAATCCGTGATTCTTCCTGCAGCCCTGAAGGTCCTTGATGCGGATGACTGGAGAGAAATCGATGCCGCCTTTGCCAGCAACGTTGACCCGCTAAACGTGAAATGCCAGCGTGACCCGATCTATGACCGCCTGTTCACCCGTATCGTCACGCGGGCGCCTGCACCCATCGGACTGGGTGAGTAATGAACGGTAACAAAAGGAAAAATTCATGATCACTCTTCACGACTGCCAACAGCGTGATGTGACAGACCCACTGCACAGTCTGCGCAACCTGTTTGACATTCCGCCGGGCGTCATCTATCTCGATGGCAACTCGCTGGGCGTGATGCCCAAGGCCGCGGCAGCGCGCGCGGCACAGGTCATCACCCAGGAGTGGGGCGTCGATCTGATTCGCGCCTGGAATTCAGCGGGCTGGTTCAGCCTTCCACAGCGCCTAGGCAATAGGATTGCGCCACTGATTGGTGCCTGTCCGGACGAGGTGGTGGTCACCGACACCACCTCCATCAACCTGTACAAGGTGCTGTCGGCGGCCCTGTCCATTGCGGCGCAGGACGCGCCACAGCGGCGCACCGTGGTGAGTGAGCGCAGCAACTTCCCTACCGATCTCTATATTGCACAAGGTCTTTGCAAAGAGCGCGGCTACACCATGCAACTGGTTGAACCGGAAGAAATTGCCGGGTCACTCACCACCGATGTGGCCGTTCTGATGCTCACCCATGTGAACTACCGCACCGGTGCCATGCACGACATGGCTGGCGTCACCGCCGCGGCGCATGCAGCCGGAGCGCTGGTGGTGTGGGACCTCGCGCACAGTGCTGGCGCCGTCCCGGTGGACCTGACCGGTGCCAAGGCCGACTTCTCGATTGGCTGCGGCTACAAATATTTGAATGGCGGCCCCGGAGCACCGGCATTTGTGTGGGTCAACCCGCTGCACGCCGATCGCTTTTGGCAACCGCTGTCGGGGTGGTGGGGTCACGCGAATCCGTTCGAATTTACGCCCGACTACCAACCTGCCGCCGGCATCACGCGTTATCTGTGCGGCACGCAACCGATTGTCAGCATGTCCCTGCTGGAGTGCGGGTTGGACGGATTCACGGCTGCAGAAGAACTGGGCGGCATGGCCGCGCTACGAACCAAATCACTGGCTTTGACCGATTTGTATATTGATCTGGTGGAGCAGCACTGCGCCGGTTACGGCTTGGGGCTGGCAACGCCACGCGAGCACGCGCTGCGCGGCTCGCAAGTTTGCCTGACGCGTGAACATGCCGCTGCAGGGTCAGGTGCCTTCGCTATCGTTCAGGCCTTGATTGCCCGTGGTGTCATTGGTGACTTCCGCGCCGGTGACGGCGGGCGGCACAAAGACATTCTGCGCTTCGGTTTTACACCGCTCTACATCGGTTATGAAGACGTATGGAATGCAGTGGAGCAACTGCGCCAGGTGCTTGAATCGGGCGAGTGGCAGCAACCCCAATTCAACCAAAAACATGCGGTAACCTGAAATGTGCCCATTTAAACCCGACGGCTCTGCCCGCGATCAAAACCCTTCCGCTGCGCCGGCCAACGCTGGTCTGCCCGAGTCCATCGTCATTGAAGAGAAGGCGCAGCTCGATTTCAGCAAGAGCATGAGTTATGGCGACTACCTCAGTCTGGACGCGATTCTCACGGCGCAGCACCCGCGTTCGCCCGACCACAACGAGATGCTGTTCATCG
>CAIQBN010000466.1 GCA_903870065.1 uncultured beta proteobacterium | reverse complement strand
CCCATTGAGTTCAATCGTGAGCTCGGTGGTTATCAAATGGCCAAGGGCCACACCGACAGTGAACTGCCCGGCTTGTGGTTCAGCCAGGAAGAAATTCTGTCCCTGGTCACCATTCAGCATTTGCTCGAACAACTTGAACCCGGCCTGCTGGGCTCCAAACTTAAACCCTTGCAGACAAGGCTCAACCAACTGATGGACAAACATGGGCTGGCCAGTCAGGATGTGGCGCAGCGCATCCGCCTGGTTCATGCGGGCAAGCGCAAAGTGGTCGCCAAGTCGTTTGAGCTGGTTGCTGCGGCCACTTTCGCCGCCAAGCGACTCAAAATCTGGCACTTCAACAGGCAAAACGGGATCACTTCTGAGCGTGAGGTGTCACCCCAACGCCTGGTGCATTACCGGGACAACTGGTACCTGGATGCCTGGTGCCACCTCAGGGACGATGTGCGCAGTTTCAGCATTGATGCCATTACAAAGCTTGAAGTGATGGAAACAGAGGCCAAAGAAGTGACAAGCAAGGCAATAGACCAAGCCCTTGGCAACAGTTACGGCATTTTCAACGGCGCTGCCCTGGGTTGGGCCAAGCTCAAATTCACGCCTGAGCGCGCGCGTTGGGTGGCAGGGGAAACCTGGCATCCGATGCAGGAGAGTTCGTTTGAAGCAGATGGCAGTTATGTGCTGTCGTTTCCTTACTCCGATGACCGGGAACTTATCGGCGACATCATGCGGTTTGGGGCGGATGTGCAGGTGCTGGCACCACCGGCACTGAGATCAAAGGTCCAAAGATGTTTTCTGGAGGCTGCGGCAAAGTATGTTTGAAACAGAGGATACGATGGCGACCATTGGTATGCTTTCTTTGCATAAAACGCATGGCTCATCAGAGTGTGAGCAAACGAAAGGTGTACCGTTTAGCGAGCACCAAGTCGAGTATTTGCCAGAAAACTGTATTGTTTTATTCGAGGGTCAAGAAACATGTAAGCAACTTTTTCTGATGGTCCATCATCATGAAGCTCATGGATTGTTCGCAGAGGTTGGCGGTTGTAACGGCTCTATTGTTTATGAATTTCTGAGTCAATTCGTTTTTAGACGGATTGGTGAAAATACTGTATTGTTTGTTTTTCTGATCTTCTCAATTCAACGGAGGATGCACTTGACACGCTTCCATCAAGCGTGAGCATGTTTCCGACGAGCCCTGCCCGTGAGCTCGCTCTTATCGAGCATCCGTGGCAACGATGCTCGGAGCTCCGGCAATCAGCCAATAAAAGTGTGGAGTATTTGATTGATTAAGAATTTCGACCATACGGAGTACGAGTCTGAACGAAAGGTGTTTGAGTACCTTTCGAGTTCGCTACCAGTCACCACAGATATTGTTGTCTTTCCAAATTACGAGTTGTTTGATCGTGCAAAAGAGGCATATGTCGAATGCGACGCGATCGTGGTCACGCGGACATTCATCGCGATCATTGAACTCAAGGACTGGGCGGGGCAAATCGTTATTAACGAATCGAAGTGGAAGCGAGGTATCGGGTTGATAGATAGCCCGCACATTGTTAACTATCGAAAATGCAAAGTTCTCAAAAGCTATATACAACACGCGTTGAACGGTGTGCATGAAGCAAATCTTCCGTTTGTACAGTCAGTAGTTGCACTTACCAGCGAACAGGCCAACGTTGAAGGAGCCACGCCAGCAAATCAGGCCGCACTAGGTCTAGGTACCATCACCTTCGATGGAATGGAAGAGTTATGCCGCTACCTGAAACAGCGCTTGCACGGTGACCCCAAAGATGCCGGTCGAATCCTGACGGATTTCCAGTTTCGAAGGCTGATCAAACAGCTCGATCACGACCGACAATCGCAAACGGTCGACTATGCTGATCAGATTCCCGGATACCGCATCCGAGAAGACAAAGAGTCCACCGAGTCTTATATTACCTATGTGGCGGAACGCAACCCGAACATAGACAACCACCTTTACCGCCTGCGTGTGTTTGGAAAGTTGAACTCGGATCCCGCCATTGCTGAAAAGCAGGTCCGCAGTTTGAAAGCGGTCAGCCGCTTACCATACCATCCTGGAATCAAGGGGGTACAGTCGCACCCAAATGAGCGCAGTCTTATTGTTGAGGTGTCGGATTGGACGGAAACCCAAACGCTCAGCAGTCTGCTCGCCGAGCATGTGCGTATTGACTGGCGCCGTGCTGCACATATTGCGCGCGACATAGCGCAAGCACTCGATTTCATCCATAACTCCGATGCAGCTCTGATACACCGCAACGTGCAACCTAAGAGCATATTGGTATGTTCAGATGGACACGCTCAGTTGACCGACTTCGATCTGGCATACGACCCCAACTCCGAGTTGACGGTGCTAGGAATTGGCGACGAAGCGCGGCTATCTGTTAGCTTTACTGCGCCTGAGGTTTTTCTGGGGAGGTCGGATTTCTCTTCAGACGTCTATTCCTTAGGGGCCGTTCTCTGTCTAGCTATTAGCGGTACCGAGCCAAAATCTGGCTCCGATACAGCACTCTTGATCGCGGGCAGCTTGCAAGATACATCTGTTGGAGAGGATGTTCAGGGCAGATTCGTCACTCTGGTGAACAATATGCTGGCTCAAAATTCTCAGCAGCGGCCTTCCGCCGCGTCGGTGGCAACAATTCTTACGGAAATTCTAGAGCCGAAGGTGCCGGCTCTATCCGCATCGGTTGTGGACATCAAGGAAGAGACGCCATACACGGAACGTCGGAAAATCTCAGAAGGTGCGACCGCCGAGGTCTACCAAGTAGACAATCACGGTGAACTGTTTATCCACAAGGTTTTCAAGGCAAGCGTTGCTCGAGAACAGGCGCTTCAGGAACGTGACACCTTGAGGGCTGTTGACAAGCTGCACTTACCGATCTTGTTTCCCCGCGTACGCCACTTTTCCGAAGTGGAGGGCCACCGTTGGTGCCTCGCAGTCGATTTGGTGCCGGGAATACCGGTTCGTGATCTCATCAAGAACAGCGACAGACCAGATCTTGGATTGTTCACCAATGTGGCCAGGGTATTGCTAGAGGCATTGTGTCGTCTTCACGAGCCGGGAGAACAGCAGCGTGAAATAATCCATAACGACATCAACCCCAACAATGTGCTGATCGATGCCGCTAGCGGAGCTGTGGGGCTGATTGATTTCGGAAGCGCGTCGGCCGCAGGGGTCGTTACATTGCGTGGCACGCCGGGATATGTGGATTCCACTCTTGTCTCTCGGAGCGAAATGAATGCTTGCGCCCAAGGTGATTTGTTCGCGCTCGGTCGTACCCTCCATCAATGGCTGTGTGAACGAACAGACTTGAGTGAATCGAGTTGTGACGATGTACAACGCGGGCGTCTCGGCACCTGGTTGGAAAATGCCTACTTCGTTGAAGGGGCTCGCTACGAATCGGCACGCGCCATGCTCAAGGCGCTAGATCAAGCACTTACGGCTGACGAGCCGCTAGCGCCGGAACCCGAAGTGACCGTGTCTGAATCCGTGACAACGGTTGGTGCCGAAACGCTACCGCTGTTTCGTGCCGATCCCACACGATCAGCTCTCAGCAATCCGTTTGTCACCTATCTTAATACCCTGCACAACGTTAGTGCTGGAAATGCCAATGCATTGGCCGAATACCAAGCTACCAACGCCTACTTTGGAAGCATCTATGAGGCTTCACCCATAGTCGAGGACATTTACCGGCGTCTGAAAGCAGATGGGGAGGTGATTATCGTTCTGTCCGGGCACGCCGGTGATGGTAAATCGACGATCGCATTGGATGTGCTGAAGAGACTGAAGGGCTTGAGCGGCGATCAGACGCTCTCAGCAGCACCGAAGCCCATAGAAACTGAGAAACTTAATGGAGGACTGATCTCTATCTTGAAAGACATGAGCGAGCATCAGCCGAAAGAGAGAATCGCGCGTTTTAATGACGCGCTTAGAACCGGCTCTGGGAGCTG
>CAIQBN010000465.1 GCA_903870065.1 uncultured beta proteobacterium | reverse complement strand
CGGCACAGCGCGAGGCGTCGCCCACGGTCGGACCTGACGCAATATCGCAGGGCCTATCGCCCGGCACATCCGAGATCAATAAGCTTACGAGCCTTGCCGGATGACACGCCGCAGCCAAACGGCCGCCCTTGATGGCCGACAAATGGCGGCGCACACAGTTCATCTCGCTAATGCTGGCCCCCGACGTGAGAAGTTGCCGGCTCACCGCCTGCTTGTCTTCCAGCGTAATGGCATCCAGCGGCAACGGCAGCAATGCGGACCCCCCGCCCGAGATCAGGCACAACACGGTGTCATCGGCAGTCAGGCCTTTGACCTTTTCAAGCATGCGCTGCGCGGCCATCAGACCGGCCTGGTCTGGCACAGGATGCGCTGCCTGCACAATGTCGATGTGTTTGCAGTCAACCGCATAGCCATAACGGGTCACCACCAAACCCTCCAGCGGACCAGCCCAGTGCTGCTCCACAGCACGCGCCATCTCGGCAGAAGCTTTGCCGGCACCAATAACAATCAGCCGCCCCTTCGGGGCAGACGGCAGATGTGCAGCAATGCAGTGGCGGGGCTGAGCAGCGGCAATGGCCGCGGCAAACATGCGCTGCAACACTTCTCTTGCTGGCAGATTTTCTTTTCCAGACAATCCGGATTCTGTGTTTTCCATGGACATGGTTGTGCTTTCAGTCGCTTGTCATCAGTCCGATTTAGTTTACCGACACGACAAGCTTTGGCAAAGCGAGTGAGCAGTTTCCAACGCCAAAGCCCGGCTGGCATAACTCGCCAAAAATAGGTTGTCGGGCAAAACCCAGTCCCACTTCTCCGAATCCCGCACATCTCTTCTTTGAATGATTGCATCAGCCGCAGGACATGGCTGCGCGCTGATTTCCGAGAGCCTTCGTTCCACCAATTCGCGGGTGGTGTGGGAAATTTCAATGCAGATGCCAATATTCTTGGCGTCCAGCCCGTAACTCTTCAAAAGAACCTCAAGCGCTTCTTGCACTTGATCGCCCTCCCACAGAAACAGGTACACGGTATGGCCCTCAACCACGAACCGAGTGTTTTCCAACCGCAGCGCCTTGTATTGCCGCTGGGCATCGCCCAAAAGCGACTGCGCCATTGCATCAAGCCAAACCGGAATGTCGTTACCCGCCAAGACCGCGCGCATTTCTTCCCGAACACGACGGTGAACCAACGATCCGCCGCCAAAGGTTCTAGGCAGCTTTCCCATGCTGGACGCTGCCAGTTCAACCAAGCGCTTTTCGTGGTTGATGGCCTCAATGCGCCACCGCCTGCCTGCAAAGGTGATCACGTCACCCGGCGCACAGGTACCATGCAAGGGCAAGGTACCCAACTCTTTACCGCCGTGGCGCAAGCGATACTCTTGTGAGTCTGGGAACGCGGCATAGAACGTGTAGTGGTTCACCATTTTTTCACCACGAGTGCCGTGCAGCAGCACCTTGTTGGCGTCTTGCATCACGAGGTCTTTGGCGGCCATGGCGCGCAGCAGCGCAATAAAGTTGGCCTCGCTGATGCCCTTGAATGGACCGGTTTGGCACAGCATTTGATAGGCCTGTGCCGCCGTGGTTCCGTGGCGTTCACCCACCAGACTCAGCACTTGCTGTATCAGGGTTGAGTAGTGCAGTGCACCGGCCAGCGGCGGCTCGTACCACTTGGCCAGAAAAAGCTGAATCACCGCCACCGCCTGGACCAGATTCGCATACAAGCTGTCCACACAATCAGCACCCGGGCTCAGCGTGTCGGCAATGCAGTATTGCCATAGCACGGCCACATCGCCCTCGCGCCTACCGGCTCTACCAATGCGCTGGCACAGGCTGGCTACCGTCTGCGGTGCGCCGATTTGCACCACGCCTTTGATGGCACCAATGTCGATGCCCATCTCCAGCGTGGTGGTGCAAATGGCACTTACGGGCAGGCTGCCGCGCTTGAGTTCGGCTTCGGTCTCCTCGCGTTCACTTTTTGCCAACCGGCCATGGTGCGGAAAATAGGTCACCGGCAGGCCCGCACGCTCGCAGCGCTTGCGCAAGGCGTCGGCATAAAACTCGACCAACCCCACCCCCGCCGGAAAGACCAAATAGTTGGCCCCGCGCAAGCGCTCAAACAATTCGTCGGCTATGGTCCAATGCGCGTCTTGAGAGGTTTGGGTCGCGGTGTTAGGCTGCAAAATGGCTTTGACTGCCAGTTGAATGTTTCGCTTTTCGCCGGGCGTTGCAATGATGTGAATTTCACCGCCGTGCCCAGGCCGCAAAAATTCGGCGGCCATCCCCATGTCGCCCAGCGTTGCCGACAAGCCTATGCGCTGAACCCGCTGGCCCAGTTGCGCCTCCAAGCGGTGCAGCAAGCTTTGCAATTGCCGACCCCGCACGTTGCCTATGAAAGCATGCAGTTCATCTACCACCACCGCTTGCAGTTTTGCAAAGATGTGCCGCAAATCTGCACCACGGCGAAACAGCAGCGACTCCAAAGACTCCGGCGTAATCATCACCACGCCACGCGGGTCGGCAAAAAAACGCTTGCGCGACGATTGCCCCACATCCCCGTGCCACGGATAGACGGGAATGTCCATGCGCTCACAAAACAACTGCAAGCGCTCCACCTGGTCGTTGATGAGTGCTTTGACCGGGGCGACATAGAGAACCAAACCGCTTGACGGCTCCTTGTCTTGCCACAATCGGGTGAGCAGCGGCAAAAAGGCCGCCTCGGTTTTGCCCGCGGCAGTAGCGGCGGAGATGACTACATCGTCGTGGGTATCAAGAATCAGTGGCAGCGCGACTACTTGGCTGTCTCGCAACCCGGTCCAACCGCGCTCCCACAGGGCACGTTGCAGCGGCTGGGCCAGGCGGGTGAATCCGTCAGTGGTCACCATGCTATGCCCGTAGTCCTCTAAGCCGATTCATCCAGCCGCCGAAGTGCACACACTCGCGCTCCATTACTGCCAGCGTGATGCGCTCTGCGGCTTTGGGGCCATGCAAGGTCTTTCTATATCCCGGTTGGCGCAATAGACTTTCCAGCCGTTTGGACGGCTTGGTGTCAAAGCTGTCATTGATATGTTCTGGTGACTCTGCAGCGTCCCGCACGCGCGACAACGCAGCCAAGCTACCCAACCACGCCGCTTCCGTGTTGCAAAGTTCAACAACATCAGAGAACAACAAGCCCTCAAATTCATACGGCTGAATATGCGGTAGAAATTGCTCTCCCCGACACCCCACGTCCGCCACGATGGCCTGGTGGAATGCAGCCTCCAGTGCATTCACCCGCTGATAGACGTCCTGCAACTTTTGGGCTTCCGCAAACCCCGGAAAGTTGCTGGGCAGCGCATACAAATCCAGCAGCGTCGTCACCACGGCACGCGGATACTGCCTTGAAATATTGCGCACGTTGCGTTGCAAACGGTCATACGAAACCGCACCACCTTTTGCATCCTTGGATGTATTCAGCATCACGGGTTTGACGAAAACCTGTAGCGTCCGCAAGGCTGGAGCCACCAGTTGCTTGATGAACGCCTCTTCCGTAACACCTTCTGCAATAACGATGACTTCCGCCATCTCAGGGCCTCCCGCCCAAAATGTTGCGAAGCCAGAGTTCGCCCATCGAATACTCTTGTAGCCAATCCGCCAGCTCAGCCTGGGTGAAACGCTTGAACGTGGAAGCCCCATCGTCTTGCTCCACCACAATCACATCTTCTGGCGCCAGGGCATTGATAAGTTCAACCGACTGGGTTGACACGATGACCTGCTTGTCTTCAGCGACCTGCTTGAAAACATCAGCCAACACGGCAATGGCGTAGGGATGCAAACCCAGTTCGGGCTCGTCAATCAACAGCGTGTCGGGCAGCAGCTCAATGGGTTGCAAAAGCAGCGTAACGAGACAAATAAACCGCAGACTGCCGTCGGATAAGGTGCTGGCCCGGAAGGGTGTGTCTGGCATGCCTTTTTGCAACCATTCCAGTTCGATAGAGTCTGGCTCACCCTGGCGCTGCACAAAGTCATCAAAAAACGGCATCACCAACCGGATGGTTTCAACAATGCGTGTGTAGGCCGATGGATGGTCGCGCCGCAACATACGCACATAGGCCGCCAGATTGGCAGCATCCGATTTTAGACGCAGGTTGTCATTGGTGGCGTGGAGTCGCTTGGCGGGTGCTGTGTCGCTGGTGTCTTGGAAGTGATAAACGCGCCAGTTGCTAACGCAGGGGTAAACCAATTTTGAATAGCTGTCGCTTGCCTCTTTGAGCTTGGACTCACTGTGCCCCTGACCCAACAAACGGCTGGGGTTGACCACCGGCAGTTCGTCGCCAAAAAACAAGCTCTCTTCAGATTCAAAAATCAGCCGGTTGTCCAGTGTTGGCAGCAAATCAAAACGGTAGCCTTGCCGAATGCGCGGATGCCCGTCCATGCCGAATTGAAACGCCACATGCAGCCGCTCCGTCACCGCACGCCCAAAATGCAGCAGTGCATCGGGACCACCTTGTAGCGGCACATAGAGGTACAAATGTTGATCAACAATTTCCTGCAGCAAGCGAAACACGTTGATGAAATTGCTCTTGCCCGCGCCATTGGCCCCAATCAACACATTGAGCTGCCCCAACGGGAAGTTTTCAAGCGAACGAATAGATTTGTAGCCTTTGATGGTCAGTGATGAAACACTAGGCATTCAGGCCTCCGCAATAAAGTTGAATCATGGTGGTCTTAGCAAGGCGGTGTAGGCGTCGGCCCTTATCCAAATTGCGTCAGTTGCTACGAATTTTGACAGTTTCTAGGCAGCAGACGACGCACCGGACGTGTCAGTGTCTAGCGGCAGACTGGCACCTTTGGCCGATGGTTTCAGCGAAACACCCCGTTGTTTCATGGCAAGGTCCATATCAAATGCATTGGCTCGCCGCGCCAGCTCGGCAATGTCGTAATGGGCTTCTTCATTGAGCTGGCGCTTGATTTCCCACAGTTCCAGCAAGATGGGGTCGGCTTTGGAGTGGGCGGCAGTGGCCGGGTCTCCAACTGAAACGGCTTCTTTAACAGGCAAGCTCATGACAATTCCTCCTGAAGTTCATTGAAGCCGGTGATCGCCATTAAGTCTGACCCCAGTTCAAAGTGCATGCAGCGAAGTCGCGTGCTTGCCGAATGTCCTCCGCTTCCAGCTCGGGGTATTCGCGCTGCAACTCGTCCGGGTTGGGATACAGCGCCACGGCTTCCAACACGCGCTTGACGGTCAGGCGCATGCCGCGGATGCAGGGCTGCCCGCTAACGAAAGCGGGGTTAACGGTGATACGGTCAAAGCGATTCATGTTTGGACTTTTCTTAAATGAAACGACGCATGTTTCAGGGCAACGTGATCTCGCTTTCAACCTGGCTGACCAGCGCCCCGACTGACTGAATCAGATGTTCGCGTTCAAGCGGCGCATCGGCGGCCACGTGCCCTTCTTCATAGCGCGCCTGGTGCGCGTAGATCGTAAATTCGTCCAGCCCCCAAAACGCATCAACCTCGGCGCCAGCATCTCTCAGCAGTACCAGCAAACGGCTGACTTGATGGGTAAACGGATAAGTGATTCCGACTGCACACATCCACGCCTTGAGGCCTTTTTCAACGGCTTGCTGCACATGAAAACCAAAAATTTCATCGGCAAAAACTTCGGCATTCTGCATGCCCCTGAGCGCGTTGAGGTCGCGGTGCGCCATGCGCAGCATGGCCTGCGCTTGCTTAATGTCGGACATGGAGCACCTTGCCTTCGCGCTGCGCCCGCCCCACCACATGATTGGGAGAGTCTTTCCAATACTCAAACTCCTCGCGGCTGTAGAGCAGGATATCCAGGGCGCCCGGGAATTCACGCAGCGCCCTGGACAAGCGGCTGTATTCGGCGCGGCGGCTGCGCTGCGCGGAAAATGGCGCTGTTTCAATCACCATCAAATCAACATCGGAGTCTGGCCTGGCATCGCCCCTGGCGTGGGAACCAAACAGAATCACGGCTTCAGGATCAACTTCCTGAACAATGGCGTGAACCAGTTGGTCCAGCGATTCTTGATTTAGAACTTGCATGGAGAATGTTCCTAAAGTTATAGGGAGTAAAAACATTCATAGTTTCGACTGAGTGAGTGACCATATAGTTTTTTTATTGTTAACTGTAATATTCAATAAATGCCACCCTAGGCATAAAGGGGCTGCAATGCATACCGACTTGGGCATAAGGGTACTTTAGCGCATAACTAGGCTAACCCCCGGGTGCTGGTGCGCCGACCACTACACGCGGGAGAACAGCTATGTTGACCAGATGGAAGCCAGGGCATCCAAACATCCGTTATGGCCTACGGCCGACACGTATGCGCCTAGAGTCGGGCATCAGCGGTCTGCAAAAGACTCATAGCGGTCAGCGGGGTTTTCGATCTGCCTCCTCTAAACCTGTCGTAGGTTTGCACAGATTTCCGCTCTTGTGCCCACTGTGTGGTGGGCAGATGCGCATCATCGCGTTTATTTCCCACACAGCGCCGCTATCCGGCAAATACTCGATCACATCGGGGTGGAGTCCGAGGCACCCTACGTTGCCTCGGCACGTGGGCCGCCCCTGTGGGAGGACTGTGATGCGCAGGCTGGCGAAGGCAGTCAAATCGGGCCGGATTTGGATTTGGTGGCGCAACCCGCACCGGATTACGAGGTAGATCAGCGCATCAATTGGTGAGTGACTGCAGCGGCGATTGAGGCGCGCCGCAGGTAGCGGCTGCGCCTGTCACTGCCCAAAACCGACTTGAGCAGATCCTCTCGTAATTGGCTGCGACTACGGACGCTCAAACAGCGCAGGTCAAAGGCGCTTGGCCGCCCAAAACCCGTGCCACACTTGGCCACATGTGGTTGAAATGCCTATCCGTCTCACAGTTGCGTGAATCCCTGAAGGATTGCCGTTTTCGTTCCGGGAAGACGCAGCAACTGCAGAGCCTTCTTGCTTGTAGACCAGCGACATTTCGACTCGTCACGCTGCGCAGCAATATACGAACTCATGCAACACAAAACTGGAGTTAACTAGTATTTGAACTAAATAGGTTGTCTGGTACTGTAAATCATGTATAATTGCGATGCCTGTTAACTGAAAGCAATTTTTTAAGCTTCCAGCAGGTGTTCAAGAGTTATCACCCATTTATAAGGACCACCACCATGGCATCCAAACTCCGCAGTGCCGCCGCCACGGCTCGACTTCTAGTCACTATGGCAACCCTCCTGGCTGAGGAATCCGTCCCGCCCCGCGAAATAAGCAGATTTCGTTTTGGCTCGGTAACAATTCGCCGCACTGGTCGCAGAAGCTACCTGACAGCCCCGTTTCTTAGCGATTTGGCAGAAGAAGTCGCGCAAATCGGATGGACGATGTTCACCATTAACAGCGACCAGTTTGCGATTGTTCGTACCGACAAGGCATCTTCGTGGCTTCAAGTAAGCTCAAAGAGGCTTTCGCTTTCCTTTGAAGAACTTCCTCGTGAAGGCACAACTGCTGGAGCCTTCAGAAATTTCTTAGCGGGAGCCAATGAATGCGGCTCCATTACGGACATGGATGATGAAGACATCATCCATGTGTTCGACGCCATCGCCGATCAAGTCGAAGACGAAGAACCTGAAGAATGATTTGATAGCGTAGTCCGCATTCGGGCTATTGCTTTGATTTTCAACTACTGGTGGGAGTGCCAATAGATCGGCAATCCAGAAGACTAGCTTTCTCTGGATACCGACGATCGTTCGCAAGTCCGCCATCTAGCAAATCGACATAACTGTGATTTGCATAAATTTCGTCAATAGACGAAACATTCCATCACCTATGTCCGTCAGGAAGCCACGCTCATAGGTGGGTCAACTCGTTGTCGACTTCAGACTGCAACCAAGTGGTTTCAACGAAGGACGACGATCAAATTCGTGACCAAAGGTGATTCAAATGAAAAGTAGTGTTGGCGTCCTCCATCCAAAGATGTATCCCGTCCTCAGGTGGCTCATCGAGCAACAAGCGGATCGAAAGGAATTGGAAAGCCGTCTACGGCAAACGTTAGGATCAAGGGGCGTAGCTGACAAGCACTTGCGGGGTTTAGTCACCCTCGATGACGAAGGCAGTAGTTTTTTCGCGTCTCACTTGGAAAAAGGAACAGAAAATCAGGTCCAAGCCTTACTTCGCACCTTGGAAGTTCTCGGCCAATGTCGTTGTTCAGAAGGCAGCGTTTCATCCGACCAACTTGCGGGTCTTGGGGACCTTTTCTCCAAATTTTCTCCATCAAAACTGAACATCGGTACGCTAACAACGATCATTCGGGCATGGATTGACGAAGTTGAGGAGACCATTGTCTTGAAGGAGGTTCTGGATTGGGCGATCACTTCCAATGCCAAGATTGGAAAAAATTTAGGATGGGTGCATATCGTGCATTCAAAACTTCGTCAGGTGGTTTTTGAAAGTCCGTTCGCCTTTCCGAAGGAGATTGATGGCGTCACCATAGGGCAGTTGCAAACCATAGAGGATTTGATCGAAGAAGGAAATGCAATGGACCACTGCCTCAAGGAGGTTTCCATCTCTTGCAGTTACGCGAACAAGGCAATCGCACAGGAAGCGGTTTTCTTTCACCTCAGCAAAACTAAAAGGTCGGCCCTGCAAAATTCACGCACCAAATCCCAAGCCAAGGAATTTGACTGAAGTCAAGGTTTTGGGACGACCTAGCCTACCTGTCAAGTTGCTCGAACCCATAGCTTCGATGCGCCTCGCTGGCCCATAGGGCATTTGCG
>CAIQBN010000464.1 GCA_903870065.1 uncultured beta proteobacterium | reverse complement strand
GGTACTCGCTCATCGGTTGAAGAAAATGCCTCAGCCTGACCCGAAACCCTCCGCCCGTGGCGAGCTGGAGATAACCGACCTGAACCGCCTGTACCTGGAGCGCGAGCAACTGGGCGTGCAAATCATGGGCGCCAGGGCCTCAAAGTGGCCTGTCCGGAAGAAATTGCCTTCCATCAGGGCTGGATTGACGGCTGTGCGCTGGAGAAGCTGGCCCGGCCGCTGGCCAAGAATGGGTATGGGCAGTATTTGCTGGGGGTGTTGGGGGAGAGGGTGTTTTGACGATAGGCATTCGATTGCCTTCGTGAAACCCCGGTTGTAGACTCAATAGACCTTTCACCCTACCGCCAGTCAACCTAATATGCGTATTAATGCCACAGAGCTGAATGCTCTTCGCACCATTCTTGGTGAACTGGATCCCGCTGGCAGCATCTACCTTTATGGTTCGCGCGCTGACGATGCCCGCCGCGGGGGCGATATTGATGTGTATCTGTCGGCCAGTCGCCCCATTGATTTAAAAACCAGATTGCGCACGCAATATCGCTTGCAGCAAGCCTGCGACACCCATGTGGACCTATTGGTCAAAGACCCGACCCAGCCCGCGCAAACCATCCACAAGATTGCGGTCGAGCAAGGGGTCTTGTTATGACCAAAGAGCAATCACTGCTGCTCAAGAGCCTGGAGGCCTGCCGCCAGCGCATTGAAAAGTTGGGCTACTCCATACACAAGAATGCAGAGTTGTTCCCCATGGATAAGCGGGTGCTTGTATCGTTGACCGACGAACAGGAGGAATCTGTTGACGCATTGATACTTCGCTATTCGCAATGTGTCTCGATGATGCAAGACCAGCTATTCAGGGGCATTGCCTACCTGGAGCAAGAAGACATTAGCGACAAATCCAATCGCGACAAGACTTTGCTGATGGAAAAACTGGGGGCCATCAAGTCGGCCGAAGATTTCGGCACAGCGGCCATGCTGAGAAATAAGTTCTCTCACCACTACCCTGAAGAAGTGGTTGACCGCTTGGAGCGTCTCAATCTGGTGATGGAAGAAGCCAAATTCGTCGTAACCTGATTCAGCGAAATTAACACCTACCTCAAGCAAAAAGGTTTGGTTGGGTGAAAGTAACTAAAGGGCAGCAGGTTTCAATTGTTGCGTTCGGTGATTGCGAATCCCCCGGAGAACGTCAAACAATTAGCTTCATCATCCCGTTGTTCAACCACCTGGCGCACACACAGGCCATGCTGGCATCACTGCGCGCGACGATACCCGCCGGCTTGGCGCATGAAGTCATCCTGATCGACGATTTCTCTACCGACGGCACGCGGGATTGGCTTGCAACATTGTCTGACCCGCACATCAAAACACTGCGCAACCCGCACAACCTGGGCTTTGCCAAAACCAACAACAGGGCGGCATCAGTAGCAACCGGGGATGTTTTGGCGCTGCTCAACAACGACCTGTTGTTCGCGCCCGGCTGGCTGGAGCCGATGTTGCACGCCCTGCAGTCGCCAACACTGAATGCGGGTATGGTCGGCAATGCGCAATACCGCGTGGCCGACGCCAAGCTGGACCACGCTGGGGTCGGCTCAACCCCAATGCCCAGTGTGACCACATTCAAACCCTGGCCGACGATGCGCCTGCGCAAACCAAGGCGCTTGCCGTTACCGGTGCTTGCATGCTGCTACGCAAGGCCTACTTTGATGCGCAGGGCGGCTTTGCCGAGCAGTTTGTCAACGGCTGCGAAGACATCGACCTGTGTTTTAAGCTGCGCGCCGCTGGCAAGGCCATTGTCATGGCCCACACCAGCCGTATCCGCCACCATGTGAGCCTGAGCCGTGATGTCAACACCCCGCACAACGAGCGCAACAGCCGCCACCTGTTTGGCCGCTGGCGCAAAGTGATCAAGCAAGAGTTGGCTGCTCAGTGGGCTGTTTTGCTGCAAGCCGGGCCGCCCGCCTACGCCGGTTTGCTAAGCGGGCACCTGGCCCCGGCATTTGTGGCCACCCCCCCAGGCCGCCGCTCGGGTGATTGCCGAGGCCATGTTGCTGCGCGAAGAATACCGCTGGGCACGGGACCTGGGCGAGCCAGACCCCAATGCGAACGTAGCCGACCGGTGCACAACCCGTGGGTTGGTTTACAGGCCCGATCTCGATGGCTATGCCATGGCGCAAGACACCGAGTTTGTTTTTTCTGGCTTGCGCAGTGCCCGCAACTTTTACGTTTGCGGGCGCACGACTGTTGATCTAGCAAAGCAACCCATTGCCATCACGATCACCGTCAACGGTATTCAGGTGCAAACCGCAACGCTGTCCACCGAGCGCAGCGTTAACGTGGGCATCATCAACCCGATCTTGCTGCAAGGCCTTGCCAACTGCTTCCGGGTGACGGCGTATTTTGTGGATGGGATGGGGCAGCATCTGGGCGATGCAAGTGCGGCTGTGGTGATCACCAATTGCGTAATTGACGATCGGGTTGTGAGCAGAT
>CAIQBN010000463.1 GCA_903870065.1 uncultured beta proteobacterium | reverse complement strand
GGTGAACTTTGGATGGGGCGGCGCAGTTTCGATCGCCTGTCTGGCGCGGTTCGCAAAGCAGTTCCCTCTGAGGCCGACTGGCGCGAGGTGCGGTACCGGGTTTTTGACCTTCCAGGGGCGCCTGGCAACTTTGCCGAGCGTTCTGAACGTCTGCTGGCCGTGGCAGCGCAAATTAACGTCACCTGGCTGGTGCCGGTGCAGCAATTGAAGGTGCCAGACCAGGCAACATTGCGCCGGCTTTTGAATCAGGTGGCCCAGGATGGTGGTGAGGGCCTGGTCTTGCACCGCGCCGATGCACAGTGGCAAGCCGGGCGCAGTGATGCACTGCGCAAACTCAAACTACAACCCGATGAAGATGCAAAGGTCGTGGCACATATAGCCGGCAAGGGTCGCAACGCCGGACGCATGGGCGCGCTGGTTCTGGAACTGCCGGATGGGCAGCAATTCACACTGGGGACTGGCTTTTCAGACGCACAACGCGAGCAGCCGCCCGCTGTCGGGACCCTGGTCACCTACCGCTACCGCGATCGAACCCCCAAAGGCTTGCCGAAATTCGCAAGCTTTTTGCGAACCCGTTCGGCAGAGTAAGCCAGCGCCCGACTAAACTGCGGGGTAAAAAACGCTGCCATGTCAGAAACAACAACGCCCCTATTGCTCCCAGTTGACCCAAAACGCTGCCCCTTGTGCGGCCAAAGCAACGGCTGCGCCAACGAGATCGCGCGGGAAACCGGCGTGGCACAAGCCCCGTGTTGGTGCACCACAGTCACATTTACCCCTGAATTGCCGGCACGTATTCCCGCCGAAGCCAGCAGGCTGGCTTGTGTCTGTGCACGCTGCGTTGCAGCGTCGGCCGCCCTTGATCATTCGCTAACCATTGAAAGCCCCTCACATGCCTACCTACCATATTGAAATGCTCGAAGGCCGCACAGTCGAGCAAAAGAAAAAGCTCGTTGAGGAAATTACCCGGGTTTCTGTCGAAGTGCTGGGTGGCTCGCCTGACTCGGTTGACATCCTGATCACCGACGTCAAACGTGAAAACTGGGCCACAGGCGGCAGGCTCTGGACCGAGCCTCGGACCTGAGCGCAGCAATTGCATGCAAGCCATCAACCTGCGATTGACCGTCCACTATGGTCTGACCATTTTTCTCAGCGCCTTCCTGCTGTTTCAGGTGCAACCCCTGATTGGCAAGATGATTTTGCCGTGGTTTGGCGGCTCGGCAGCCGTCTGGACCACCTGCATGTTGTTCTTCCAACTGGTCCTGCTGCTGGGTTACTTTTATTCACACTGGGTGGTGCGTTATCTCTCGCCCTCCCGTCAAAGCCTGGTGCATGGCGCCTTGCTGCTACTGAGCCTGGCTCTCATTCCCATTGCGCCGAGCCTGGACTGGAAGCCGTTGGGCGCTGAGAACCCCACGCTGCGCATCCTGGGCTTGCTGACGGTATCGATTGGCCTGCCCTATTTTGTGCTGTCCACGACGGGTCCTCTGTTGCAGGCCTGGTTTGCGCGTGAGCGGTTCGGTTTGGTGCCTTACCGCCTGTTTGCCCTGTCCAACTTTGGCTCCATGCTGGCATTGCTGGCCTATCCGATCGCAGTTGAGCCGGTGTTCCCGACACTGTGGCAGTCTTACCTGTGGTCCGCGCTGTACGCCTGCTTTGTTGCGGCCTGTGGTCTGTTGGCATGGCGCGGACGCACGGGGGAGCCCATTGTCTTGCAAACCCATGAAGACGGTCCCGCACCACGCTGGAATGACAAGCTGCTGTGGGCCGCATTGGCGGCCTGTCCATCCATTTTGATGGTGGCCGACACTAGCTACCTGACCACCAATATCGCACCCATCCCGATGATCTGGGTTGCTCCGCTGGCGCTTTATTTACTTTCGTTCATTTTGGCTTACGAACGCACCGGACGATACCAGCGAAAAGTGTACTTGCCGCTGTTGGTGTTGGGCCTGAGCGCGCTGGCCTACCTGCCCACGCTTGGCCTCAACGCATTGCCAATTTACCTGGCCATGGGCATCAACCTGTCCGCATTTTTTGTCGCCTGCATGGTTTGCCATGGTGAGCTATCGCGACTGCAACCGCACCCCAGTCACCTGACGGGTTATTACTTGATGCTGTCGGTCGGCGGCGTGGTGGGTGGTTTTTTTGTCGGCGTCATTGCGCCGTACTGGTTCAACAGCAACTATGAATTGTCAATCGCCATCGTGCTCACCGGTCTGGTGGCTGCGATCACGGTCATTCCCCGTGTCGCATTCAGTCGGCCGGTTTGGCGCCGTCTGAGCCTGGCGGGTAGCATTGTTTTGTTGGCGGGACTGGGTTGGCTGCGTATTGACGACCATCTTGAAGAAACCAGCGGCTCGGACGTCACTGTGCGTAATTTTTACGGCACCTTGCAGGTTTTTCACAACGTCGAAGGCCAA
This sequence comes from uncultured beta proteobacterium, assembly GCA_903870065.1. GTDB lineage: Bacteria > Pseudomonadota > Gammaproteobacteria > Burkholderiales > Burkholderiaceae_C > Allorhodoferax. Next base: position 12,151 of record CAIQBN010000463.1, on the reverse strand, counting down.
TATCGCAGCATGTACCATGGACAAATTACCCATGGACGGCAATTTACCGAACCCACCAAATTGGACCAACCCACCACTTACTACAGTACGCAGGGTGGCGTTGGCAAAACCCTGCAAGTCAAACTTGCGAGCGGCCCAGCACGCATTGGTGTCATTGGCCTGGGGGTTGGCACACTCGCGGCGTATGGGCGCAAGGGCGACTACTTCCGCCTCTATGAGATTGATCCTCTGGTGATCGACATTGCGCACCACAATTTCAGCTACCTCTCGCGAACTGCGGCCAACACCGAGATTGTGCTCGGTGACGCCCGACTGCAACTCGAACGCGAGCCAGACCAGGAATTTGATGTGCTGGTGGTCGACGCCTTTTCAGGCGACTCGGTGCCGATCCACTTATTGACCTACGAGGCTTTTGCACAGTATTTTCGACATCTCAAGCCTGACGGTGTCCTGGCGGTTCACATCACCAACCGCTTTCTGGATCTGCGACCGGTGGTCCAAACTGCGGCGCAACACTTTAACCGCGACGTGCTGTTGGTTTCGTCTGACGGCGACCCGGAGCGCCTGATCTTGCGATCGAACTGGGCCCTGCTTAGCGCCGATGCTGCGTTTTACAACCATCCACTGCTTTCCGGCGCAACCCCCATCGTGGCGCGCCCTGCATTTCGACCGTGGACTGACGACTACAGTAGCATCGTCTCGGTCATGCAATAAATCCACACCGGACACACGTGATTGCCGCCCTGAGGAGAATGCCGACCATGCCCGCCACTTCCATAGAAAAGTCCTTTTGCACCACCCGCGAAGCTGCCAACTTGTTAGGCGTCTCGGTGGGTACTGTGCAATTGTGGGTGGAGAGCGGATTGCTGCAGGCATGGAAGACGGCGGGTGGTCACCGGCGGGTGCTGCGCGACTCCGTCGATAGCCTGCTGCATAAAAAGCCGGTTTCACCGGCAGCCCCCGTGCCCCGGCTGAATGAAAGTGCCGGTCCCAAGCGCATGCGGGTGCTGGTGGTGGAAGACGACCCCAACCTGCTGCGTCTGTACCAGGCGCAAATTTCCCAATGGCCGATCCCGACCAGTGTCACACTGATAGATAACGCAGTTTCAGCGCTGCTGCACATGGGGCGCGGGGGGCCCGATCTGCTCATTTCTGACCTGCATATGCCAGGAATGGACGGCTTTGCCATGCTGAGGGTGCTGTGCAAGTCACCAGAAATGGCGCAAACCACGATGGTGGTAGTCACCGGACTTGACGCGGAAGAAGTCGTCAGCCGTGGCGGGGTTCCACCGGGAGTCGATGTACTGACAAAGCCCATCCCGTTTGCGCGTTTGCTCACCATTGCAAAGGGTGTTTCACAGCGTACTGGACTGAGCGCTTCCTCCCATTGAAGCCCCACCAGGCGGGCGCAAGGCCTGTCGTGAATGTCTTGGATAGAGCACCGGACACTTCAAACAGCACCGGACTGCTGGATGCGGTCGAACAAAAAAGCCACGCCCTTCATTTTAAAATAACAAAATTTATTGAAAATCAGTAAAATATGATTATTATTGGTACCAGTTAAGCCCGCCGCGAGGAATTCGCCCACCATGTCCACCACCGCCGTTGAAAAGTCTTTTTGCACCACCCGGGAGGCGGCAACGCAATTGGGCGTTTCAGTTGGCACGGTGCAACTGTGGGTTGAGAGCGGCTTGCTGCAGGCGTGGAAGACGACCGGTGGACACCGTCGTGTTCTGCGCGCTTCGGTCGAGAGTTTGCTGCACAAAAAACCGGTTCAAGCTGCGCCGCCCGAGCATTCACCCGAGAAGCCCGCGCCCCCCCAAACCCTGCGCATTCTGGTTGTTGAGGATGACTCCAACCTGCTGCTTCTGTACCAGGCTCACATCGCACGTTGGCCCATGCCGACCGAAATATCGCTTCTCGACAATGCGATGGCCGCACTGATGCAAATGGGTCGGGGTGGGCCCGATCTACTCATCTCCGACCTACACATGGCCGGCATGGATGGCTTTGCCATGCTCAACGTGTTAAATAAGGCCCCTGAAATGGCCAACACAACCGTGGTTGTGGTCACCGGCCTGGACGCCTCCGAAGTCAGTGCCAGCGGAGGAGTCCCCGTCAACGTGGAAGTCCTTCCCAAACCGATTCCATTTGCCCGCTTACTGGCGATTGCCCAAGGCGTTTCGCAGCGTCTGGGCCTGATGCCATTGCCTGCTTGAGTGTGTCACCATGCGCTTGAACCTGGACATGAACATCTTGCGGCAAATGACCGATGGCGTCATTGTGCTGGATCGTTATGCCCAGATCATCTCCTTTAACAAAATCGCCGAGCCCTGGGCCGCCCGCTGCCAGGCCATGTCGGCCGCATTGCGGCGTCTCATTGACGAAGAGCGTCAGGGTCGATTGGTGCTGCCCATCTACCTGGATCTGTCATATGGTCAAAAAGCACTGGCACCCCGCCGGGCTGATGCCTGGCTATGCAAAAACGGGCGCACTGAATATGCGATCTTTTTGATCGTGATGGGGGCAGCTGGCGCGGCAATACCAGTAACCACCAGCCCGGCCAAACGATCAAACAACCTACTCACTTTGATGGGAAGCGAGGTCCGCGAGGAATTGACCCAACTGCGCGACCTGCTCAACGCCAAGGGAGGTATTGCCCTAGCAGGACCCGAAGCGATTTTGAAGCAATGCCACAAGGTCGAACACCTGATGCAGGAAGTGACTGACCTCACACAACTTCTGGAACACGACGAAGTGTTTGCGGGTGAACGTCTGTCGATCACTGACATTGTTCAAAACATTTTGCTGGTACTCCCCCCCCACGCCAATCAAGCAAGCGTCGTGCTTCACGAAAGCGTCGATGCGCTCGGACCTGTATACGGCAATGGCGCTTGGCTGAGCTACGCCCTGCGAATGCTCATTGGGAGCTTACTTAGCAGCGCGCCACCGCGCACCACCATTGAGTTGACGACGCGCCAGATGGGGAACTTTCTGATTCTTGCAGGCCATGTCAACGGTTTCAAACGCAGCGCTCACGACGCCGTCGCGACCCAAGCGCATGACGCCGACGCACAACCCTCGGATCAACACGGCGCAAGCGTTCAAATGATGATGTGCCGGCGCATCATCGAATTACACGCAGGTCAGCTGCGCCTGGCCCACCTGCCAGATGAAGGCACCGGCGTGCGGCACGGCGCATCTTTGGAATCGTTCACCCTAACCCTGATGACCAGCGTACCGGCCAATGAACGTAGCCACACATCGTGCGTCGACTGCCGCCACGTACGCCAGGAAATTGCCTATGCCGCTGATCTGGCAGAACTGACTTCCAGCACACCAACAACCTTATCCGACAGGAGCTTGCAGCCATGAAAAAAGTACTGATTGTTGACGACCACTCTGACATCCGCCGCCTGCTCAGCATCACGCTGGGCAAGGAATACGAAATCATGGAGGCAGAAGACGGTGTATCCGCGCTGGAATCGATCCGTCGACACCTGCCCCGTATCGTTCTGCTGGACGTCATGATGCCAGGCGAAATGGATGGACTGCAGGTGCTTGATGCCATCAAAGCCGATCCGCGAACCCGCGACACCCTGGTCGCCATGGTCACTGCGCGCGGACAAGTAGCCGATGGTGATGATGCGCGCAAGCGCGGTGCCGACGCCTACTTCATCAAACCTTTCAGCCCGCTGCAAGTGGTTGCATGGGTTCGGGAGCACTCCAAGTGAACTCCACTAACTTGGAATTTGCTCCTGTAGACCTGGAAACCGAAACCCTGCAAAGCCAGCTGTTTCGCTATGCACAGGACTTGCAGGAGTTGATGGAGCAACAGCGCCAGTTGCAACAGAACTACCAGATGGTTCTGAAGTCCATGGGTCGCGAAGTCCCTGACCACGACTTGCTCACATCCACTTTGATGGCTGCCAATGAAATTCATCTGGTGACAGATCCGCAGGGCATGGTGCGTCGCCATAGTCCCGCTGTTTACACCGCCCTGGATTTGCCAAAACAGCCCCTCATCGGATCGTCGATCACGCGCTTGCAGTCGTCAGCCGGAACCAATGACTTCGCAATCGTACTGGCGAAATTGGCCCGCTGCGTGGGACTCGGCGGCATTGAGCAGCGTCGCATCGAATTGGGTCCGTTCGCAACCGACGCCCCGTCAAGTCAATTCGACCTGCTGGTCATGCAAGTCGCCAGCAGCAATGGAGAAAAGGAGATTGTGTGGCTGTTGCAGCCAGCGGTGCAGTCCAGCGCCATTGCCATTCAGAGCGCCTTCATCAATGCCAGCAAGGGAGATGTCGGTTTCTTTGTGACAGACCCGCAAGGAACCATTTGCAGTGTCAATGATGCGCTGACCAAAATGACCGGCTTTTATAGTGCCGACGTGCTCGGTCATAACCCACGCCTGCTCGGGTCTGGGCGGCATGAGAACGCGTTTTTTCAGGACTTTTTCCTCGCCTTGCTCGATGCGGGTTGCTGGAACGGCCAAATACTCAACCGCAAGAAAAATGGCCAAATTTTTCTCACCTGGCAGTCCGTGAAAATGGTGGAGAGCGCGGATGCAAGCGTCACCTCCTACATTGCAGCGGTGGCAGACCTGTCCCTCACCGAGAGCAACGCGCGACTCACCAGCCCATCGTCCTACCATGATCCAATTACCGGCCTCACCAGCCGGTGGGCCATGGAGCACTACTTTGACCAAGCGCTGGAGCAGGCGCGCGAAGACAGATCCACTCTGCGGACCATTTTTTTGAACATCGATGGCTTGGGCCGTATTGGCGACGAGTTGGGGTATGTGGTGGTTGATCAGGCTCGCAGAGAGGTTGGCTCTCGCCTTCAGACCATCGAGCGCCTCAACGTGCGCGTTGCAGATTATGGGGGCGCAAATTTTGTGCTTTTGCTCCAAGAATCCCTGACCGATGAGCAAGTGACTGAGCTCGCCACGTCACTGTCAAAACTGCTGGAAGCACCACTCCATATCGGACCGCACCGCCCCAGAGTGAGAGTCTATATGGGTTGCGCAAGTTACCCATTTGACGGCCTCAGCACGGGAACTTTGCTCAAACATGCGGACGCCGCCATGTACGGTGCCAAGAAATTCTCCACCCAATTTTGCTTCTATGAGTCTGATGACAGTCGCAAAGCATTGAGTGCCCTGTGACCTGATCCTTCCTGCCATGCGACACGATCTTGGTCAGGCCCAACTGTTAAGGTACGCAAAGGACTTGCAAGAACTGATGTGTCAGTATGCGCAACTCCAGCAGCACCACGCCAATGCGCTGGCACTGTTGCGCAAAGACCGCCTCACCAGCGAGGAATTTCAGGCGCTGGCGCTACACGACCCGCTCACTGGCTTGCCAAACCGCCGCCTGTTGGAGCAACGCCTGGACGATGCATTGCGCAGTGTCCGTGCGGACAGCGGCGATGTTTATTTGCTCTACATGGATCTTGATCGCTTTAAACCCATCAATGACGAACACGGCCATGCCGCAGGCGACTTGGTATTGCAGGAAGTTGCCAGGCGACTTCAGGCCGCCGTTCGGCGCGATGACACAGTCGCCCGCGTGGGCGGCGACGAATTTGTCGTGTTGCTGCGGCACATGGAATCAGTCGCCGTGGTCCTGTCCATTCTGGAATCCATTTTGAATGCCATGAAAGTGCCGATTGCGGCGGGCGAACTGGCGCTGTCTGTGGGCATCAGCATTGGATGCGCACGTTACCCCAGCGATGGTGCAGACATCACCGAATTGCTTGCACATGCCGACACAGCCATGTACCGCGCCAAGCGGGCCGGCCTGGGTTATGCGTGGTACAGCACACCTGCGCTGGCACCATTGGCAAAAAAAATAGCAACGCATCGGGAGTAGTTATGCCGATTACCCAACCAGCCCAGCGCGCCGACAAACTCGCTCGCACGATCGGATTGATATGGCTTGTCTCATGTCTGCTCTTGATCGCAACTTGGATGCATGTGCAGGCGCTGGCAACCGATGGCAGAACGCACCAGATTACAGGTGCTGAGCGGGACCTGGCCAACATCACGCGCCTGAGCCAAGAGCACGCCAACCGCACCTTGCGCAGTGCAGACCAGGTGATACGGTTCGTGCAATCGCGCTATTTGGAGCTCGGCGACCGTCTCAACCTGACCGACCTCACGGAAAAGGGGGTCATTGACGCGGAAATTTTCAACCAGGTCGGCATCATTGATGCCAAGGGCATATACGTTCTGGCCAGCCTTCCCGTTAGCGGAAAGCTTGATCTGTCAGATCGTGAGCACTTCAAAGTCCATGTCGCGTCCGACACCGGTGAACTATTCGTATCCAAACCGGTTTTGGGGCGGGCTAGCGGCAAATGGTCCATTCAGTTAACCCGACGCATCACACGCGCCAACGGCGAGTTTGGCGGCGTGGTGGTGGTCTCCATTGATCCAGGCTACTTCACCCGCTTTTACAACGAACTCAACCTCGGCTCGGAAGGACTGGCGGCACTGTATGGCCTGGACGGAATTGCCCGCGCCCGCAAGGTCGGCATCAAGGAAGAATTCGGCATCAGTGCATCCAATGCAAAAATGTTCGAGCAAATTGGCCAGGGTGTGATGCTTGGCTCCTACATTCAAAAATCGGTGGTTGACGGCGTGGAGCGCATCTACCACTTTCGCAAAGTTCCGCAGTACCAATTGGTCGTTACCGTGGGATTGGACATGAAGGACTTGCTGGCGAACCCACAACGCGCAGAGTCTGCCCTGCGCCAACAGGCCAGCCTGGTCACTTTTTTAATCCTCGCATTGGCAGCGGCACTGACACGCCACTTGCGGCGCATTCGCCGGGATATGACGCTACGCCGCTCCGCAGAACTCCAAATTCAGGACCGAAGCGAACAACTCAACGCGATTTTCGCACTCAGCCCCGACGGCTTTGTCACCTTCGACGGCGAACACCGTGTCAAGTACGTCAGCCCTGCCATGGCCCGCATGACGGCCCTGGGCGATGTGGTGCTGACCGGACTCGATGAGCGTGACTTTGTCCACTGGTTTACCCAAAAATGCAACACAGACTCATTGAGGCTGGACCTCGATGATCTCAAGACCAAAGTATCCAATGCAAAACCAGCCACAACCCAGACCGTCGAAATTACAGGCGACGCAAAACGCGTATTGAAAATTGGTTTGCGTTTCGGAGATTCAACCTCGGTGTCACAGGTTCTGTATTTCCGCGACGTAACGCATGAAACAGAGGTCGACCAAATGAAGAGCGAGTTTCTGTCGACCGCGGCCCACGAATTGCGCACGCCGATGGCCAGCATTTTTGGTTTCTCAGAAGTGCTGCTGCACCAGGAGCTCGACACCGACGCGCAGCGCGAGTTCCTGGGAATCATCTACAAACAATCGCAATTGATGGCAAAAATACTGGACGAATTGCTGGACCTGGCACGTATTGAAGCCCGTCGTGGCAAGGATTTCCGCTATAGCCAGGTCTGCCTTCAAGACTTGGCCGCTGATGTGGCACGGTCGTTCATAACGCCGCAGGGGCGCAGTGCGCCGCAATTGCGTCTTCCGGAGCATTCGGTGCAGGTACTCGCCGACTCGGGGAAACTGCGCCAAGCGGTTCTGAATGTGCTCTCCAATGCCTACAAGTATTCACCCGCAGGCGGTCCCGTCGTGCTGCACATCAGCACCAGCAAACAAATAGGAAGCGCCGCACGCGCCTGCATCGAGATCAGCGACCAGGGCATCGGCATGACGCCGGAGCAAGTAGCGCGGGTGTGCGAGCGGTTTTATCGCGCCGACACCTCCGGAAAAACAGCCGGCACCGGACTTGGTATGAGCATCGTCAAGGAAATCATTGACCTGCATGGTGGCGAACTGTCCATCAGCAGCGCCCCCGGTGCAGGCACACAGGTTCGCCTGTGCCTGCCCGCCTGACCGCAATCCCAACGCCACACCCACTATGCAACTTCTTGAATCCCTCAAACTCAACACCAAACAGGCACTGTCGGTCGGCGCCATGCTGGTTATTGTCATCGGCATCGGCCTGCAGTCCATCTACAGCAGTCGCCTTCACCGCGAGGAAGTGCAGCGCATGTACGAGCTGGAACTGCAGGGCGTGTCGCACATCAAGGAGGCCAGCATTCATTTGATGCAAATGGGCCGTTCACTACGGCAAATGATTCTTGCCACGGATGCCGGCACGCGTGAACTGGCACGCAAGGAGCTTGATGAGGCACGCCAGATTCTGAATCGCTCACTCAGCGAAAGTGATCGGCTGTTCTTCCGACCGGAAGGGCGCCATTTGCTGGCGGACATCAACGATACCCTCGCGCAATATTTGCGCAATGTCGACCATGTAACCACCATGCTGGCCGAGGACACATCCTGGCAGGGCAGCAAGGTTGCCAAATTTTTGGCAAGCCCGGAGAACGTGCGGGTCTTTACCGCCACCGACCAACTCATGGTGAACCTGGTGCGCCACAAGGAGGAAGCCGCCAAACAGGCCGCGCTGGATGCGGCAACACTTGCACAGAATCTCGAATATTGGATCTGGACATTCCTAGTGCTATGTATTTTGGTCGGCATCGGATGGGGCGCCGCGCTGGGCACCTCGATTCGCAATCCCTTTAATCGCCTGCGCAACAGCATTGAAGAAATGGCCTCGGGCGAGCTGGACCACACAGTCCCCCATACCGACTTTCCCAACGAAGTGGGCGACATGGCCCGCTCGCTTGCCATCTTGCAGCATGGCGCCCAAGAAGCGGACACCCTGCGCTGGGTCAAGGCAACCACTTTTGGTATTGCCGCCCGATTGCAGGCCATCGAGAAATTGTCCGAGTTTGGCGATGTTCTCATGGGTCAGTTGACACCTTTGATGGACGCGCAAGTTGGCGTCTTGTATGTGCTGGACAGCCAGACCGGTGACTATTGCCTGCAGGGCCGCTGGGGCGTTGCGGACCCCACTCGCTTGCCCCAACAATTTTCTGTCACCGATGGTTTGCTGGGCCAGTGCGTTCGCGACGCAAAGTCCATCGCCCTGACGGACCTGGCAAACGCCAGCATTCAAATTCGCTCGGCGCTGCTGACCCAGGCGCCGATCTGGTGCCGCCTGTGGCCTGTGGTGGGAACCCGCGGCAACCCACTGGCCGTGATTGAAATTGCCAGCGTGGTGCCTGCGCGTGAGCGCCCTGAACGGCTGATGGATCAACTGCTGCCACTGGTCGCCCTCAACCTTGAAATCATCGAACGCAACCGTATCACCAGCCGGTTGCTGGACGAAACACAACAGCAGGCAGAGGAATTGCTTGCCCAGCAAGGTCAACTGGTCAGCGCTACGCGCCAGGCTGAAGAGGCAACACGCGCCAAGAGCGAGTTTCTTGCCAATATGAGCCATGAAATACGCACGCCCATGAATGCGGTGATTGGCCTGTCGCACCTGGCACTCAAAACCGATCTGACCGCAAAGCAGCGCGACTACTTGCAAAAGATCAATGCATCGGGCTCTGCCTTGCTGGCGGTCATCAATGACATTCTTGATTTCTCGAAAATTGAGGCCGGCAGAATGGATCTTGAGCAAGCCCCGTTCTGGCTCGATGATGTGCTTGACCGCATGTCGACCGTCGTCTCGCTGAAGGCCCACGAGAAGGGACTTGAATTCTTGATCCGGGTTGCGCCGGACGTGCCGGACGCGTTGGTGGGGGACGCAACCCGATTTGGTCAAATATTGACCAACCTGATCAACAACGCCATCAAGTTCACAACAACCGGGCAGGTGAAAGTCAATATTGGAGTCGGCGAGCGCGCCAACGCACGGGTGAAGTTGACGGTCTCGGTTGAAGACACCGGAGTCGGCATGACGCCCGAACAGACCGGCCGCCTGTTTCAGGCATTCACGCAGGCAGACAGTTCCACCACGCGGCTCTATGGAGGCACTGGCCTGGGTCTGACCATTTCCAAACGCTTTGTGGAGATGATGGACGGAACCCTCACCGCAGAGTCGACGCCGGGTGTGGGCAGCATCTTCAAATTCTCCGCCTGGTTTGATCTGTCCGACCAAAAGCGCACACGCTCACTGCTGAAATCGGTTGCGCAGGACGTGCATGTCCTGGTGATTGATGACAGTGCCGACGCACGGCAAATTTTGCTCGAACAATTAATGGCTCTGGGGCTGCGTGCGGAAGCCATGAACGGCGCGCAAGCGGGATTGAATGCATTGCGACAAGCGGACCAGGATGACCCGTTCGACGTGGTGCTGATGGACTGGCGCATGCCTGGCATGGACGGCGTGGAGGCAACCCGCCGCATCAACCAGGAGATGGCACTCCAGCACGTGCCGCCCGTGGTCATGATCACCGCCTTTGGTGCCGACGATGCCCGCAGTTTGGGAGCCAGCGCGGGGGTCACCAGCTTTTTGGACAAGCCGGTCAGTCAGTCGCGACTATGGGATGCGCTGGTGGAGGTTGTCCACCCGGCCGCGGATGAAGCGGCGCAGGGCAGCGACAGCGACAGCGTGCACGATTTGAGCAAACTCGCAGGGCTGCAGGTTTTGCTGGTGGAAGACAACGAAATCAACCAGCAAATCGCAGTGGAACTGATGGAGGCATTGGGCGTGACGGTGGCAGTAGCTGACAATGGTCAAGAGGCGTTGAACTTGCTCCAGGCGACACCCGATCCGCTGCCATGGGCGATTGTCTTGATGGACCTTCAAATGCCCGTGCTCGACGGGCACCAGACCACCGCGGCCATCCGCCGCCAAGCGCGCTTCGACGCCCTTCCCATCATTGCGCTGACCGCACATGCTTCCGCCGAAGAAGGTGCGCGCTGCCTGGCCGAAGGCATGAACGAACACCTGACCAAACCCATCGATCCGGACGCGCTGGAGGACTGCCTGACCCGCTGGGCTGGGCATGACCCAGAGCCGGAGCTGTCGATAGCTGGCATTGACCTTGTCAAGGGCTTGCACTTGTGCGGTGGCAAAAAGCCAAGCTACACCGCTTTGCTGCAAAAATTTGCCAGCACGCAATCCGGCATGCCGCAAATCACCCGCCAGGCAATTTCAGACAACGACTATGTGCTGGCGGCGCGCTGTGCCCATACGCTCAAGGGTGTGGCGGCAAATTTGGGCGCCGACAGGTGCAGCGCCCTGGCTGCCGATCTCGAACAAGCCGCCAACCAGGGCGTCAGCCCGGAACAACTATTGCGTTTGCTGGAACCATTGGAGCGACACCTTGGGATGCTGGTGACCGACATTGCGCTGGCACTGCCGCCAGCCCAGCCAGACACGAGCACTGCAACCCAGGTCGATCAGGACGTGGCTCATACACGCGCCATTTGCCAGCAACTCGCCGACCTGCTGGCCCGCAGCGACGCGGCCAGCGAGCAACTGCTTGGCGCTAACGCCGCCGCGCTGCGCAAGGCCTTTGGCGCACGCTTTGATGCACTGCAGGACCTGATCCTGAATTTTGAACACGGCAGTGCATTGGACGCACTGCATAGCGCTGCGATTGCAGCACATATTGACCTTGATCACGGCACCTGAGATGGACCTCTACCCTTCTGTCAACCCGACCATTCTGGTGGTCGACGATGCACCCGCCAATTTGTCACTACTATCAGGATTGTTGCGCGATCTTTACTGTGTGAAGGCCGTCAACCACGGTGCCAAGGCGCTCAAGATTGCCAGCGATGAGCCGCCTGATCTGATTTTGCTGGACATCATGATGCCCGATATGGATGGCTACGAGGTGTGCCGCCGCCTCAAGGCCGATCCACAGACACGCCACATTCCGGTCATTTTCTTGACGAGCAAGAGCGACATCGAGAGCGAACAAATGGGAATGGGGTTGGGCGCAGTGGACTATGTCACGCGGCCGATCAGCCCACCCATCTTGCTGTCGCGGGTCAGAGCCCACCTGGTCGACGCCGACCACGCCCGCACCTTGCAAGTCAACAACGAATACCTGGAGTACGAAGTCAGCAAACGCTCGCGGCAATTGCTGGCACTGCAAGACGTGACCACGCTGGCGCTGGCATCGCTGGCAGAAACCCGGGACTCCGACACCGGCAACCATTTGCGGCGCACCCAGCATTACGTGCAGGTGCTGGCCAGACACCTTCGGCGGCACCCGCGTTTTGCCGACTTTTTGACCGAGGGCC
>CAIQBN010000462.1 GCA_903870065.1 uncultured beta proteobacterium | reverse complement strand
CACCACCACGCAAAACGACACGCAAAAGCACGCACTTGAATTGATCAGTCAGATCAAAATGTAGACAGAAAGCGGAACCTGAAATACCGGCCGTTTCAGAGGGGAAACTCGCTTCTTTGAGGGAAGAACTTCAGACTAAACCGATCGGACTACGCTTCACCGACGGCGCGCGCTTCGTACCCCATTGAGCTCGGCCACGATTCCCAACACCTTGACCAATCGTCCGGAGTCGGCAACTTCAACCGTAAACGTCATCCAGGCAATACCTCTCACAGACTGGGTTTGCACACCGATCACGTTCATTTTCTCCTTGGCAAAGACCTCGGAAATATCACGCAGCAGGCCCTGGCGATCATTGGCCTCGATGGCCACATCGACAGGATAGACGCTGCCAGCAACGTTGGTGGCGCCACCCCACTGCACCTCGATCACACGGTCACCGCTTCGAGTAACCATGTTGCGCAAGTTGGAGCAGTCCGCACGATGCACGCTAACGCCCTTGCCGCGGGTAACAAAACCGCAAATAGGGTCAGGCGGTGCCGGTTTGCAGCACTTGGCCAATTGGGTCATCAACGAATCGACACCAACCACCAGCACCCCTCCCTTGCTGCTATGGCTTGGCGGACGCTGCTTTTTTAGTAGCAAAAATTCATCCTGCGGCAACGCCGGCTCGGGCGGGCGCAGTACGATTTCGATGTTGCGCAGTGAGAACTCATCCTTGCCCACCACCTCAAACAAATCATCTGCTGAATTAAAGCCGAGTTGCGAGGCCAGGTCATCCAATTTGATGGCTGTCTTGCCTTCGCGCTGAAGCAACTTCTCGACCGCTTCGCGCCCCTTGGCCACCGTCTCGCCCATTGCCAGGGCGTTGAACCATGCACGCACCTTGGAGCGCGCACGCGGGCTAGCCAAAAAGCCCAATTCGGGGTTGAGCCAGTCACGTGAAGGCCCGCCCTCCTTCACCACGGTCACCTCTACCGTTTGCCCGTTTTTGAGCGGTGTGTTCAGTGGCACCATTGCACCATCGACCCGAGCACCCCGGCAACGGTGCCCAAGCTTGGTATGCACACAGTAGGCAAAGTCCACGGCGGTGGCGCCCTGGGGCAACTCCACGATTGCCGCATCGGGTGTCAGTACATAGATGCGATCGTCAAAGTGAGCACCTTGCGGCCCCTCCTGAGCGCCTGAAAGGTCGCGTTCCCAAGCAAGCAACTGGCGCAGCACAGCGATCTTTGCGTCGTATTCTCCGCTGGCAGAAACGCCTGCATAACCTTTGGCCCCAGCCTCCTTGTATGCCCAATGCGCCGCAACACCGGTTTCCGCATGGTCATGCATGGCTTGTGTGCGCACCTGAACCTCAATGGGCTGACCGGAGCCGTCGCGCACCACCGTGTGCAGTGATTGATAGCCATTGGCTTTGGGTCGTGCGATGTAGTCATCAAACTCTTCAACCACTGGCGTGAAGTGGCTGTGCACCCAGCTTAAGGCGGCATAACAATCTGGAACCGTCGGCACCACAATGCGCAGGGCGCGGATGTCATAAACCTGCTCAAAACCCAGTGACTTACCGCGCATCTTTTTGACAATGCTGTAGATGTGCTTGGGGCGGCCTTGCACGGTCGCTTGTATGCCCTGGCGGGCCAGATCGTCGGCCATTTGCTGGCGAAGCTGTGCAACCCGCGTCTCGCGCTCAGTGCGCTTCTCATCGAGCAGGCGCGCCACATGGCGGTAGGTTTCTGGCTCAAGAAATCGAAACGACAGATCCTCAATCTCCCACTTGATTTCCCAAATACCCAATCGGTTGGCCAAAGGCGCAAAAACCTGAAGCGCTTCGCTGGCCAGCCCGGGAGGAACCGGCGATTTGGTCGCGGCAAAGTAACGCAATGTCTGCAGCCGCGACGCCAGGCGCAACATCACGACCCGCAAATCACGCGAAAACGCCAATAGCATCTTGCGCACGCTTTCGGTCTGTGCAGCGGCGGTTTGTGCCATGGGAATAGGCGTTGCGCTGTGACTGGCTGAAAGTTGGGCCAGTCTGGCCATACGCTGCACCCGCACAAGCTTGGTCGTCTCCATGGCCAAGTCAGCAAAATTGCTGCCAAAAGCCTTGGAAATGATTTCATGCGGCTTATTCAAATGGTCACAAGCGTAGACCAGGTAGCTGGCGGCCTGCATGGCTTGCGAACCGCCAATGGAGCGCAGGACGCTGGCAACGGCATCGGCGTGCTGCAGCACGTTTTCGCCGGTATCGAGCAGTGCAGTGGCCAGAAGCGGTTCGGCAAATGCCCTCGCGCGCGCCAGAGCATCAAGCTGATCAGGCAGTGCATGTGCAGTGGCGGCAATGACTGGCGCCACCGTAGGCGCGGTTGACAGACTTTTCATAAGACGATTGCGGCTCCAGCCTTTTAACCCAGCAAAAAACCTGTAACGGCT
>CAIQBN010000461.1 GCA_903870065.1 uncultured beta proteobacterium | reverse complement strand
TTTCAAATGCGATAACGTCGGAAGGTACAGCTTTTTGGGCGGCGTATCGATGTCAAAAAGAACGCCGTCGATCCGAAATCGAACGCGAAAACGTTGCTGGGAAACTTCAAAATGAATATCCGACGCCCTGCCCTCTATGGCACGCAACAAAATCGTTTGCACCAGTCGGACAACCGGTGCGTCGCCGGCCAAGGCCTTGAGCGTTTCCAAGTCGTCATCCTGAACATCGTCCGACTGGTCAGCCTCGGCAAACGGGTCGCCGATTGCCTTGCTGGCACTGTACAGGCGATCCAATTGCTCGGCGATCCAGCTTGTTGGCGCCAACTCGACAGCGACCGGCACGCCCAAAAACTGCTCCAGAGCGTCAATCGCGGCTGTTTTTAAAGGCATCCCGGCGGCCACGCGGTATCCGGTGGCATCTCCGGACAACGGAAGCAGACTGTTTAACTTCAAAAACGCGGGTGTCAATCCATTGACCGGCTCAAGAGCACCCCATTCGGATGCCCCGATCTCCAACAGAGGCAGCCCAAAAGACGCCCCATATTCGCTTAGGCTATTGATTTCAATGCCGACTGAATTGGAAGAATTGGTTCCCATTGGGACATCTGTGGTTTTCAAGCGCGGCCAACGCTGGTGGCTATCGCGAAGTAAATGAAGGCGGAAAAACCCGAAACCGCGCTGCAAACGCGGGTCTTGCCGGGGCACGCATTGTATCTTAGGACCAGACCTTCACCGGCAGACATCGTTTGGGTTGCCGTTTGCGTGAGGGCGCTAATCGCACTAAGCGCGTGCGGTCTGAGTCAACAAGTAGTCCCACAAAGCCTGCGCACTGCGCTTGGCCATTGGTGCCCTGTGGGTCGAAGCGCCGCCGCGAGGCATATCCCTGTGAATGGGCTTTTCGCGGTACACACGGACATCCATGGTGATATCCAGACCCCGTGTGTCCGGCGGCAATGCACTGACCAGTCTTTTGGCGCGCAATTCTTTCTTGACCGCACTGTGTGGCAAGAAGGCAACCCCGTGCCCCTCCAGCGCCATGGCTTTGAGTCCCTCGGCCATGTCCGTTTCGTAAACGCGGTCAAAGTGGATGGCGGTGTTTGATTGCTTGAGGATCAATTCGACCATGTGCCCCAAATAGGCACCCGGAGCGTAACCCAGATACGGCAAGGGCTGTCCGGCCCGGCCCGGCAACTGAAAAAGGGGCTCACCATTGACCGCCGGCTTGACGTAGGGCGCCACCACTTCCTCACCCAAGCTGACCATTTCATACCGATCGGCATCGAGTTGAAACGGCTGCGAGGCGTGGTAATAGGAGATCAGCAGATCGCAACTACCCTCCACCATGCGCATCACGGCATCATGCACATTTAAAGCAATCAATCGGCTCTTGATGGGCCCGAATGTCTCTCGCAGGCTCGAAACCCAGGCCGGGAAGAAGGTAAATGCCAGGGTATGCGGAACAGCAAACTCGATGACATCCTGTGCTGCAGAATGATGGCCACGCAGCATGGCGCGGGTGGTCTGCAACGCCTGCAAAACCTCCATCGACTGCTCGTAAAGCGTTTCGCCGGCCGGCGTGAGTCGCGTTGGGTAGCTGCTGCGATCCACCAAGTCGGTGCCCGCCCATGCCTCAAGCGACTGGATGCGCCGTGAGAACGCAGGTTGGGTCACATGGCGCAACTGCGCTGACCGGCTGAAACTACGGGTCTCTGCCAGCGACACAAAATCTTCTAGCCATTTTGTTTCCATGGCGCAAATTATGCGCGCAGTAAACGCGTTGGACCCGATTCGAAATTCACTACAGATTGAATAGCTACCAACAAAGTATCCCCGCGCGCCATCGGCACTTTTCGCTTAAAAATTTACTCAGAACTCTGTTGCAACGCCCACATCTGCGCATAACGTCCATTCAAGGCCAGCAGTGTGGCGTGACTGCCTCGCTCCACGATGCGCCCGGCGTCCATCACCAGAATCTCATGCGCGTCGACCACGGTCGACAGTCGGTGCGCGATAACTAACGTGGTCTTATTGCGCGCGACGTTTTGCAATTCCGCCTGAATGGCACGTTCATTGGCGGAATCGAGCGCCGATGTAGCCTCATCAAAGATCAGGATCGGCGGATTTTTCAATAAAGTGCGGGCAATTGCCACCCGCTGCTTTTCACCACCCGAGAGCTTGAGCCCGCGCTCGCCCACCATGGTGGCATACCCTTTTGGGGTGCTGATGATGAATTGATGAATATGGGCAGAGGATGCGGCTTCTTCAACTTGTGCGCGGGTTGCGCCCGGCTTTCCGTAAGCAATGTTGTATTCCACGCTGTCATTAAATAGCACGGTATCCTGAGGCACGATTCCAATGGCTTGGCGCACACTGGACTGGGTTACCCGCTTGATGTCCTGTCCAGCAATCAGAATGCGACCGCCCTCCTGCGGGTTGCTCACATCGTAAAAGCGAAACAGCAACCGCGCCAATGTTGATTTGCCGGCGCCCGATGGGCCCACCACCGCCACAGTTTTACCGGCTGGGACGACAAAGCTGATGTTGTGCAGAATGGTGCGCCCGCTGCCCGCCGCAGCCTGGCTGCCCGCGTCATAGGAAAAACTCACGTTCTCAAACGCAAGCGGAGTTTCGTTCGCCAATTGCAGTGCTTGTGCACCCGGCACATCGGCGATTTCCCGCTCACGCTCCATCAGCGTAAACATCTTTTCCAGGTCGGTCAGACTCTGTTTGATCTCGCGGTAGATCACTCCCAGAAAATTCAGCGGTATATACAGTTGGATCATGAAGGCATTCACCATGACCAGGTCGCCCAGGGTCATGCGCCCATCAACAACCCCTTGCGTCGCTCTCCACAGCATCGCCACCAGGCCGATGGCAATAATGAGCTGCTGACCGGTATTCAAAATCGACAAGGTCGTTTGGCTCTTCAAACGGGCGCGCCGCAGACTCTCCAGTCGCTCGTCATAACGTTGCGCCTCAAACCCCTCGTTATTGAAATACTTGACCGTCTCGTAGTTCAGCAGCGAGTCCACTGCCTTGGAGTGTGCTGCCGAATCAAACTCGTTGGCTTCGCGGCGGAACTTGGTCCGCCACTCGGTCACCACCACGGTGAAGGTGATGTACAGCACCAGGGCCGCAATCGTGATCCAGGCAAACCACACATCAAACTTGACCGCCAGGATGGTCAGCACCATGGCCACCTCCAGCAGCGTGGGCACGATGCTGAACAGCGAGTAGGAAATGAGCGACTCGATGCCACGCACCCCACGCTCAATGTCGCGTGTCATGCCACCGGTCTGACGCTCCAGGTGAAAGCGCAGGCTCAGGGCGTGCAGGTGCTCAAAGGTCTGCAGCGCAATATTGCGCGCAGCGCCTTGCGTGGCCTTGGCGAACACCAGTTCGCGCAGTTCGGTAAACACGGTGGTTGACAGGCGCAGCGCACCATAGGCAAACAACAGGGCCGCCGGCACCACCAAGATGGCCGCCGGGTCGCCCGGCTTGTAGCTCATGCTGTCCACCAGATTCTTGAGCAGCAGGGGCACCCCCACATTGGTCAGTTTTGCGCCCACCATGAAGGTCAGCGCCGCCAGCACGCGCCATTTGTATTGCCACAGATAGGGGAACAGGCGTTGCAGCGTGTCCCAGTCAGACTTGGGTGGCGGAGCAAGGGCAGCGGGGTCAGCAACTGGTGCGAGAGGGGAGAGGTGGCCGTGGGAGCGCATGTGGGGTATTCTTGGACTTCAATATAGGATTGTGCCCATGTCTACAAATACAAGCCCCAGCAGCATCCAATTACCCACGGATGAGGAGCTCGTTCTCAAGGTGATTCCAATGCCTGCGGACTGCAACGCCAATGGAGACATTTTTGGCGGCTGGGTTATGGCACAGGTGGATCTGGCTGGCTCTGTTTTGCCGGCACGTTATACCCAAGGCCGCATGGCCACGGTGGCAGTCAACGAGTTCATCTTCAAGCACCCGGTGCGTGTAGGGGACATCCTGTCCTTTTTCTCAAAAGTCAGCCGCATCGGTCGCACCTCAATTACGGTGAAGGTGGGGGTTTACGCGGAGCGGTACCGCAGCCAGGGGCAGTACATCAAAGTAACTGAGGCATCCGTGACATACGTCGCCATTGACGACGACGGCAAACCCCGGGAAATTCCCAGGCCGCACTGACAGTGCCAGTCAAAAGCTACTATTTTTATAGCTACTCACGTAGCATTGACGAGGGCTAATAGCCAATAATATTAAATGTAGCGCGCAGCAGTACGTCGTGCGGCTTGGTGCTGCATTCGGGTTTCTACTCGCCCTTGCTGAATTGCATGCCGAAGTCTCTGCCGCGACAAGCGCATCAGTGACAACCCTATCGGCGAATCGGACTTGAGCGGCTAT
Organism: uncultured beta proteobacterium; assembly: GCA_903870065.1. Taxonomy (GTDB): domain Bacteria; phylum Pseudomonadota; class Gammaproteobacteria; order Burkholderiales; family Burkholderiaceae_C; genus Allorhodoferax. Next base: position 2,750 of record CAIQBN010000461.1, on the reverse strand, counting down.
AACGGGAAACCAAAAAATAGTCGGGAGACAAAGTGCTGCTTCTTCAATTGGTGATCAGCGGGATTGCACAAGGGTGCATCTACGGGCTGATCGCGCTAGGCTTCGTGCTGATCTACAAAGCCACAGAAACCGTCAGTTTTGCCCAGGGCGAACTGATGATGCTGGGCGCGTTTGGCGGCTTGGTGGGCATGACGATGCTAGGCTTTCCGTACTGGCTGTCTATCCTGAGTGCGATTGCCGCCATGGCGGTGTTTGGTGTGGTCCTGGAGCGCATCGTGATCCGTCCGATTTTGGGCCAGCCCGCGTTTTCGGTCGTGATGCTGACCATTGGCATTGGGTATGTTGCACGCGGACTCATCACCATGCTTCCGGGCATTGGAACCGATACCCAGGCACTGCCCGTGCCCTACAAGGACGAAATATGGAATGTGTCCGGCCTGGTGCTCAACGTCGAACACATGGCCGTCATTGGCGCAACGGCGGCTTTATGCGTGCTGTTGTTTGCACTATTTCGTTACAGCAAGCTGGGCATTGCAATGCAGGCCGCCTCGCAAAATCAGCTCGCGGCCTATTACATGGGCATTCCGGTGCAGCGTCTCAACGGCATTGCCTGGGGCCTCGCAGCTGCGGTGGCGGCCGTCGCCGGTTTGTTGCTGGCGCCCATTACATTTGTCCATGCCAACATGGGCTTCATCGGACTCAAGGCTTTTCCAGCTGCGGTGGTCGGCGGCTTTGGCAGTTTGCCCGGCGCCATTGTGGGCGGCCTGCTCATCGGCATTGTCGAATCGCTTTCCGGCTTCTATTTGCCTGACGGCTTCAAGGACACCGCCGCCTATGTGGTGGTGCTAGTCATGCTGATGGTCAAGCCTAACGGCCTTTTCGGTGAAAAACTAAGGAAAAAAGTATGAGGCAGGAACACTGCGGCGTACGACGTGCAGTCTGCCAGGGCTACCGCGGAACCGGCTTTGCCCGGCCGCTGGTAGCGCCCGCTGAAGGGGAGGCGCCAAAGGCGCTTCGGGGGGCTCTCTAACATGCGCTTTATTTTCAAGACCGATTACGCGCAAGACATCAAGCTGGCCAAGCATGGTGGCCACATATTCTGGTACGGTGTGCTGATGCTGTTGCTGCTGTCCGCGCCTCTGCTGTTTGCAGAGTACTGGCTGGCGCAACTCACGCTGGTACTGATCTACTCGATCGCCGGCCTTGGACTGATGCTGCTGGCCGGATTTACCGGGCTCTTTTCCATGGGGCACGCTGCATTCCTGGGTGTAGGCGCATACACCCATGCCGTATTGACCAATCTGGGCGTGCCCTTTCCCATTGCCCTGGCCTGCGCAGCCGGATTGGCAGGCGCCGTGGGGCTGGTTGTCGGCCTGCCTGCGCTGCGCGTCAAGGGCATTTATTTGGGCATTGCAACCCTGTCGTTCGGATTCATCGTGGAAGAAGTATTGGCGCGATGGGAGTCAGTTACTGGCGGAAACGCCGGCATACACATCAAAAAGCCCAATATTTTTGGCTGGGTTCTGGAAAGCGGCTCGGCGTTTTACTTCTTGTGCCTGGCAATCACGGTGGCCGCCACGCTGGGCATTTTGAATTTGCTGCGCTCTCCGACAGGACGGGCATTTGTTGCCATCCGCGACTCTGAAATTTCGGCACAAAGCATGGGCATCCACCTGGCGTATTACAAAACACTGTCCTTTGCCCTGTCGGCGGCACTGGCCGGCGTTGCGGGGGCGCTGTATGCACACAACTTGCAGTTCATTTCGCCAGACCAGTTCAACATTTTGCAGTCAATTGATTTGCTGCTGATGATCGTGATTGGCGGCGTTGGCTCGGTGCATGGGGCTTTCCTGGGAGCCATTTTCCTTATTACGATGCCGCAGATCATCGCCATGGTGAAAGACTATTTGCCAGCCGCGGTAGGACAGGCGCCAGGCCTGCAAGGGTTGGTCTACGGGGTGGTACTCATTGCATTTGTGCTGTTTGAACCCTTGGGGCTGTATGGACGCTGGCTAAAGGTTCGCACCTATTTACAGATGTTTCCTTTTTACCGCAAAGGCATGTTCAAGCGGCAAAAGTCTTTCCAGAAATCGGATCGGCTCAAATGATGCGCCTCACGCCTTGGGGCGTATTCGAACGTCGTAAGGCCGCGCCGAGGCGTTCAATATATGACTGAAATACTTTTATCTGCAAAGAAGTTGAGTGTGCGCTTCGGCGGCGTGCTGGCGGTCAATAACGTGAGTTTTGACGTCAAGCAGGGCGAAGTTTTTACGCTGATCGGCCCCAATGGTGCGGGCAAGACCACCGTCTTCAACCTGATAAGCCGCATCTACACCCCAACCGCGGGCGAAATCGAGTACCGTGGTCCCGATGGCATGCTGGCACTGACGCAACAACCCCCTCAAAACGTTGCATCGCTCGGTATTGCCCGCACATTCCAGAATATTGAGCTATTCGAACACGCCTCCGTTTTGCACAACTTGCTCATTGGACGTCACACCCACCGGTCAACCGCGCTGTGGCAAGACCTGTTTTTTACGCGCTCCGTTCGGGATGCCGAAATCAAAGCCCGTGAAAAGGCGGAAGAAATCATTGATTTCCTGGGCCTGCAGCACCACCGTGATGCGTTTGTGGCCGGACTGCCCTATGGTGTTCGCAAGGTGGTTGAGTTGGCGCGTGCACTGTGCACCGAGCCCCGGCTACTCTTGCTCGATGAGCCCTCCAGCGGTCTGAATGTAGAAGAGACTGAC
>CAIQBN010000460.1 GCA_903870065.1 uncultured beta proteobacterium | reverse complement strand
GTCGCCGTCGAAATCGGCCACGCCCACCGGGTTGAGCCAGCGAAAGGTCGATCCCGCATGCGGGCCACGCGCCAGTTCAACGATTGCGCCGTCGCGTAACCCATAGACCACCAGTGCCGCGCCTTGCAGGGCATCGGCCTCGACCAGGATGATTTCATCGCGCCCATCGCCGTCCAGGTCGACCAACCGGGGCACACGGTCCTCAAACACACGATGCACCGGCAGCGTGTAGGTTTGGGGTAGCGCATTGGCCTGGGCAGCAACCACATGCAGGCTGGCGGCATGCTGCGCCGACCCCAGAGCTGCATGCGGGTAGCTGGACGTGGGCGAACCCAGCCAGACCCAGGCAATGTCACGTACCCCGGCGACCGCCTGGCTTTGCGCCAGCCTGTGTTGCGCCGCTGTTGGCGACGCAATCGGCTGCACGGTAGCGATGCCACAGGCAGGCGCGGCCGTTGTCAGCGTCAAAGCGCTGGCCTGTGAGGCGACAGGCTGTAAGACGCACAGGAGTGCCAGAGGCAGGGAGAAAAAGTAGTGCAGCATGTGCAAAGTTAGTCGCCCGACGCCGGGAATTCTTACCTGGCGCGACCTTGCTACACTCGATAGTTGGGCATAAAAAGTGCCTCTAGCCCCCTACAGGGACTTCCCTGCAAGTCAAGCAACGGCATCGGTATTTCTTCATTGGTAACGGTATTTCTTGTTTTGGCGTAAATTGAAGCTGCGATAAAACGAGGAACAGACTGCACATCTACAGACGGTCTTGTTGCACTGAATTTCCAGTGCGGACCCAGATACGTACCGCTCAGCAGGACTCCATTCGTGGATCGTTGCGCTGCAAGTGCTGCGCAACAGGGGGCTAGTCGAGTTTGCCTGCTGCCGGTCTGACCTGTTCACTGCATCTTCTCTTTTACGTCTTGCAAGAAACCTAACGATAATTTTCTTCAGGGTGTCCTCAGGCCGCGAACATCGCAGCCTGAGGGACTACTGGCTTCACACTCACGTGGTGCGCATCAAAGGACTTGCCCCGAGCAAACATGGCCCACAGAATGCGTGCGTTCTTGTTGGCCAATGCCACCACTGCTTTCTGCCAGCCCGACTTCTCGCGCAAATGGTGTGCCCATTTGGAGATCGGATCGTCTCTGCGGTGTGCCGTTTGCACCGCCGCCTTGGCACCCTGGATCAGCAGCATGCGCACATACATGTCACCGCGCTTGGTGATGGAGCCCAGATTGTTCTTGCCCCCGCTGGAGTTCTGTTTGGGCACCAGCCCCAGCCAGGCCCCAAACTGCGCACCATTCTTGAATTGCTTGAAGTCGCCTACGGTGGCCACTACAGCCGACGCCGTCACCGGACCCACGCCCAGGAGCTGGGTGGCCTGTTTTGCATGCTCGTCTTGCTTGATATGCGCTGCAATGCGTTGGTCACACCACGCGATGTGTGCTTCAAGTTCATCCCACTGTGATTTCGCTCGTTCAATGACCAGGCGGGCTATACCAGCGAGCTCGTTGCTGGCATCTTCAATCACGGTGCTCAAGTTCTCACGCAGCACCTTGGAGCTTTGGGCAAACACCAAGCCAAACTCGGCCAGGATGCCGCGGATGCGGTTGGTGCAGGCCGTGCGCTCTTCTTTCAAACCTTCACGCAGACGGTGAACGCTGAGCATGCCTTGCTGGGCGACGGTCTTGATGGCAACAAAGCGCATAGTTGGACGCGACGCTGCTTCGCAAATGGCAGATGCATCATTGGCGTCGTTCTTGCCACTTTTACCTTGCAGTCGGTAGGGCTGCACCAGATGGGCGGCAATGATGCGGGCATCCAGTCCCAAGGCGACCAGCTTGCGGGCCCAGTGGTGCGCGCTGGAGCTGGCTTCCATGGCAATCAGGCAGTCCACCGGTAGCTGAGCACACCAGAGCATGAACTTGTCACGCTGCAAGGCTTTGTTGGTAATTACTTTGCCAACCGCATCGACGGCATGAACCTGGATGACGTTCTTTGCCAAATCCACTCCAACTCGTGTAATCTCGCTCATGGGACTTCTCCTTCCAAAGGTTTCAGATTGACTTCCAAATCCAATCTTGGCACTTGATGC